>NZ_JCAALU010000009.1:0-329035 GCF_059609455.1 Paenibacillus liaoningensis
TAGCGTGCGCGTTGTTCTTTATTAATAACCGTCCTCGAAAGTGTCTAGGATGGAAAACCGCACACGAAGCTTTTCAGGTTGAAGTGTCGCACTTGGCTTGACAATCTGTCTGATATTGAATACATACTAGTTAATTCGGAGGAGTTCTATGAGAAACATTTTATCTTCAATACTAATTATTTGTATGATTATTACTTATGTGCCTTTGCCTACATCTTATGCACAAACAGAAGGAGTGGATGTAGGTGAATTGGTAACTGCAGAGAACACAATTGAGGCAATAGAGACGATAAAATCGGTTGTGGAAGAAAATGGAAATAAGGATTTACCCAAAGAAAAATATCTTATTAGATTGAAAAAGATTAACGAAGTTACAAGCGATCTGGTAGACAACAGTGTATCGGAATCTACCTATTTGGAAACAGGTGAAGCACTCACCCATATTGGAATGCTGAACATCGTTGCGATGGAGCTTAATCAGACAGAGGTGCAAGAAATTCTCCAGCAGGACATGGTTGAGTCGATTGAGGTCGATTATCCTGTAGGTCTTTCTGCAACAGAATCAACCTATAAGATAGAGCAGCAAGTCATTAAAGATAGCTCGCAAAGTATTCCTTGGGGCATGCACTCAACTGGAGCCTATTTGGCGAATTCACAGGATAAGTTTGGCGATAAAATTAACGTAGCCGTTTTTGATACCGGAATTGCTGATCATAGTGATTTAACGATTGCAGGCGGTATAAACGTCATAGAAACGAATGGCTCTTATGAGGATCATCATGGGCATGGTACTCATATTGCAGGTACGATTGCTGCAAATGATAATACAATGGGCGTGGTAGGGGTTACCGAAAATGTAAACCTATATGCCGTAAAGGTTATGGATGACTTGGGCAGAGGATATATAAGCTCAGTTATTCAAGGCATCCAATGGGCCATTAGCCAAGATATTGATATTATTAATATGAGTTTCACTACGACTGAGAACAGTGAATCTCTGCAAGAGGCCATTCAATTGGCAAGGGATAACGGTATTCTGATTATTGCCGCTTCTGGAAATAAAGGGAATACCCAGAACGAAGTGATGTACCCTGCTCGGTATCCCGAAGTAGTTGCCGTTGGCGCAGTGAATCAAGCGCATAAAAGAGCTGTATTCTCTAATACAGGTGCGGATTTGGATCTTGTAGCACCCGGCAGTAACATATTAAGCACCACATTAAATGATGGTTATGGTGTCACATCCGGCACGTCCTCAGCAGCGGCATACGTCACAGGAGCTGCAGCATTGCTATGGTCTAAGAATACGGAATTAACAGCTGACGATATTACAAATAAATTGTACAGCACTGCTACACCGTTAGGGGATATCCACGAGTACGGCAAAGGAATAATAAATGTTGCTAAGGCTCTGAATGTTATATCCGGTTCAATTGCTCCCATGTCAGAGGAAACATTAGATGAGCATGAGAAAATATTTATACCTTCAGACACAGATGAGGGTATTAATATTGCCTCTTATGACAAGACAGGTGACGGACAAACGGTAATAGCAGGCGAGCGTGCCGAGGTTTCTTTGAAGCTTAACGGCGATCAGCATGGAAATAACATTCATAGTTCAATTATCGTTGAAGTGTCTTCTACTATGGATTTTTCAAGCATTATTCAAACTTCAACCATTCAAAGCCCTCAGTTGAACCAGATTATATCGTACTCATGGTTAACAGGCCAGAATACGCCGACTGGGACGTATTTTATTAAGTTCAGATATCCAGCTCGTCCAACAGGAGTAGACGATGATATTTTTGTTGTATTTGTAACGCAAGAAGGCGTTGGTCCAGATACCTTTGAACCGAACAATACAATTCCGACTGCTAAAGAGGTTGTTGCAGGTCAATCATATGTATCCTATATTTCAACAGCAAGCGATATTGATTATTATGTCCTTAACGCTCAAAGAAACGGGAGACAGAAGATTACTTTATTTGTCCCGAATAATATGGACTACGAGCTTTATCTTTATGACTCTACGGGCATATTGATTGGGCAGTCTACTAGCGGAGGAACAGGTGTCAATGAGTTTATTGAGGCTACTCTGGTTAAACATTCAAACTACTACATTAAGGTAGAAGGTTTCAGTGGGTCCTACAGCAGAAATCCCTATACACTTTCCTTAGATGCAACCGAGGCGCCGATATATCTGCCTCCTACGGGACTCGTGACTACTCCTTTTGGCAACAGTATTAAGCTAGCATGGAATGCAATGCCTAACGCAATATCTTATTCAGTGAAATTAAATGATCAAGTTATTACAACATCTTTTGATACGGTATACACATTTGTCAATCTGGAGCCACTCACTGCGTATAAGCTTTCTGTTGCCGCGAATTATGACGATGGAACGAGTGTTTACTCAGAAATAACGGCAACGACAGTTATTCAGGAACTGGTTGTATTCACACCGGTTGATGTTAATCAACAATCCAATAGCCAACTATTTAAATTTAGTGCGGCAACTTCCGGAATTTATCGGTTTTTTACTAGTTATTTTCAAGGTAACGGCATAGCAAATGACACAGAATTAAGTATTTATGCAGACGTCAATCTTACTCAACTAATAGCTACAAATGATGATTATAACGGACTGGTATTTTCAGAGATAAAGACTAGTTTGGATGGTGGAAATACCTATTATGTCAAAGTATCAGGTTATGGTAATGATGTTCTACAGACGCGAATTACAGCAGAAGTCGTTAGCTCAGAAATCCCTTATATTCAATTAAATCAACCCCTAGACCTGACTGAGGGAAGTAGCGGTTTGATTTATGTATTTATTCCTCCGACAAGCGGGGAGTTCAATTTCAGTACGAGCTACTTCGGAGGGTTAATTAGCAACGGAGAAAATGATACTCAAATTTCCTTATATTCCGATGCAAATTTAACACAGCTTATTCCAGGCGGTTTCAATGATGATGATGCAGATTCTGTTTTCTCTAATCTGAACATAGGATTAACGCGAGCTAAGCCATATTTTATCAAAGTGACGGGATTTGGTGAGTCTCAAGTAAAAGCTCGACTTCTGGTTACAGCTAATACACAGAATAACCTAATACCTATAGTGAATCGTGCACCTGTGGATATTTCTGCTCCATCTGGACAGAGTGCAATAGCAAGCTTTACTCCTGATCAAACAGGGTTATATAGATTTTTCACATCAAAAGCATCGGGAGGATCTCATCAGGATACCTATATCTCGTTATATTCTGACGATTCTCTTACAAGTCCGTTGGCGGAAAATGATGATGTTACTGGTGACAAGCCGTATGGTGGATTATTCTCAAAACTGGAGCAGCAATTAATAGCAGGTAATACGTATTATGTACGTGTATCTAACTTAAATGTGGCCGAAGAGCTTAGTGTTAAGTTTACGGTGGAGGATAGTTTTGCAAGTACACAGAATGTGGCGCAGCCTATATCCAATCATGATCATCTGGAAACAGATTCGTATGGGAATGAATTAAGAATGAATTCCCTGTATGATGTTGATTATTTTGTTTTTGATCTATTTCAGGCCTCAGAGATCAATATAAATATAGTTGGAGCAATGGGGATCATTGAAAATGAGCAGGGGCGTCCATTTGGGATTTTCAGCGAAAAAGATGAAAAGGTATTTGAACTGGAACCTGGACGGTACTTTGTAAAAGTAAAACATGATCTTTTCAAAAGTTCACAGTATTCTAGTTTTTCTGGTTTTGCGGGTTATAAGTATTATATTTCGTTCAATTTAAATAATACAGAATATTCAATTGGCGAAAGTGCAGATGTACTAAGGAATGCTGCTCCATTTGCTCTCTCTAACGCCGCATCATTTGCCGCGTCTAGCACAGGAAGAGTATTTACTTTAAATGCTACACCTGGAGATGCTGGGTCTGTAACATTTAGTTATTATAATAATGTTAGGGCTTCAAGGTTAGTTATGGAAATTTATACAGGAAGCACTCAAGATAGTCTTCGTGTATATCAAAAAACTGTAGCAGCCGGTAATAAAAACACATATACAAATGTTAAATATGTAGGCGAGGTAACGGAAAATAGAGATTTTTTTGCTAATAAATCGTGGATAGATGGATATGGGAATATATATTGGATTAAAAGCGGGGAATATGAGGTTCGTATTTATCCGGAGAATAATAAACAGTATATGGCATTCTTTCGTCTTAAAGTTTCCAATGATGACCTAAATGAGTTTAACTGGATACCAACTCCGCCAAAAAAAAATGAGAAAGGTGTGACGGTAAACGGTAATAACAAAGGAAACTGCAATGATTGTATGAATTATCATATGAGATACATTTATACAACTAACCAAGGTAATTGGCTTGCTGCCTATGAACACTGGTCTAAGGAAATGTATGGTCCTAGTGGCCTTCAAAAGTTCTGGATAGGGTCAGAAAGACTGGTATATGACCATGATGAAGATGTCATAACAAATGTTCAAAATTGGGCGGATGCATTAGGGTATATCCCCGTGTTAGGAGCCCCTGCTGACGGTTTCAATGCTGTAGTTTATCTCATTCGTGGTAAGGATGTAGATGCATTGACTTCTGTGGCCGCAATGGTCCCTATTTTAGAAACGTTTGCTGGCGCAAAGAAGGCAACTGTTGGCCTGAAGAAGTTTAATAAGTTTTATAATTCAGTCTGCAATTGCTTTGCGAGAGGCACAATGGTAATTACGGACAGAGGAAAGGTGCCAATTGAGGAGGTTAAACTGGGAGACCTCGTTCAAGCTAAAAATGAGATAACAGGCGAGATTGATTTCAAACCAGTGATAGACGTTTTCGAAAAAACAACCTCTGAAGTTTATGTCATTCATGCGGATGGTGAGGAGATTGTTACCACGAATAATCATCCATTCTGGATTAAAGACAAGGGATGGGTTATAGCTGAAGAATTAAAAGCAGGTGATGTATTAGAAACCAATCGTTCAGCCGATGTTGTGATTGAAAAAATTGAAATACGCAGTGAAGAGATGCAGGTTTATAATTTTACTGTAAGTGAATACCATACTTACTATGTTTCAGATTTGGGGATACTAACTCATAACGTTGCTTGTAATTTAGTTAGTTATCTTAATGGTAAATTATCTACTTCAGTACCTGGTAGTTTGATGCAGCAAAAAGGAAAGAAAGTTAAAACTAGTGGTACAGTGTTGGGGGAACAGTTGGAGAGAGCTAATATCCCGAAGCCAGAGATACCAGGAAATATTACGAATTGGGCTGCGCATCATATAGCTCCAACAGGAGGAGTCAGTAAACTTGCACAAGATATATATAAGGTTCTAGATAAATTCAATGTTAATCCTAATTCGGCTGCTAATGGAGTATGGCTCCCAATGAAGCCAGGGGTCAATACGGCGGATATTATGGATGAAGCTACGGAAATTACCTGGAAGGTATCTACGCACAATGGAAGGCATGTGAAATCATACAGTCAATTTGTTTATGATAAAATAAAAAATGCGCAGAGTGCGGATGATGTTCTCTTTCAACTTCATGAGGTTAGAAAGCTATTAATGAGTGGTGACTATGAATTAGGAAGATCTAAAAATAAAAAACCAGCTAAACCGTAAACATGATTGTAATGGTAATAACAGAAAAAAGGAGTGGAACAAATGAAAATTTGGTGGGTCACCTATGCTGAGAATAGCATTGATCTTGCATTAAGGGATTGGGAGAATGATGAGCACTTACTAAGTGAGCATTTCAATGGACAACCACTTAGTTCGAACTGGCGGCCTCTTGAGCTTAAAATTTACCGAAAAGGCAGGGCGAAGGATTATGCAGCAATGGGAAACAATGTAGCTGTACTATCCAAGAAGGCTTATAGTACGCTGGGGCCGCTCATTGAACATAATGTCGAGTTTTTGCCTGCTATTGTAAGCGAGCTAGAGGATATTCATGAGTATACAATGGTTAATGTGATACAGGTATTGGACGTATTGGATTATGAAAATTCGGTTATTCAAAGAATGCCAAGTGGGGGAATAGCTGATATTCCTAAAATGTGCTTTAAGAGAGAAATCAGTAATTTCGACTATACTATTTTTAAAATTCCAGAGAATGCATCTACTCGCATCTATGTATCAGACGAATTTAAACAACAAGTAGAACGAGCAAAATTAAAAGGTTTTGAATTTATAGAAATCTGGGATTCGGAATTTACAGAAGAGATGGAGCAGGCCCGGGAGCAGCGATATCAAGACAGGCTGGCGGAGATTGAGCGAGCAAAAGGGAAAGAATACAACTGGGAAGAGGCTTGTGAACGGTTAAAAGCTAAGGCAGCAGTAGCCAGTGGACATTGGAAGTTGCAAATGGATGAGACATCAAATTTATTAATTGGACGTCTCAACTATGAGCTTGAGTATGATTGGTCGGACCCGATTTATGTGCCGCCTATTCTTCTTGATCTTAAATGGCATGAAGTAGAGCCATCAAAAAATATTTCCTAAAATAATATATAAATAGACGGAGATGATTGCAGTTGAAGAAAAGCTTTATGGTCTTACTATTATTCTGCCTGTTCTGGGAGCTTTCTTCTTTAGGAACGATCGTATCAGCGGCTGATGCTCCCTATACAACGATTCGTATTGTTGGGAATAAAGGGACGAACGGCGTTTACTATGGGGATACGACAGTCGAGTTAAGTGCAAGTGGGAATGCAAATATAGCCTCCATTCAATATAAAGTGGCAAACGAATCTTGGAGAACTTATTCGACGCCTATTCCTCTTTCACCAGGACGATTATATGTTATTACTTATCGTGCAACCGATGTTAATAACAATGTGGAGATGGAGAAAAGTGCGCGCATCACTGTAAAACAAGATACTTCTGCACCAGCAACTACCGTGACAGTAACAGGGACAAAAGGTGATAATGGCTACTATACTGGTCCGATAGAAATACAATTGACGGGCTTAGACCAGCAGTCTGGTATAGATTATTCAGAGTATAGCTTAGATGGAGGGAAAAGCTGGAGCCGTTACTCGGCTCCGCTAGCTTTTAGTAAAGATGGCAGCACAACTCTTTATTATCGTTCTATTGATAAGAGCAGCAATCAAGAAAAAAGCAAGAAAGTAAAGTTAAACCTTGATCAGACTGCACCTGCTGCTCCGTCTATCATGATGGATTCTGCTACATGGACTATAGGACAGGTAGTAGTGGAAATCAGGGACGGGTATGATGAGGAAAGCGGTTCAATAAAATCTCAATATCGTTTGAATGAAAACGATCCTTGGCTTGATTATCGTGAGCCATTCACAGTAGATACGACAGACACTATATACGCACGGACCATTGATTTGGCCGGGAACATTAGTGAAATTAATTCAGAGAGTGCAAAGATTGATCGAAATCCACCAACTGCTCCGGAAGTTGTTTTGGACTATGAGGATTGGACGAATGAAGAGATTTATGTCGTCATTCGAGAGGGGCAAGATGCTGAAAGCGGGATAGGTGGCTATGAGTATAAATTAGGAGAAGAGGAAGAGTGGATACAATATGATTTTCCTTTCTACATAGAAGTTGAAGGAGAGACGGTCATTATTACAAGGGCAGTGGATAGGGCAGGAAATTACAGTCCTACTGCTCAAGCTACAGTTAGAATTGATAAAACGGTGCCCATTCCGCCCGCAACTTTTACAACGACAAATAAGACGGAAAATGAGCTTTCCATATCGTGGAGTGCTGCGACTGACAATGTTGGGATTTTTCAATATTATGTGTATAAAAATAACGAGTTAATGGAAATCACAAAGAATCGGTCGTATAAAGCACTTGGTTTGGAAGCTCACACTAAATATAATTTTACAGTAGTCGCAGAAGATTTAGCGGGAAACTTGTCAAAATCTAGCGAAGTATACACTGAGAAAACATTATACACTCCCCGTTTATATACAGGATCAATCGGATCAGCTTTAATTAAAAGCGATGGGACAGTATGGATGTGGGGAAGTAACAGCTATGGTGGGCTTGGTAATCCTTACACTAATGGTTTTACTAAAATGGTTAAGGTTGAGGGTATTAGTGATGTAATTGATGTGGCATTGGGTTCTTCTCATACTATAGCTTTAAAGGATGATGGTACAGTATGGGCATGGGGCGGTAATTCTGAGGGGCAATTAGGGGATAACACTTTAACTTCCAGACATACACCTATGCAAGTTGCCGGACTAGATTCCGTTGTTTCAATATCAGCAGGAGATGCACATAATCTTATCCTGAAAAGTGACGGGACATTATGGGGATGGGGGAATAATACCTATGGACAACTTTCACTTCCCACCAATGTAACTGGAAATGAGAAGAGGAACTATCCAATACGTATCAATTCCAGTTATAAAATCATACAAATTGATTCAGGAGCGGCATTTAATGTTGCACTGAGTGAGGAAGGGCGCATATTTACTTGGGGGAATAATAGTGCTAAACAATTAGGGCGTACTACTATCCCTTACGGCATGACTAATAATAATTATCTTTTATCTGACATACAACCGCCTACGACGGAGAGATTTGTCTCCATTTCGACAGGCTTTAATCACAGCTGGGCAGTCTCGACTAAAGGGAAAGTGTGGGGATGGGGTGACAACTCCACAGTTGCGCTAACCGGATCCGCTATTCAAAATACATTGCCGTTCCAAGCTCCTACTACGGATGTAACAGCTATTCAAAATACCATAGCAAGTGGAACAGTCACAATAAGCAAAGACAGTGCCGGTAAGACGTGGGTAAATAATAATTTATTTAACGGTAGATATTCTTTCAATAGCAGCGAGATTAAAGAAATAGCTGCTTCTACTAGCTTGGTTGTATTTTTGAAAAAAGATAATACAGTATGGCGATTTACTCATTTGACCCAGCCTGAACTGGTAGTAGAAGATACGCCTCCAACCGTAAGTTTGAACGATATATCTAAGGATAAAAATAATCCAACCATATTTAACGAACAAGAACCGATGATTCAATGGAGCCAATCAGACGGAGCCCTAACCGTATTCTCAGGCTATCAAATTCAGTTATTAAGTAGTGCTGACGAAGTAGTTGCGGATACAGGGCAAATAACAATGAGTACAGATTCTAATTATATGAGCTCTTTTATCAGATCTTCACTACCAGGTAATCAGACGCTTAAGGTTAGAGTTAAAGTGAAGGATGAAAGGTATTGGTCAGATTGGAGCGCAACTGGCTATATTCAGGTCCCAAGCCAAGCTAATGCTTCTGTTATAGCTAGTTACTATAATAGTTTTTGGCTGAAGAATGATGGAACACTTTGGGGTTGGGGCAGGATGTTGGGTGATTCTGGAGCTACTGTCCAAACTCCTGCACATCTCCATAGCTTGGATAATATAAAGGCAGTAGAAACTGGTGAAAATCATGTGCTGGTCTTAAAAAAGGATGGGACAGTATGGGCATGGGGCAAAAATAACTACGGTCAACTGGGAGACGGCACGACGACTAATCGTGAACAACCGGTACAGATCCCGGGCTTAACCTCCGTTGTATCTATTTCCGCTGGTAATAACCACAACACGGCTTTGCGAGCCGATGGTACGGTTTGGACATGGGGAAGAAACAATGCAGGGCAGCTCGGAATGGGAAACATCATCAATTTAGACCGTCCCACAAAAACGAGTTCTTTACAAAACATTAAAAAAGTAGTCTCAGGTTATGATTTTAGCGCAGCTATCACATTTGACGGTAAAGTTTATGTTTGGGGAGATAATAGCTCCTATCAATTAAGTGGCCAATACAAGAATATGGCTACTAATAAGGTGTATAATAGTACCCCTTCCATAGTTCAATCTAATACGTTGCTTGTTGGTGATACGACATATGCAACAGGGTTTCAATTTAAAGATGCCATTGACATTACTGCTAGCTCGAACGCTGTTCTTATTATAAGAGCTGATGGAAGTGTTGTAGGATGGGGTGACAATCGCTCTATGCAGTTGGCGAATAGCTCGAAGCAAAAGCTTAACCCTGTTACAATTCTAGATAATTTAGGTCAACCTATAAGCCTACTAAAGGGTTTCGCTATGAGTGGCTCAAGAAGCTTTTTCCTTAAAAAAGATGGAAGTGTCGTCATTCATGGAGCAAATCACGTAACACCAACTATCCCTTATTTGAAATTAAATATGACTAATGTTGTATCTATTTCTTCGAAGTATGGGCATACTTTGATGTTGAGAGGGGATGGAAGTATTTGGGGATGGGGGAATAATACTAATTACGAATTATCTAATGGTACCACTCAATATTCAATTGATCCTACAAAGGTTATTACGGGTAGTTGATGAATTAGGTGTTGACAGCATTTACAAGCGGTGATAAAGTGGCAGAAGATTAAACAAATGGAAAGGAGGATTATGTCTCATGCGTAAATTTACTGTACATCTAGGAAAGAAATTTGATTTTGTAAATATGAATTTAATGAGCGTAATCCATCCGTGCGTTAATTCTCTTTGATGAATAAGGGAGCTTTCCCATAAATCAAAGGCGTATGGTTGCGTTCGATGCAGCCGTGCGCCTTTTTCAATGCTTTTCGACCCGCTAGAGGTCGGTGATGCATGTGAAGGAAGCGTATCGTGTAACCGATGCGTTTCCTTTTTTTTATGGGAAAAATAAACGTTTGGATGGATATGGGGAGGTATCAAAGCAGCGCTATGTTTATCGTACTTAAGAAGCTTGGATGGTTTTTCAAAATGGATTGGAAGCGCTACGCGATAGCGGGCGTGCTGCTGATTTTGGTTGGCGTACTGGATATTATTCCGCCTTGGATGACGGGCTATGCCATCGATGGCATTTCGCAAGGCTCACTTGCTGACAAAGAGTTTTATTTCATCATTGGCGGCTGGATTGCCATTACCATTGTAGGCTACATCATGTCCTATATTTGGTTTTATCAATTGTTTGGCGGCTCGTTCCTTCTGGAGCGCATTATGCGTTCCCAGCTGATGAAGCATTTTATGAAAATGTCGCCGACCTTCTTTGAGCGCAATCGTACTGGCGATTTGATGGCTCGGGCAACGAACGATTTGAAGGCGGTGTCGAACACAGCGGGCTTCGGCATATTGACGCTCATTGACTCGACCTTCTTTATGGTGACCATTCTCGCGGTTATGATCGCTACAATCAGCTTCAAGCTGACGCTGGCTGCGCTGCTGCCACTGCCGCTTATGGCACTGGCGATGAGCTATTTCGGCGGCAAAATCCACCACCGCTTCATGGAAGCGCAGGATTCCTTCGGCGAGCTGAATGACCAGGTGCTGGAGGCGGTGTCTGGCGTGCGCGTCATTCGCGCCTTCGTACAGGAGGAAGCGAGCCAGCAGCAGTTCAGCCGCAAGACAGACGAAGTGTATGAGAAAAATATTGAGGTTGCCCGCATCGATGCGCTGTTCGAGCCAACGATGAAAATTCTCATCGGCCTCAGCTATTTAATCGGTCTATGCTATGGCGGCTACATGGTGTTCAAGAGTGAAATTACGCTGGGCGAGCTGGTTTCGTTCAATATTTACTTGGGGATGCTCATCTGGCCGATGCTTGCGATCGGAGAATTGATTAACGTTATGCAGCGGGGCAATGCTTCGCTTGATCGGGTTAACGAATCACTGAACTATAAACCGGATGTAAAGGATGCTGCAGATTTAGTCGCAGTGGATGAGCCGGAGACGATTGCATTCCGTAAGGTGACGTTCCGCTATCCTTCGTCGAAGGTCGATAATTTGGTCAATGTTTCCTTCGCGATCCGCAAAGGCCAGACGCTGGGCATTGTTGGACGCACAGGCAGCGGCAAGACGACGCTGCTCAAGCAGCTTCTGAGGGAATATCCAATTGGCAGCGGAGAGATCTCCGTCTCGAATGTGCCCATCGACAAGCTGGAAATTCAGCGCTTGCTCGGCTGGATCGGCTATGTGCCGCAGCAGCCGGTGCTGTTCTCCCGTTCGATTCGCCACAATATTTGGTTCGGGAAGAAGGGTGAGGCCAGCGATGCGGATTTGCAGCGTGCGCTGGAGCGTGCTTCCTTTGCCAAGGATATTCAGTTTTTGCCGGATGGCTTGGAAACGATGGTCGGTGAGAAGGGAGTTGCCCTTTCAGGCGGGCAGAAGCAGCGTGTGAGTATTGCGCGTGCGCTTATCGCTGATCCGGAAATTCTAATGCTCGATGATGCGCTGTCTGCCGTAGACGGCAAGACGGAGGCGGAAATTATTGAGGGCATCCGCACAGAGCGTGCGGGCAAAACAACGCTCATTACGACGCACCGCTTGTCTGCGATTCAGCATGCGGATTGGATTATCGTGCTCGATGAAGGACGTATTGTGCAGGAAGGCACGCATGAGGAGCTGCTGCGAGCGGGCGGCTGGTACAGGGAGCAATATGATCGCCAGCAGCTGGAGTCGAGTATTGAGTCCTAATAAGCAACGGACGAAAAGTGAAGGAAATGGGGGGCGCTAGGGACAATGGGCTTAACAGGTAAACGATTGTTTCAATACGCCATGCTATATAAGAAGCCGATTATTGGAGCTCTTGTGCTGCTGCTGTTAGCGGTAACCGCAGAGCTCGCAGGACCGTTCATTGCCAAGCGCATGATCGACCAGAACATACTTGGCATTGAGAAGACATGGTATGAGACGGCGAAGCAGGATAGCTTCGCGGTTGAGCATAATGGGAAATGGTACAAACGCGTGGATCACCTTACAGCTGGAGAGCCAAAGGGTGACAGTGTGCGTATATTGCAGTCTGGAAGAACGTTTTATTGGCTTGAAGGGCAGCTCCCCTTCGAGGATGGAAAGCGCAAGGTAGAGGGTGAGCAGATGACCTTCACGAGCAAAGCGACAGGAGAGGTGGTTGCTTTTCCTGTAACCGCATTGTCTGCAAAAGAGCTGTTCGCCTTCTACAAGCCAGAGACGCCTGGCATTATAAAGCTTGCGGCGCTTTATTGCGTGCTGCTGCTCATAGGCGGATTTTTGACTTATGGCCAAAGGCTGCTGCTGCAAACGTCAGCTAACAGCATCGTCCGCCGCATGCGTAATGATGTATTCGAGCATACGCAGCGGCTACCCGTCAATTATTACGATACACTGGCCGCAGGCCAAGTCGTATCACGGATTACGAATGACACCGAAGCGGTACGGGAGCTATATGTTTCGGTATTGGCGAACTTTTTCTCGGCCATCATTTATATGTCGGCGATTTATGTGGCATTGTTCCTGCTCGACTGGCGTCTGGCGTTGTTCGCGCTGCCGCTTGTGCCGCTGCTGCTCGTGTGGATCAAGGTATATCGCCGTTACGCGGCGTATTACAATAAGGTTATTCGAGCTAAGCTGAGCGAAATTAACGGCATGATCAATGAGGCCATTCAAGGAATGCCGATCATTCAAGCTTTCCGCCGCCAGAAAGAGATGATGGAGGAGTTTGATGAGCTGAATGATCATTATTTTAAATTTCAAAACAAGCTGCTTCATTTAAACTCCATCACCTCGCATAATATGGTTCAGGTCATCCGCAACATTATGTTTCTTGTGGTCATCTGGATGTTCTGGGGCAATTGGTTCGGCACAGTGCTGCTCGTCGGTACGCTGTATGCTTTTATAGATCTCATGAACCGGATGTTCCAGCCGATCGTCGGCGTGGTGAACCAGCTCTCCAATCTGGAGACGGCACGCGTATCGGCAGAGCGCGTCTTCAAGCTGATGGATGAAGAAGGCATTGATGTTGCAACGGGCAAAATCGAGCGCTACAAGGGCGAAGTGCAGTTCAAGGACGTCACCTTCGCCTATAAAAAAGAAGATTATGTGCTCAAGAAGATTTCCTTCGTTGCTCGTCAGGGCGAGACGGTAGCGCTTGTGGGGCATACCGGCTCTGGCAAAAGCTCGATTCTCAACCTGCTGTTCCGGTTCTATGACTTAAAACAAGGCAGCATCTTAATTGATGGCCGCGATGTACGGGAAATTCCGAAGCAGCAGCTGCGCCAGCATATGGGCATCGTGCTGCAGGACCCGTTCCTGTTCACGGGAACGATCGCGTCGAACGTCAGCCTAGGCAACCCGGAAATTAGCCGGGAGCGGGTAGAGCAGGCGCTGCGCGATGTAGGCGCCTACGAGATGTTTATGCAGTTCCCCGGCGGCATCGATGCGCCGGTTATCGAGAAGGGCAGCACGCTGTCTGCGGGACAGCGCCAGCTGATTTCTTTTGCAAGGGCGCTCGCGTATGACCCGGCGATTCTGATTTTGGATGAAGCGACTGCGAGCATCGATACGGAGACGGAAGCGATTATTCAGAAGGCGCTGGATGTGCTCAAAAAAGGGCGCACGACGTTCGTTATTGCCCATCGCCTATCGACGATTCGCCAGGCCGATCAAATTTTGGTGCTGGATCATGGCGAGATCGTTGAGCGGGGCAACCATGATCAATTGATGGAGCATAGCGGCAAATACTTCGCGATGTATCAATTGCAGCTGGGAGCGCCAGTAACGGCGTAGGGCTGAAAGCTTTATTTTCAGCAAGAGTAGGGAACAGGATCGTATAGAATGCAGGGCGGAGCTGATGAGGCTCCGTCTTTTTTTGTTGAAATATAAGAATTACTTTGCCGCCAGAGGACGGCTATAGCCGTTTACGCTTGGTTTTCTGAATAAATCCTCACGATTTTCAGGTAATATTCAGCTAGGTTTATAACTGAGCTAATAATGGATGCCTATGATAGGAAATGTAAGGCAAATTCAACTGAAAGGTGGAATACAGTCATGAAGGGTACGAAAACGATCGTCGCAAGCGCAATTGCATTATCGCTGGTGGTAGGCGGAGGTGCGCTGGCTATACCGGCCATCCATGCAGCTTCAACGGATACAAGCACGCAAAGCGCCGCGGATGGAAGCGGAGCAACGCGTGAGGCAGGCAAGCACAAGGGCGGATCTTTCGGCTTTGGACAGTGGAAAACGCAGCTTGCTGAATATTTGAAGCTTGATGAAGCGACGCTGGATACGCAGCTCAAAACGCAAACGCTTGCCGAGGTCGCCTCCGCTCAGGGCGTAGACCGCGAGACGCTGAAGGCCAAGCTGGTGGAATGGATGGATGCGGCGGCTGCTGCCCGCAAAGAAAAGCTTCAAAGTGAAGATCCAGACAAAGCGTCCGATGCGACAAAAGCAGACAAGCAGTGGGATAGCTCGGCAATAGCTGATAAAATATTAGATTCAAATGGCCAAGCTGGTCTTGGCGGTGAAGGCGGCCATCGTGGCGGTGGCAAAGGCGGATTCGGCAAAGGCGGCTTCGCAAGCGAGGAAACGGCTGCCGTTCTTGGCGTGACGGTCGATGAGCTGAAAACGGAACTGAAAGCTGGAAAATCGCTCGCTGACGTCGCAGCTGCAAAAGGCGTTGATGTGCAGAAGGTCATTGATCAGAAAGTCAGCGAAGAAACAGCTAGACTGGATCAAGCACTGGCTGATGGCAAGCTGACACAGGAGCAATATGATGCGAAAATCGCTGAGCTGACCGCGCGTGTCACCCAGTTCGTAAACGGCGAGTTCAAGAAGCCGGAAGGCGACGAAGCGGGACATCAAGGCAAGCATGGGAAGCGTGATGCGGCAGCTGATGAATCTACGGACACAGACGCAGCTGCTGATCAATCGGCTTAAGCTGATCGCATAGGGAAATCATCAGGACCAGGAAGAGCATCAGGAGCAAGGGAAAGCATACATGCAAGATAGAAGAAGCTGTGAGACGGTTATTTTAGCCGCCTCGCGGCTTTTTTTTGCATTGTGATACTAGGAGATAGAGCGAGCTGTTATAGGCCGAGCCCATGCATTTTTTTATTAATAGCCGCTTGACGCTTGCGGGCGGTTTTTGATATAGTTCTATCAGTGAACTATTTCATTATCGAATATTTTAGAGAGAAAGCATAAATGGAAAGGAGGAAGCGGGATGGTAGATCAAAAACTGTTGCTGGACATTATTGCGCGCTATGAGGCGACCTATTTTGCCGTCAATCGTCAAATAAACAGCTTGTTCCGGGAAGCGATGCCGGAGGGGCTTACGGTCGAACAATATTCGGTGCTTCGTTATTTGCGGAAGCAGGGGAAGACGAACTCTTCCGAGCTTGCGGATACATTTTGCGTAGGACGAAGCTCCATTACGGCACTTACGACACGTTTATTCGATAAACAGCTCATTGAACGGCAGCAGGACCCAAAGGACAGGCGAGTTACGTATTTAATGCTAACGCCAGCGGGCAAGCAGTTGACCGATCAATCCGAAATAAAAATTCAAGAAATGCTGGCCTTGCATATTCAGCATTTTGATGAACAGGAAGCACTGCAGTTTATTACTACCTATGAGAAGCTGGCTAAAGTTATGTCTGGCACGTACGGGATAGAAGGAGGAGAAACAGAGCAATGAAGACGGTAATCAAGCTAAGATGGGTACTCATGCTCGTATGGCTGCTTGTCACAGTCGGATTAATGGTGAGCGCGCCGAATATGGAAGCACTCGTTCGTGAAAAAGGGCAAGTAGCTGTCCCGCAAGGGTATTCTTCCACGATTGCCGAGAAAATGATCGAGGAGATTGGCGGCAAGGATGCGGGCAATGGCTCTTCGACCGTGCTTGTGTTCCATGATCCAGAGGGCTTGTCCGATGCGGACTTGGCTGCGGCCAAGCAAGGCGTGGAAAAGCTGAAGGCTGGGAAGGAACAATATCATATCACGTCGATTACGACGCATTTTGATACGGAAGAGCTTAAGAAGCAAATGCTGTCCGAGGATGGCAAGACGCTGCTTGTGCTTGTGAAGGTGGATACCTCAAGTGGCGATTTGTCCGGTATAAGAGAGGGACTATACGGCGCCGTTGCGGATGTGCCATTGACGCACTACTATACAGGCGGCTGGATTATCGGTGACGATGTCGCATCCAGCGCGCAAGAGGGCTTGAAGAAGACGGAGTTTATAACCGTTGGCTTTATTTTGATTATTTTGTTCCTCGTATTCCGTTCGGCCGTGGCGCCGATTGTACCTTTGCTGACGGTGGGCTTTACCTATTTGCTGTCCCAATCCATCGTTGCCTTTCTTGTAGAATATTTTGATTTTCCGCTTTCGAATTTTACGCAAATTTTCCTCGTTGCTGTCTTATTCGGGATCGGTACGGATTATTGCATTTTGCTGATCAGCCGCTTTAAGGAAGAACTGGCGCATCGGGGCGGAGATATTCAGGAATCGATTTTGGCAACCTATAAGACAGCGGGCAAAACGGTATTGTTTTCTGGCCTTGCGGTATTTGTCGGTTTTGCCTCTATTGGCTTTTCGACCTTCGTGCTGTACCGCTCGGCGGTTGCGGTAGCGATCGGCATTGCGATTTTGCTGATTGCGTTGTTTACGATCGTTCCGTTCTTTATGTCGGTGCTTGGCGCCAAGCTGTTCTGGCCGTCGAAAGGCTCGCTTGAGCATAAGGAGAGCGGGCTCTGGGGAGCGGTTGGCAGCTTCTCGCTGCGCAAGCCGCTTTGGGCGCTCGTTGTCGTTATCGTTCTGACGGTTCCTTTTCTAGTGGCGTACAAAGGCAATGTTTCCTTTAACTCGCTCGATGAAATTGGCGACAAATACGATTCGGTGAAAGCTTTTAACCTCATTTCGGAAAGCTTCGGGCCTGGTGAATCGCTGCCTTCGACGGTTGTGGTGAAAACAGCTGTACCGATGGATACAACGGATGGGCTGGCTACCATTGAACAAATTACCCGTGAGCTTTCGAAGGTGGAAGGCGTGGCGCTTGTTCGCAGTGCGACTCGCCCAACAGGCGAAGAGCTTGACGATCTCATGGTATCTGATCAAGTGGGCACGCTGAAGGACGGCCTCGACAAAGGCGAGGAAGGCCTTGGAAAAATAAGCAGTGGCCTTGCAGAAGCGAGCACCAAGCTGAGCGAAAATGAGCCAAAGCTTAATGAAGCAGCGGAAGGCGCAGGCAAGCTTGCTGCGGGAACGAAGGATTTGAAAAGCGGCATTGTACAGCTAGGAGATGGCTTGAAACGCATTCAGCAAGGGCTGAATGATGGCTCTGCTGGAGCAGGTGAGCTTGCTGAAGGCTTGAAGCAGGCGAAAACGAGCGCCGACCAACTGGCAGCAGCCAGCAAAGAGCTGTTGGCGAATTATGAAAAGCTGGAAGCAGGCGTAGGCCAGCTATCACAAGCCTACGGCGGCATTGCGGCTGGGCAGCAGCAGCTGGCAGGAGGGCTCGCTGATCTTCACAAAGGCATCAGCGGCTTGGGTCAGAAGTATCCTGAGCTGGCAGCCGATGCTGATTATGCGCAGGTGCTAGGCGCAGCTTCCCAGATGGAACAGACGGCGACAGTGCTCAGTGAGCAATTGACGCAAATGAATGGACAGCTGGGCGGCATTACAGATGGCCTGAAGCAGGCGAACGGGGGACTTTCCCAAGCTTCAGCTGGCCAAGGCGAGCTTGCGAAAGGCTTGGAGAAGCTGGCACAAGGCATTTCCCAGCTTCAGCAGGGTATTGCTCAGGCCGCGGCTGGCCAAGGCCAAATTGTAACGAAGGTTCCTGACATAACGAAGGGTGCTGACCAACTGGCAAGCGGGCAATCCGATTTGCAAGCAGGCTTTGCCGATTTGAACGGTCAGCTCAGCCAGCTGACGGAAGGACTTGATCAAAGCGTGGATGGCATCACGCAGGTAAGCGATGGTCTTGGGTCGGCGAAAAGCTATTTGAGCGAGCTCGGCTCCTCGCCAAACAAGCAGATGACGGGCTGGTTTATTCCAGAGGAAGCGATTGAGAAGCCGGAATTTCAGCAGGCTCTTGATGTTTATATGTCCGAAGATCGGATGAGCGCTAAATTCGATGTTATTTTTAGCGGCAACCCGTATGATATGGCGACAATGGCGAAAATCGAAGATTTGAATGCCGCAGTAGGTCGTGCGCTGCAAGGCACAGCTTATGCGCAGGCTGATTATGCGGTAGGTGGAGTGACGAGCTCCAACCATGATTTGAACAATATTTCGAATGAGGACTACTCTCGTACGATGATGCTGATGCTGGTCGGCATTACGATTATTCTGATTTTGTTGTTCCGCTCCATTGTTATGCCGCTTTATTTGATGGCATCGCTTTTGTTGACCTTCTATACGTCAATGGCGATAACAGAAGTGATTTTCGTTCGCTTGCTCGGCAACTCGGGCATCAGCTGGGCGGTTCCGTTCTTCGGTTTCGTTATGCTGGTTGCGCTGGGCATCGACTATAGCATTTTCCTAATGGACCGTTTCCGGGAATATCGCGATCTTTCGCCGACCCAGGCGATTTTGAAAGCGATGAAGAGCATGGGCGGCGTCATTATGTCGGCTGCGATTATTCTGGGTGGTACCTTTGCGGCGATGCTGCCTTCAGGTGTAATGTCCTTGCTGCAAATCGCGACACTCGTATTATGCGGATTGTTCATGTACGCGCTCATTATGCTGCCGCTGTTCATTCCAGTCATGGTGCGCATGTTTGGCAAAGCCAACTACTGGCCGTTTATGAATGAGAGCGAGCACGAGGCTCGTTATTCAACGACGAAGGATATTTCGCATCATTCCTAAGATTAAGATATGAACCATTCACTAAGCCTTCTTATCCATTGGATAAGGAGGCTTTTTGTGTATGGGCGGCAGTGAAATTGCTATTTTGGCAGATGCAGCGGGCGGCTCCTCGTTCAGAATGCGTTCAGAGGCAATTGGTATAATTAGGGCGATAATAATTGGATTTGGATAGGAAAAAGCATAAGGATAAGGAGAGGAAAGCGTGAAGAAGAAGGGATTCATAGGTTTATTGACCGCTATCATAGCAATCCATTTTATATTTGGCGGACTATATGGAACTGGAACGGTGCATGCAAGCTCCTTGGCCGGACCGCCGCTGGCGGCTATAGCCGGGCATGATTTTACGTATGGCGCTTATGTAGGGGCTCCTTATTATATTGGTATTCAGGATGGAGGCACGAAGGAGTATCATGCTTTTGTGCGATTCAACAAAACGGCGAGCGCACCTGCCGGTTACAAGGTTTACTTGCGAATTAATGTAGGCAATAACCTTGGTGGTGGAGATGAAGGTCTGGCCGTTCGTGGAACGCCTATCGCCAAAGTATGGGCATACAAGACGACGCTCCTTCCAACCAGTGTGGAGAACGCGCATACAGGCTGGCCTAGCATGAGTGATGTGCTGAATACACCCAGCAAGTACGAACTATTGGATAGTGTGATGAGTGGAATTGTCGCTGGAAAGCTGCTTTCCTTCGATGTCACGAATTATTTCAATAATGCTTCGAACGGAATGCTAACATTCTTTCTGACAGGCACAGAAAGCTTGAATGGAACCAACGTTGATCGGTATCGGTTTGATGCCGATCCGTATATTGTTTATGAACAAACCGTTGTGAATCAAGCTCCGACCGTGACAGACTATACGGAATCGGTAGATGAGGACGAATTCGTGACTGGTAACATTGCTGGCTCCGATAACGATGGCGACATGCTGACCTATTCGGTGTCGCAGCAGGCAGCGAATGGGACGGCAACGGTCGATGCGTCAACGGGGGCATGGGAATATAATCCGAATGCGAATTATCACGGTCAGGACGTATTTAAGGTGTTGGTTAGCGATGGCAAAGGGGGGACGGCGACAAGCACGGTTACGATTACCGTCAACCCGGTGAATGATCCGCCTGTTACGAGCGACGACACCGCGACAACCAATAAAAATGAGAAGACGACGGGTCAGGTGACGGCAAGCGATGTGGACGGCGATACGCTGACCTATTCCATTTCGCAGCAGGGGGATCGTGGTTCGGCAGCGGTCGATCCGGCGACCGGAGCATGGGAATATACTCCGATGGATGGTTATTATGGCCAGGACGTTTTCGAGATCGAGGTTAGTGATGGCAACGGCGGCATAGCAACGAGCACAATAAGTGTAACGATTGTGAACGTCAATGTAGCTCCGACAACGTCGGACGATACGGCCACGACCGACGAGGATACAAGTATGACTGGTCAGGTAACGGCAATGGATACGGATGGCGATATGCTGATCTATTCGGTATCGCAGCAGGCAGTGAACGGGACGGCAACGGTTGATGCGTCATCGGGGGCATGGGAGTATAGTCCGAATGCGAATTATCATGGCCAGGACGTATTCAAGATTGAGGTTAGCGATGGCAATGGTGGCATGGCAACCAGCACCATTACCGTAACTGTGACGCCGGTGAATGATCCTCCTGTTACGAGCGATGACACCGCGACGACCAATAAAAATGAGCAGACGACGGGTCAGGCCACGGCAAGCGATGTTGAGGGCGATACACTGACGTATTCCATTTCGCAGCAGGCGGCTCATGGTTCGGCAGCGGTTGATCCGGTGACTGGAGCATGGGAATATAACCCGGATGAGGGTTATCACGGTCAGGATGTATTCAAGATCGAGGTTAGCGATGGTAACGGCGGCATAGCAACGAGTACGATAAGTGTAACGGTTGTAAACATAAATGTAGCTCCGACAACGTCGGACGATACGGCCACGACTGACGAGGATACAAGTACGACTGGTCAGGTAATCGCAACGGATGCGGATGGCGACACGCTGATGTATTCGGTATCGCAGCAGGCAGCAAGCGGAACGGCAACGGTCAATCCGTCGACCGGAGCATGGGAGTATGCTCCGAATGCGGATTATTACGGCCAGGACGTATTCAAGATATTGGTTAGCGACGGCAACGGAGGTACGGCGACTAGCACCATTACCGTAACTGTGACGCCGGTGAATGATCCGCCGACAGCTGCGGATGATTCTGTAACGACTGATGAGGACACAGCGGTTACCGGACAAGTATCGGCAAACGATGTGGAGGGTGACACGCTGACTTATTCCATTTTGCAGCAGGCTACCCATGGAATCGCAACGGTTAATTCGACGAGCGGAGCGTGGGAATATACTCCGGACGCTAATTATTATGGTCAGGATGTATTTAAAATTGAAGTAAGCGATGGCAACGGAGGCACGGTGGTTAGTACGATATCGGTTACGATTACCCCGGTAAATGACGCTCCCGAATTGACGGGTATTGCCGCAACTCCATTAGAGCTATTGGATACGGATACGGAGCAACCCTTTACTGGCGTATCGATAGAGGATGCGGATCCCGATCAGACGCTAACGGTCAGCATCGCACTGGATACTGCGGCAAAAGGCGAATTTACCGCTGCCTCCCTTCAGGCATCCGGCTTCAGTCTGGTTGGCAGTCAATACGAGGCAAGCGGAACAGCCGATGATCTGACTATAGCCATTCGCCAATTGGTATTTGCGCCGAAGGCGAACCGGGTTGCTCCGGGAACGACGGAGACCGTTGTTTTAACTGTGACGGTGGATGACGGGATAGCTGCGCCAGTTGTGGACAGTCAGACTTCTTTGGTTGTGACGTCGGTGAATGACATCCCGACGGTAAGTGCGATTGCCAATCAAAGCATAAGCAGAAATACAGCTACGCAGGCTCTAAGCTTTACTATTACAGATCCTGACGCAGAGCCGAGCGATTTTACAGTAACTGCAGAATCGAGCAATACCGCTCTTGTTCCGCTCAGCGGAATTACACTAGCGGGAAGCGGGAAGCAGCGCACGGTTACCGTGGAGCCTGCTCAAGGAATGCAAGGCTCAGCTGCCATTACGATCCATGTATTGGACAGCAGTCTGGCGGAAGGCACAACGAGCTTTACGGTGACTGTGGGGAACACCAAGCCTGTTGTGACGACGATTGCTCCTCAGCAAATGGATGAGGACGATGTATTGGGCTTGACACTGTCGGGTACGGATGAGGATCAGGATGCGCTGACCTTCCTAGTCGACGATCAGGCGGAGCACGGGCAAGCGGTTATTATCAATGGCAATCAACTCACCTACACGCCGAATCAGGATTTTAACGGGGACGACAGCTTTACAATAAAGGCCTTTGACGGGGTGGATGAATCCGATCCGGTTACGGTCCAGGTGACGGTCACGCCGGTGAATGACCGGCCGGCAGCTGAGAATGCAAGCTACGATGTAGAAAGTCTGACATCTTTGACCCAAAAGCTGCATGCAACGGATGTGGATGGAGATTCATTGACCTTCCGCCTGCTCACAACCGGTACGAAGTCCTCCAGCGTGACGATTATTAACGGCGATGAGTTTGTTTATGTGCCGAGTCCTGGTCAGCTAGGGGCAGACAGCTTCACATATGTAGCTTCGGACGGACAGGAGGATTCTGATACAGCCGTTATTACAGTAAATATTACACCTTATGGAATTAGCGAATTAGGGGCGCTTTCGACCAGCACGGGCAGCCTTTCTCCTACTTTCCACAAGGATACGCTGAGCTACGAGCAAAATGTAGCTTATGCAGTTGAAGCAACGACGATTACAGCTGAAGCCTTTGATCCGCTTGCGACGGTAACGATAAACGGCCAATCGGCAGAAAATCCGGTTACAGTGCAGTTAAGTGTCGGTCTGAATGAAATTCCGGTCACGGTTATGGCGGCTGACTCAACAAAGCCGAGCCGTACTTACCTGGTGAAAGTGACCCGCGCCCAGCAAAGCTCAGGTTCAACTCCTTCAACAGGCACTTCCGTACAAACGGGGACAGTGGCAGCGGGAATCGGCATTTCAGTATATGTAGACGGAGTGAAGCAAGAGCAGACGGCTACGGTGCAGACGTTCACCAGCAATCAGCTGCGCTATGCGACAGTAACGCTCGACAACGACAAAATCATTAAAAAGCTAGAGTCCGAATCCAATCGCGAAGTCACGATTCCGTATACAGAAGCCGCAGATAGCGTGAACAGCTTATTGAATGGTCAACTGCTCAAGGTAATGACAGATAAAACGGCGACGCTTGAAATTCAAACGGCCTCAGCCTCTTATGCATTCCCGGCTTCGCTTATCCCTGTGGATGCGATTGCCAAGGAGCTAGGAGCGCAGAACAGCTTAAAGGACATTATTTTCAGCATCACAATAGCAAAATCGGCAAAATCGGAGTCTGATCAAGTATATGCTGCGGCATCCGGCCAAGGTATGGAGATTGCCGCCTCGCCGCTGGAATTCCATATTTCAGCTTCTTACAACGGAAAGCAGACGGCTGTCTCCACTTTCAGCGGCTATGTGCAAATGATGATTCCAATGCCGGAGGGCGCTGATGCGAGTCGTATTACGACAGGAGTCGTGCTGCATTCCGATGGACAGCTCTATCATGTACCAACCAATATTACGAAGCTGAACGGGAAGTATTATGCAGTGATCAACAGCCTGACGAACAGTACGTACTCCGTCATTTGGCACCCGCGGGAGATGCAGGATCTGGCGAAGCATTGGAGCCGCGATGAGGTGAACGACCTGGCCTCCCGCATGGTTGTACAAGGGACGAGCGAGACGGCCTTCTCTCCGGATGCTTCTATTACCCGCGCTGAGTTTGCGGCGATTATCGTACGTGGTTTAGGCTTGCGCCCAGCGGCTCTACAAGGGCAAAGTAAGTTTTCAGATGTACAGGCCGGAAGCTGGTATGCCGGTTATACGGAAACAGCTGCGGCTTATGGTCTTATTACCGGCTATGCTGACGGCACATTTGGCCCCCTAAAGACAATTACACGCGAGGAAGCAATTGCGATTATCGCAAGAGCTGTAGCTTATACGAAGCTGAGTGCTTCGGGATCTATGGATAAGCTGTCCGCTTTCGTGGACCAGAATGAAATCAGCAGTTGGGCGAAAGATGCTATGGCCGCTGCGGTTGAGCTTCAAATTGTGACGGGGAATTCCGGACAGCTGCATCCGCAGGACGACATTACCCGTGCGGAGGCTGCTGCACTCATTCGCAGACTTCTGCTGCAGGCTGATTTAATCAACGGGTAGTCTGCTAAACAATCGGCACAGAACAAATAATCCGAGGAGGAAATTAAAATGGCAGATTCATATTTAGGCGAAATCAGGCTGTTTGTCGGCACGTACGCGCCGCAGGATTGGGAACTATGCAACGGGCAAGTGCTGCCGATTAAGAATAATGAGGCGCTGTTCGGCCTTCTCGGGGCAACCTACGGAGGGGACGGGCAAACGACGTTCGCCCTACCGGATTATCGGGGCCGGGTTCCCATTCATATGGGGACCAGCTCAACGGGCAGCAAATTTTCTCTGAAAGATAAAGGCGGTAAGGAGACGGTTCAGTTGACGCAGGCACAGCTGCCGGCCCATACGCATATGGCGGCAGCCCATCAGTCCGCAGGCGATGAGGCGTCTCCGACAGGCCATTTTTGGGCGGCGAGCACGGTCAAGCAATATTTTGAAGGAACAGCAGCGCCTAACGCCGCGATGAACAAAACTGCTTTGTCCACGGTAGGCGGCAATCAGGCACATAACAATATGATGCCTTTCATGGCACTAACTTATATTATTTGTATGCGAGGCACCTATCCGATGAGGCAGTTTTAAGCATATAAGACAATAGCTAATCAAGAGGAGGAAGGCGTTTATGGAAGAATGGTTTCTTGGCGAAATACGTTTGTTTGCAATCGACTACGCTCCTGTAGGATGGGCCCAATGCAATGGACAAATACTTAAAGTGAGTGAGAACCAAGCTTTATTCTCGATAATTGGCAATAAATTCGGTGGGGATGGCCAAGCCACTTTCCAACTGCCAAATTTGCAGGGAAGGGCTGCCCTAAATCCAACAACAGACGAAGTATTCCCTGTATATTCGAACGGCGGAACAGAAACGCATGCCTTGACGATAAATGAAATTCCCCAGCACACGCATTCGCTGTCTGCCAGCTCAGCCACAAGTACAAAGGGCGCGGCTGCCTCCAATGTATGGAGTGAAAGCAGCGCAAAGGCCTACAGCAAGACGGCGAACGGGTACATGTCGCCTCAGGCAATCGGGATGACGGGCGCGGGACAGGCCCATTCCAATATGCAGCCCTACGTGGTCGCAAATTTTTGCATTGCAATGACAGGGACTTATCCACCGAAAAATTAATTAGAATCAGAAAGCGAGGCTTGACATGGACGCTTTTATTGGAGAAATTCGCTTATTTACAGGAAACTTCGCTCCGCTGGGCTGGGCCTTTTGTCATGGACAGCAGGTTTCTCTCCCGTACAATCAACCATTGTACTCGATAATAGGAGGTGCGTTTGGCTCGGACTATAAAACGTATTTTACATTGCCTGATTTGCGGGGCCTAGTGCCGATACATCAAGGCAGCGGGGTAGATCTGACTCCGAGGAAGTGCTATGAAAAGGGCGGCAGCATGACAGAAACGATTACCACCTTTGAAATGCCGAATCATACACATCAGTTGAACGCTCAGACATTGGGAAATACGACGGATACAATCAATAATATTTGGGCCACTACACCGCGGGGTACTACAGTTAGTGTGTATAATGAAGAACAGCCGAATGCCAACATGCATGTGAATGCTATAACTGCAAGCGGGGGGTCTCAAGCACACAATAATATACAGCCATACTTGGCGATAAATTATATTATCTGCCTGGATGATGGCGTGTATCCGGTTAAAGCTCAGTAGCAGCAGCGGAGAATAGGATAAAAAAGAAGCGGCCCTGCACAAACGCGTTGGCGAATGTGCAGGGCCGCTTCTTCTTCATGATGAATGGCAGAAGGTTGTATGCTGCTTCCTTATGCCATCGTCTGCGATAGCACGATGCCGCCGTAAGCGAAGGCGACGCAGATGACGATCGCCGGATGGATCTTCTTGCGCTCCATCGCCCAGTAGGCGACGGCGGCAATGGCAAGTGTCTGCCAAAGGCCGGCGGATTGCACGGCTGTGCTTGCCATTTGCCAAGTGAGCAGCAGCATCATGATGGCGACAACGGGTTGCACGAGCAGCGTCATCCCTTTGACGATGGGAGATTGGCGATGCTTTTGCAGCAGCTTAAGCAGAAAAATCAGCGCCACAGCCGAAGGTACAATCGTTGCTGCAAGCGCGATTGCCATGCCTGGAATGCCGTATACATCATAACCGACGAACGCGGCGATTTTCGTAGCAATCGGCCCCGGAAGGGCATTGCCAAGCGCGAGTATGTTTGAAAATTCAGCATCGGTTGACCAGTGGTAACGGTCCACGACCTCATGATACATGAGCGGAATGGAGGCAGGACCGCCGCCATAGCCTAAAATATTTGCGAGAAAAAAACCAATAATTAAATCCAACCAATCCATAGTGACTGCTCCTTATGCGCTCGCGCTCGTATTGTTGTCTTTATCGCGCCGATTGTTTCTCCACTTCTTCACCCATGCGGCAGCCTTGAAATGCATCGCCCCATAGAGAAGGAAGGCGGCAATAACGACCGCATCCTGAATATTCACGACCTGCAGCAGCAGAAAAGCGAGCGCACAGCTGATGAGCCCAGTTACCCAGCCCAGTCCCTTCACCGCACGGTTGCCGAACTCATATGCCATTACGCCAAGCATGACTGCGATAACGGGAATAACCGCGGCGATCATTCCCTGCACAACAGCCGAGCCGCTAAGAATTTGTACAGCGGACAGCAAGGCGATCATCGCGATGGCCGAAGGCAAAATATGAGCAAGTACAGCGGCGAGCGCGCCCAGCCAGCCTTGCAGCCGGTAGCCGAGATAAGCGGCCATCTTGGTGGCTATGGGTCCGGGCAATGCGTTGGCCAGTGCCAAAATTTCAGCAAATTCCTCATCATTAATCCAGTCATAGCGGGTAACCGCCTCATGCCGAATTAAAGGAATAACGGAAGGGCCGCCCCCAAAGCCGAAAATGCCCGTTTTAAACATCGCCAAGGAAAGCTGTCCATATGCTTTGGCGCTTGTTGTCGTCTCCATTTTTTACAGCCTCATTCCCATTCTACTTTTGTAGCGATTGATTAAAACCTGGCAATCAACGCTCATGATGCCGGGCAGCGGGTACAGTTTTTCTTTCAAAAATAGCTCCATTTCCTGATTGCTGGTGAACAGGCCATGCATATGCAGCTTGCTGGGGCCTGTCATGTGATACAGACTAGTGACGACGGGCTCCTCGGATAAGCGATCGGCTACTTCATGCAGAAATTTAGGCTCCACCTCGACATTGAAAAAAGCCGATACCGTCACGCCAATTTTCTCCGGATTGATGACGGCTGTGAAGCGCTCAATAACGCCTTGCTCCAGCAGGGTGTTGATTCTGGCTTGCACAGCAACGCGGGATAAACCAATATCCTTGGCCAAGTCGGTGTAAGATATCCTTCCATTAACATGCAGGGCAGCGATGATTTTACGATCAATATCGTCAATGGCGTGCTCCGCCTGGGCGGGCGGCATTTTGGATTGCATATGAAAAGCTCCTTTTACTCCTTCGAGCGAGAATATCAAAACGTATGTGATAAGTTCGATTCGATTACGATATGAATAAATATATAACCAAATTCATTCCTTATCAATATGGAATTTGTCAATCGTGGGCAAAAAGAATTTTATAGTTGCCACTAGCCGAGCTGCCATGTTACTTTAATACTCAATAGATCATGTCAGATAACTTGACTTATAAAGGGTGGAATAGCATGAACAAGCCGATAACCGGCACGAAGGCCATGGTTGTAAGCCCCCACCATCTGGCTTCGGCAGCAGGGGCGCGAATACTAGAGCAAGGCGGCAACGCCTTTGATGCTGCAATTGCGGTCAGCGCTTGTCTAGCTGTCGTCTATCCGCATATGACGGGACTTGGCGGAGACTCGTTTTGGCTCACATACGAACATAAGGAACAGCAGGTGAGAGCCTATAATGCTAGCGGGCGATCCGGCAGTTTTGCAACGCGCGAGGCTTATGCTGGCGAAGCTGCGATTCCGGTACGCGGGCCGCGCAGCGCTATTACAGTTCCGGGCATGGTGGACGGCTGGCATGCCGTGCATAGCCAATATGGGCGTCTGCCTTTTGCACAGGTGTTAGATATGGCTATTGGATATGCGGAAGACGGCTTTCCGATGTCGCCGGATCAATATGAAAATACGGTGCAGCATGCGGACATGCTGGCACAATTTCCAGCTACAGCGGCGGTATACCTGCCGCAAGGGCGCGTTGTTCAGGCGGGGGAGCGCTTTGTGCAGCGCGACCTCGCAGCGAGTCTTCGCGCTATCGCGGAGCAGGGGCGCGATGCTTTCTATAAAGGCGATATTGCGGAGCGGATCGCTGCTTATTTGCAGAGCAGCGGCGGGCTGCTGACCAAGGAAGATTTTGCCGAGCATGCGGGCGAATGGGTTGCGCCGCTTAAAGGCTCTTACCGTGGGCATGACGTGTACCAGGTGCCGCCGAACTCGCAAGGCTTTGTGGCGCTGATGGCGCTGCAAATGTTGGAAAACTATGATCTGAAAAGTTACGGGCATGGCTCGTTTACGTATTATCACCTTATGATTGAGGCGCTTAAGCTCGGCTTCCGCGACCGCAATTTATTTTTGACGGACCCTGATTTTGCGGAAATTCCGCTCGAACGCTTGCTGAGCCCTGCCTATGCGGCGGAGCTTGCAGCTTCTATTAAGCTGGATGAGGCCTGCTCCATCGATACGAAGCCTGTCGGCAATGATACGGCCTATGCGGCGGTCGTGGATGAGGAGGGCAACGCGGTATCCTTCATTCAGAGCTTGTATTTTGAGTTTGGCTCAGGCGTTGTTGCTGGGGATACGGGCATTTTGCTGCAAAATAGAGGGTCCTTCTTCTCGTTGGAGCCCCAGCACGTGAACCGTTTGGAGCCGCGCAAGCGGACTTTCCATACGCTGATGCCAGCCATGGCGTGCCTGAATGGCAAGCCAAGCCATCTGTTCGGCACGCAGGGCGGCGAAGGGCAGCCGCAGACACAGGTGGCGATCCTTACGCGGATGATTGATTTTGGCATGAATCCGCAGCAGGCGGTGAATGAGCCGCGCTGGGTGTGGGGCCGCACATGGGGGGCGCAAACACAGGAGCTGAAAGTAGAGAGCCGCCTAGCAGACGAGGTTACGGAGCAGCTTGAGAAAGCCGGGCATGATGTCCGCCGCATGAAAGAGTTTGACGGCATTATGGGCCACGCCCATGCGATCACGATTAGCAAGGACGGCGTCCTTAGCGGCGGAGCTGATCCGCGCAGCGATGGAGCGGCAATTGGCTGGTAAGCGGCTCGACTCGGAAGTGTGTGCAAAACGTATGGCAAAGAGTAAAGCAGATCGGCTGTGATGGGCAGCCCATTTTTCAGCCGCGAGTGCGGAGTTGGTTGTAGGCAAAGATACCGAAATCGGCCTGATCGCTAGAATATAGGCGGAGCAGGTTGGACAGGAGAGACAGCAATCATGCAGCATAAAATAATGGATACATTCCATGCTTTTATTAAGCCGGAGCTCACGCTTCCGGCAACTCATACGGGCAATTTAGACGGCCTACGTTTTGCGGTTAAGGATGTGTTCGCGATTAAAGGGCATATAAGCAGCGCGGGCAACCCCGACTGGCTGCGCACGCACGAAGCGGGGGAGCATACCGCCTCAACCATTGAACGGCTGCTTGACGCGGGAGCGGCACTGACCGGAGCAACGCATACCGATGAATTAATGTACAGCTTCAATGGGCAAAACGCCCATTACGGCACGCCGATTAACCCGCTTGCGCCGGGTCGCATACCGGGGGGCTCTTCCAGCGGTTCTGCCGTAGCCGTTGCAGCCGGGGCAGTGGATTTTGCGCTCGGGACGGACACAGGCGGCTCGGTTCGCGTGCCCTCCGCCTATTGCGGCGTATATGGTTTTAGGCCGACGCATGGCGCAGTTGCGATGGATGGCGTCATTCCTCTGGCTCCGAGCTTTGATACGGTAGGCTGGATGGCACGGGACAGCACGCTGCTGCTGAAGGTTGGCGAGCTGCTGCTTGCTGCGGAGGCGGCCACCCGAGTGGAGGGCGGTGCAGCTGCTGCTGCGGAATCGGATGCCGTGGAGACTGGTGAGCCGGCATTAGGAGTGGCGAGCGAGCGTGCAGAGGTGGCAGCGGACAAAACGGAAACAACAGACGCAGCGGACGCTGCGAATGTAAAGCCGTTCAGCCGCTTGCTGATCGCAGAAGATGCATGGAGCAAGGCGGATTCTGCTAGCGCACTACAGCTGAGACCACTCGTTGCTGAACTGGAGGCCGTTATCGCAAATACCGAGCGGCTGACGCTTGCCCCTGAAGGGCTGGAGCAATGGCTTGAAGCGTTCCGCACGATTCAAGGTTTGGAAATTTGGCAGACACATGGCGATTGGATTACGCGCGAGCAGCCTGCTTTTGGCCCGGGGATAGCGCAGCGATTTCGATGGGCAAGCACTTTGCGCAAGGAAGATGGCGAGCAAAAGGTAGAGGAACAGCGCAGCATTCGTGCCAAGCTGCGAGAACTGCTCGGAACAGATAGCCTGCTTGTTATCCCAACCATTCCCGGAACGGCGCCGGACCGCGACATTAGTGGAGAAGCGGCAGACAAGCAGCGTGCTCTAACGATGCAGCTGTGCTGTATAGCAGGGCTGTCAGGCTTGCCGCAAGTAACGCTGCCGGTTGGCGAGGTGGATGGAGCGCCAATTGGTTTATCCATTATTGCAGGGGCAGGACAGGATTTGAAGCTGCTGCGATGGATAGCGCAGCATGCGGAATTATGGGAACGAAGCGAACAGCCAGGCAGCGGAAACGAAGGGGAGGCGGCAAAATAGATGAAGCTGGTGACGATCCATTACGAGGGTGTCGAGCAAGCGTGCATCAACATTGACGGTCGCTATGTGCGGCTCCATACGATTAATCAGTTGGAGCATACGCATTGGCCCATCAACGTGTTTGATCTGCTGCAAGAGGGGCAGCTGGATGCGTTGACGGCATGGTATAACGATGGAGGCAGCAATAAGCTTGCGCAGCTGGAATCAGTGCCAAGCGAAGCATTGGCAGTTGCGCCATTATACCGCCATCCCCGAAAAATTTGGGGTATCGGCATGAATTATGTGAAGGAAGCGGCCGAGCGCGAGATACTATTCGCTGAAGCTGATCCGGTCAGCTTTATGAAGCCGGATACGTCGCTTATCGGCCCAAATGCAGCAATTGAGCTGCCTGCCCAGCAGACGGAGCATGTGACGGCGGAGGCTGAGCTGGCAATCATTATCGGGCGTACATGCAAAAATATAACCGAAGCCGAGGCGCTGGACTGCGTAGCAGGTTTTGCCGTATCAGTCGATGTTACGGCAGCGGATATTCATGCCAAGCATCAGCGTTTCCTGACGCGGGCCAAAAGCTTTGATACCTTTTTTGGCTTCGGCTCGGAGCTGATTACGCGAGATGAAATCGCGGACTTGCCCCAGCTGGCAGTGGAAACCTGGCATAATGGCGAGCTTGTTCATGGCAATGTGCTGGCTAACATGATTTATCAGCCGGCATATCTCGTCGCCTTTCATTCGCAGGTCATGACGCTGCTGCCCGGCGATGTGATTTTGACAGGGACGCCTGGCGCAGCCGTCATTCGCGATGGCGACGTCATCGAGGCGCGTGTTGCCGGCTTTGAGCCGCTGCTGCATCCGGTCAAAGCGGGCTCGCCGCTTTTTTGACCCAGCAGGCCCTGGTTCGACCCGACCTGAGCTTAACAAGCTTAGGCTAGGCATTGCTAAAAACTCAAGCAGAGCGGCTGCTTGAGTTTTTTTGCGTACAGCCGCCGCTCCCCCTGCCTTTTTCGCCGCGTACCAGCAACTTTCAGCAAACCTTCAATTTCACCTAAGATTTACTTAATCTTCATACTTTAGCCTTAAGACTGGAATTGAAATCTGGTTTGAAGGAGGAGTCATCCAAATTATGAATTTGAAAAAGATGTGGAAGAAGGTTACGGTTACCGCTCTGTCGCTAACGATTGCCGTATCGGGTTTTGGAGCAATCGGGAGCAAGTCGGCGGTTTATGCTGCAGAGACGGGCATTGCGCAAAAATATGAGTCTCTATTTGAAGGGGACAAAATCATTACTGTGAACGTGACGATCGCGGACGACGATTGGGAAAGCATTTTGGCCAGCCCCTTGGATAAGGAGTATAAAAAGGTAACGGTAGACGTAGACGGCAATGTGCTGAGCAACGTAGGATTTTCGACCAAAGGCAATTTGACCTTGAAGGCCGTTGCCAGCATGACGGATTCCGACCGCTACAGCTTTCGCTTGAAATTCGACAAATACGATAAAGAACAAACGCTGCTCGGACTGGATAAAATGGTGCTGAACAACAGCTACGCAGATCCTTCTTTTTTACGTGAATATTTGCATTACGAAGCTTTGCGCTCGATCGGGCTGGATGCCCCGCTGACAGTGTTTACGAACCTGTATATCAATGGTGAATTGTATGGCTTCTATGTAGGTGTTGAAGCTATTGATGACAGCTATATGGAAAGAAATTATGGCGAAGATTACAACGATGGCGTGCTCTACGATACGGACGAGAAAAGCTATCTGCAATATGAGGAAGACGGCGACTATGAGACGCTGACGTATGAGCTTGGCACAGAGGATGATAAAGCATCGTTGAAAAATTTTATTAGCGTGCTGAATGATATGCCTGCTGGCGAGAAAGGGAATATCGAGGACGTACTCGATGTAGACTCGGCCTTGAAATACATTGCGGGCAACGCTGTACTGGGCAACTACGACAGCTATAATGGCGATAAGGGCCATAACTATATGCTGTACGGCGATGCAGATGGAAAATTCAGTGTCCTGCCATGGGATTTCAATATGTCATTTAACGGCTATTCCGGTGGCGGAGGCGGGGCCGGTCGCAATGCGGCAGCAGCGGGAACTGCGGGAACTGCGACCACAACTACGACATCCACGGCAACAACGACGTCCACAACGACGGCAGCTACCAATACAAATGCGACAACTGCCTCGGTTGATGTGCCTGTCTTGGGCATCAGCATGGACAGCGTCCCAATGATAGGGAATTTGCTGGAAGTGCCAGAGTATAAGGCCAAATATTTGACCTATGTAAATGAGCTGGTGGACTATCTGGGCGGAATCGAGGATCGCATTACCGAGCTGGCTGATATTATTCGGCCAAGCGTAACGGCTGATCCGACTAAATTTTATACGGTAGAGCAGTTTGAATCTAATGTAGCTTATTCTGCTACAGGCGGTGGAGCAATGGAAGGCATGACGCCTCCTGATGATGCTGGTATGACACCGCCGACGATGCCGGATGGCACGACTGCAGCTAGACCGGACAATGCGGGAACCGCGACAGGAAGCACTAGTAATACGACTGCGACAGATGCTGCCGCAGGCAATGGTACAGCAACTGGACAAGCTGCTGCTGGACAGGGTCCAGGTCAAGGAGCAGGCCAAGGGCAAGGCGGTCAAGGAATGGGCTCGATGGCGGCTGGGTCGCTGATGACTTTTGCGCTCAACAGACTGGCTAACTTGCAGGAGCAGCTGGGGCTGGCCGTGACGCCACTGCCGTCGACAACGACTCCAGTTACAGCAGCGGGAGCTATTTCCGTCCTTTTAAATGGCAGCAAAGTGAGCTTCGACAAACAGGAGCCGGTTAATCAATCAGGGCGGGTGCTCGTTCCGCTTCGCGGCATCTTCGAAGCCTTTGGCGCTGAAGTGAAATGGGATGCAGCAACGAAAAAAATTACAGCGGTCAAGGACGACCGCACGGTTACGCTCACGATTGGCAGCACGACGGCTTACGTGAATGGAACAGCGGTGACGCTGGATGTTCCCGCTTCGGTGGTGAACGGCCGGACGCTCGTGCCAGTGAGATTCATTTCCGAAGGGCTGGATATGGATGCGGCTTGGGATGCGGCAACTGCGACGGTGAAGATTACGAGCAAAGCTTAATTAATATGAACCAAAGCTATTAAAACACAGATCAAAAGAACCGATACTCTCTTCAACTAGAGAGATATCGGTTCTTTTGTTTGATTAACATATTTTTGGGAGGGGATCATCGTGAAAAAAAATATATGGATTGTGATGGCTTTGATAGGCGTCGTCTCAGCGATTCTTATTATAAAGAATTCTGTTTTTTCCTCTACCGTACTAATTAACGGATTTGTTGAAAGTATGAAAGGACTCTTTAATGGCGATGTAGGCGGTCACGAGGAGCCCATGGCATTTTGGAAATCAAATAGGGAGTCTTTAAAGCATCTATCATGGTTCTTATTATTAGCATTATCATATGCTAGTTTTAGCATATGGCTTCATATTAATTTTCCTAAAATTAGCCGTTATGTAAGCGGGCTATCTCTGTTCATTTTGCGCTGTTTAACTCCGATATATATAGCCTTTCATATTATATTTTATCTTGATATTATTGCACTAAATTTGGTGCTCTGTGTATTGCTATCAAATGTGATGACTATCGCTATATCTATGATTTCATCCTTTGTTTACACATTTTTTCAAACTTCATTAATTCAATTCGCAGCCCTCTTTCAGATTGACTTTAATCCTAGTGCTGAAAGTATAGGTACCCAATCATTAAAGGCAGAAGAAATATTTATGTATATAACGCTTACTTTTTTTGTTGTTTTGGTGACCTATACGATTAAAAAAAGCAATGAATTCATCTACAATCTTTCATTCGGCAGGGTTGGAAGTCCGCCAATAAACAAGAGAATTATGCAGTTCAATAGCTTGCTCCATTATAGGAATTTGAGAATTATCGTCTTTTTGCTGGCGTTTATTGTGTTCATTATTTATTCCTTTTTTAATGTTATGAAAGATGTTAATAATATTTTCACTGCTTTTATTATTATGGACGTTGTTTTCTATACAGTAATAACTGGAGTAACAGGCCAGCTCGAAAAACTTCATTCCCGGATAGAGCATCATTATAATAGTTTGTATATTTATTGGGCCGAGCTTGAGAAAACGATAAAGGGCTTCGGGAAAATAGAGGGCTATTTTTCATTTAATAAACATGAGCTTGAATTCAATCTGATTGAGATAGTTTTCATATATAGTTCAAAAAGGATTAGACAGAAATATTTCATAGCTAGAAAAATTTCTGTAATTATGAGGCGGAAATATGCAGAGGCTGAACAAATGCTTGAGGCCATTCAAGCTGGCAGAAAACATATGTTAAATGCTAGGAAGTACAAGCAGAATGAAAAATATGAATGGTTCGAGATTAAACTTGAGGAATTGAAGCTAAAAATGGAGCGTGAGCTGCGTACCTATCTTGTCAATAACCATGCACGTAAACGAATCCAAAATTACTATGTAGATAAAAATAAGCTTTTAAAGTCAAGCTGTTGAAATGGAATTTGGCGGATTGGCTGCTCGCAATGATCTATAAACAATTAAGATCTTCCAAATACAAGCTAATAAAGCTTCGTTACGATGAATATAAACAGTCTGTTCGCGACTTGAATCAGCAGCTTCAATTAGCTAAAGGCGGGACGGTCGGGGAACTAACGGCAATTATACGAGAAGGTGCGAATTGGGAGCTGCTTAGGACGGAAAGTTAACGATTTGAGTGCTTTTATAAGCACAAAAACGGGTACCGAAAGGTACCCGTTTTTGCAATCCCTCTATTATTCCATCTCATCCCGAATCGACTCAATCAAGCCTTTCAGCTTGTTCGCCGACTTCTGGAACAGTGCCGTTTCTTCGTCGGACAGTGTCAGCTCCAGAACGTTGCGGATACCGCTGCGGTCAACGACGCATGGAACGCCAATGTATACATCGGATACGCCGAGGTAGTTGTCGAGCAGGGTCGACACGTTCAGCACGGCGCCTTCATCTTGCAGAATCGCGGTACAGATGCGGTCGAGTGCCAGAGCGATGGCGTAATACGTCGCGCCTTTCGCTTCGATAATTTGGTAAGCGGCATCGCGTGTGCCGGTGAAAATCCGTTCTTTCTGTTCGTCGTTCAGTCCGAGCTCCGTACCCGCAACGTTCGACAGGCTCCATACCGGCAGCTCGGAATCGCCATGCTCCCCGATAATTGGGGCGTGGACGCTGCGCGGATCAATGTTCAGCTCTTCGCCAATCAGATAGCGGAAGCGTGCGCTGTCGAGCAGCGTGCCTGAACCGATGACGCGGTTAACGGGCCAGCGGGATTTTCGCAAGGAGAAGTAGCTCATGACATCTACTGGGTTCGAAGCAATAAGCAGAATGCCATCATCGTTGTATTTCAATACCTCATCAATAATTTGGTCAAAAATCGCCACGTTGCGCTTCAGCAGCTGAATGCGCTCTTCGCCTGGACGCTGCGCCACACCAGCCGTAATAATAATGATGTCCGCACCTTTGCAGTCCTCGTATGTGCCTGCCCATACCTTCGTGCCGCCAAGGAACGGCATGCCGTGGTTCATGTCGAGCGCATCGCCGATCGCTTTCTTCTCATTGGCATCAATGAGCACCAGCTCATCCATGCGATTGCGAAGCAGCAGGGTATAAGCGGTTGTCGAGCCTACAGCCCCAGCGCCAATGACAACAATTCTTGATTTTTTCATATTCGATCTCTCCCTGTCCAATGATGTAATTACTCCTGCAATTCCTTCTGTACTTGCTCTTGTGCGTGATCCTCTTTGTCGAAATAAGGCTTGTTCACGAAATAATACATATATCCCATTAATACGCCGCCGCCAATCAGATTGCCCAGTGTGACAGGCACAAGATTGTGAATGACGCCGCCGTAAGTAATCGTGTCTGGATGGTCGACGACTAGTGCAATAGCGAAGGTGCACATGTTGGCAATGCTATGCTCGTAGCCCGAAATAAAGAAGCAGAAGACGAACAGCATCATGGAAAACATTTTTGCCCCGTCATGCTTCATGCCCATTGGAATGAAAAAGGCGAGACAGACTAGCCAGTTACATAAAATCGCCCGGAAAAACAGCTCCATCGACGACGTATGCATTTTCGCTTCGACGACACTGAGCAGGAACGTATTGACCTTCTCGCTGTCGAACAGTCCGGTTGTCATAATGAGCAGGGCGAACACGGCTGCGCCGAGCAGGTTGCCAGCGTAGCTGGTCAGCCACATTTTGATGGCGTCGGTCCATTTGAGCTTGCGCCGGAGCGCGGTAAACGAATAATAAAACGTATTGCCGGTAAACAAGTCGCCGCCGCCGTATGCGATGAGAATAATCGCAGCTCCGAACGTTAGCGCGGCCATCGGATAAGCGAGTGGAGAATGCTCGGCGTAAAAAAAGTTACCCGTCTTAAAGGCGACTATAACGCCAAAGCCGATGAACATGCTGGCGAGCATGGACCTGGAAATATACCGGATGCGGCTTTGCTGAAAAATCATATGCTTCTTGTGTGCGAGTTGCTCGACCTTGCGTAGCGGTTCAGTTTCCATGAGCATTCACTCCTCTTGCTGCTTACTGAGGTTAGAATAACACAGGAGGGACACGGTCGATTGTGACATTCCTCACAGGTAAAGGCGGAAATTGTTACAGAAATAAGGGATTCCCGGCGGAGTGGACAACTACTGAGCTAATGATTATTCCTGTAATGGCAAAAATTAGGTAGTCTTCTTGTAGATGCAAACGGAGGTGCACATCTATTTGCATAAATATTGAGGCATTAAAGGAAGAGGCTTCACCACAACCAAATTAAATGGAATAAAGGAGAGTTTATTCGATGAAAAATTGGATTGGTGCTCTATTATCTTTGGCCCTTATTATTGCAATTGCTGGTGTGCAGCCTGCCCCTGTATCGGCGGCAGAAGTTGTAAACGCTACCATTATTGTTCCTAAAAATACGACCTACGACGGCAAAGGCAAAGTTTTTGTAGCGAACCCGAGTACGTTAGGGGATGGCAGCCAGGCTGAGAACCAGAAGCCGGTATTCCGTCTGGAAGCAGGCGCAACGCTGAAAAATGTCATTATCGGCGCTCCTGCTGCCGACGGCGTTCACTGCTATGGCAGCTGCAATATTGAGAATGTGACTTGGCAGGATGTAGGCGAGGACGCTTTGACTCTAAAATCTTCCGGTACCGTTAATATTACAGGCGGCGGCGCATATAAAGCCTATGACAAAGTGTTCCAAATGAATGCATCCGGCACGATCAATATTAAAAATTTCAAGGCCAATGACATCGGCAAGCTCGTTCGTCAAAATGGCGGCACCTCTTATTCGGTATCCATGAATGTTTCAAATAGCGATATTTCCAAGGTGAAGGATTCCATTTTGCGTACAGACAGCAGCTCCACAACGGGCAAAATAACAAACACGCGCTATTCTGGCGTGCCGACGCTGTTCAAAGGTTTTGCATCCGGCAAAACCAGCCAATCCGGAAACACGGCTTATTAGGCAATCCTTTCAAAAAAAGACGCGGCAATGCCGCTTAAGCTTTAGCTTAAGCCTTAGCTTGAACCTGAGCCTGAGCCGCAGAGCCTAGCGTTTGGAAGGATAGCCGTCCCCCGTAAGTAAGCCTGTTTATAAATCATCAACAGGGCCTGTGCCGAGATTAGGCGGCACGGGCTCTGTTTCCCATTTGGCGACAATGAGCATATCCAAATGTCTGGCGGAGCGCAGCAAATCCTGCACAATCGTTTTGCGGACGAGCGTTTGCCACGGCGGCCGGCGCGATTGTCCAATAATGAGCTGGGTCGCCTGCAGGTCAGTCAACTTTTTCAGCAAAATCCCGCTAATCTCCTGGCGTCTATCCGCAGCACTTACCGCCAGCTGGCCGCCAAGCCGCTCGCACAGCTGCCGCAGCGCATGGAGCCGCTTTTGCTGCGCCTCGGTTTGCTGAATTTTACGGCTGTGCACATAATGGACATGCCATTCTGCCTTTAAGCGATGAGCGATGCGAAAACCCCGGCGAATCAGCCTCTCCGCCTGATCACCCAAATCGATGCATACAAAAATCACCTCGCGCTTGCGCCAAGGTCCCCGAAGCGAAGGGCCGCGTTCCCACGACTCCAGCCGTTCATCGACATCATCCGCAATTTCGCGCAGCGCCAGCTCCCGCAAGGCAATCAAATTGCCGATTTTGAAAAAAGAGCCCAGCGCCTGCTCCACCTTTTCCAGCTTGTAAATTTTACCGTCGCGCATGCGCTGCGCCAGCATTTGGGGCGTAACGTCAATGAGCTCGATTTCATTCGCCATTTGTAAAATCGCGTCCGGCACCGTTTCTCTCACGCGCACACCGGTCAACTGCTCCACCGCATCATTTAAGCTTTCCACATGCTGTACGTTTACGGTGGAAATAACGGAAATTCCGTGCTCCAGCAGCTGCAAAATATCCTCGTACCTTTTCTTGAGCAGGCTGCCGGGCACATTCGTATGGGCAAGCTCATCGACCAGCACAACCTCGGGGCGGCGCGCGATAACAGCCGTTGTATCCATTTCCTCAAGCCGCGCTGCCCCATAGGGAATAACTGCCCGGGGCAAAATCGCCAAGCCGCCGACCTGCTCGGCCGTTTCCTTGCGCCCATGCGTTTCCAGCCAGCCAATGACGACATCCACACCTTTACGCTTAAGAATGTTGCCTTCCTGGAGCATTTTGTACGTTTTCCCGACGCCGGGAGCGGCTCCAATATAAATTTTGAACGTGCCGCGTCGCATGCGCTGGGCCTGTTCCTCCATTTCGCGGGTATTCAGCCGATGAAAAAGCGCCTCCTGCCCGCCCCGGCGGGTTTTAACGGGCAAAATCCGTTCTCCCTCATGCTCCGCCCGATCCGTCATCACAAACACGTCGATGTTTCGTATTTTGCGGAGCACGCGGTTGACGATAGAGCCTTGCAGGAGCTCCTGCCATGCTTTTTTCTTGGAATGGCCCATCACAATGCGCGTCGCATGCTGCCGCGTTGCATATGCCACAAGTGCGGCAGGCAGCTTGCGCGCATGCGCCAGAGGAAGCTCCTCGAATGCGCCGCCGACCTTCGCTACCAGCTTTTGCATCGAGCGTTTGATCGTTTGCTGCTCCTTCGACAAGCTGCGGCCCGGCAGCAGGAAGGTGACGACGGCAAGCTCGCCATGCAGCCGCTTGGCAATTTGCTGGCCCCGGCGCACATATAGGGAGCCATTGAAGTGATATTGCGCTGATACGACAATCCGCTCGGCTGCCCCCGATGGGCCGCTTAAGCCCAGCGCTTCGCGGTGCTTTTCCAGCGTTTCGTGAACACCCTCTGCCATGAGGCAGAGAGCGACTTCACGCAGAACAGCCAGATTGCCGGGCAGCCGCATAGCCGGATGGAGGGAGCTGCCGAGCAGTCCCTCTTCCATCCGGCTCAGCATCGTCTCAGGAGAGACATCAATAAGGCGAACCTCATCGGCCCATTCCAGCGTGTCCGCCGGAACCGTCTCCTCCGCGCGAATGCCCGTCATTTTGAAAATAACCCCGTCCTCGCCCTCCAGCTCGTAGACATTAATCGTCGTAATGATGCTGATGCCATGCTCCAGTAAATATTGAATATCCTCCAGCCGCGTCTGGAAGCGGGCGCACGCACGATTGCGATGGGCGAGGCCATCGACGAGCACGACCTCCGGGTTGCGGGCGAGCAGCGTCTCCAGCGGCAAATCCTGCTGCTCCTTGCCATCGCGCTGCCACTTAATGCTTGGGATATGCTCCAGCTCAGACTCAAGCACCGTTTGATCCTTATTTGTACTTGGGGCTGGCGTTAAGGCGCAAATGACGACATCAATGCCCTGCTGCTTCAGCAGTTGGCCTTCCTGAAGCAGATGATACGTTTTCCCGGAGCCCGCGACCGAGCCGATGATAATTTTCAGGCGTCCCTTATGCAGCCGGGAGATAGAAGCCAATATCTCCTCTGGCGTCTTGCGTTGATACGGTGGCATTCTGCTCCCGCTTTCTCTTTTTATTTGGCGATTCGTGTGGATAAAGCCAGATTCAGCTCCAGCACATTGACGCGCTTGTCACCGAAGAGGCCAAGCTCGCGTCCTTTCGTATGCGCGTGTACAAGCTCTTCAAGCTCTGCCTGAGGCAGTCCCGTCAGCTTGCTGATTCTTGCAATTTGTACGATAGCCGACTGCGGCGTAATATCCGGGTCAAGCCCGGAGCCGGAATTCGTTATTAATGCAAGCGGCAGCTGTTCCAGTGGCACCTCGGGATTATCCTGCTGCCACTGGGCGATAGATGCTTTCATGCGAGCCAGCAGCTCCGGGTTCGAAGGGGCATAGTTGTTAGAGCCGGAAGCCTCCGCCTTATAGTCAATGCTCGACACCCGCCCCTGAAAATAGCGCTGATCGGTAAAAGGCTGACCGATCAGCGACGAACCAACGACGTTGCCTGCGCTGTCCTTGAGCAGGCTGCCATTGGCCTGGGCCGGGAACAGCAGCTGTGCGGCGCCCGTGCTCACAAGCGGATACACGATACCGCAAAGGAGCAGAAACAGCAGGCTGGCGCGCAGCGACACCCCAATCACAGAGGAGGGCGGAGCTGATGAAGAAGAAGCAGCTGGCATAGGTGACGATGGACGTTTTCTTTTTAAAATAGCATGCATAGCACAATTCCCTTCTTTCTAATAGAAGTTCGTTATATGAATAGGCAGCAGCCGATCTGGATGACGTTAAATCCAAATATGAACCATCATGTCGATGAGCTTAATGCCGATGAACGGCGCGATCATGCCGCCGAGCCCGTAAATGAGCAAATTGCGGCTGAGCAGGCGGGCGGCGCTGAGCGGACGATAGGTGACGCCCTTCATCGCCAGCGGAATGAGCAGCGGAATAATGATCGCATTAAAGATGAGCGCGGACAAAATCGCCGACAGCGGCGAGCCGAGCTGCATCACATTCAGCGCCTGCATTTGCGGAATCGCCAGCATAAACATCGCGGGGATGATGGCGAAATATTTGGCTACGTCATTGGCAATGCTGAAGGTCGTTAGCGCGCCGCGCGTCATAAGCAACTGCTTGCCGATCGAAACGACCTCTATAATTTTGGAAGGATCGGAGTCCAAATCCACCATATTGGCAGCTTCCTTCGCCGCCGTCGTGCCGCTGTTCATCGCCAGGCCGACATCGGCCTGCGCGAGTGCGGGCGCGTCATTCGTCCCGTCCCCCGTCATGGCGACGAGCTTGCCTTCCGCCTGCTCGCGCCGGATGACGGCGATTTTATCCTCCGGCTTGCTTTCGGCAATAAAATCGTCGACGCCCGCTTCTCTGGCGATAGTTGCCGCCGTAAACGGATTATCGCCCGTACACATAATCGTTTTGATGCCCATCGCTCGCAGCTGGTCGAACCGTTCCTTCATGCCCGGCTTGACCGTATCCTTCAAATAAATCAAGCCGAATATGTGCTGATCGACGGCGATAGCGAGCGGCGTGCCGCCTTCCTTGGCAATCCGCTCCGTCTCCTGAGCCAAATCAGCGGGTATGTCTCCTCCTTGGGCGAGCACCCAGCTGCGAATCGCTTCAACGGCTCCTTTGCGCACGAGCCGTCCATCGGCCAAATCGATGCCGCTCATCCGCGTCTCGGCCTGAAAGGGAACGAATTGACCGCCTTCGCCAAGCGCGGCATCGTAGGTTTTATCATGCTTTTTCATCCATTCCAGCACCGAGCGGCCTTCCGGCGTTTCATCCTGCAGGGAGGAAATAGCGGCCCATGCCGCTGCCTCATCTGCCCCAGCAGTGCCCACCGGATTGATTTCGCTAGCCATCCGATTGCCGAAGGTGATCGTTCCGGTTTTATCCAAAATCATCGTATTAATGTCGCCAGCTGCTTCGACCGCCTTCCCGGACATGGCCAGCACATTGAACTGGGTGACCCGGTCCATGCCGGCGATGCCGATGGCGGACAGCAGGCCGCCGATTGTCGTCGGAATGAGGCAGACGAGCAGCGCGATGAGCACGGGAATTTCCAAATTGACGTCCACATAAGCGACAATCGGGCCAAGCGTGACGACGACGATGAGGAAAATAATCGTCAGGCTTATCAGCAGCGTGTTCAGGGCAATTTCATTCGGTGTTTTCTGCCGCTTCGCGCCTTCGACGAGCGCGATCATCCGGTCGATGAACGTTTCACCGGGCTCGCTCGTGATTCGCATTTTGATGCGGTCGCTGATGACCCGCGTTCCGCCCGTCACGGAGTTGAAGTCGCCGCCCGCCTCCTTGATGACGGGTGCCGATTCGCCGGTAATAGCCGATTCATCGACGGAAGCGAGCCCTTCAATGACCTCGCCGTCGCCGGGAATCATTTCCCCTTGCGAGACGATAACGATATCCCCTTTGCGCAGCTCCGTAGAAGGGACGATTTGAATGCTGTCGCCCAGCAGCTTATTCGCCATAATTTCCTGCTTCGTTTTTTTCAGCGAGCCAGCCTGTGCTTTCCCGCGGCCTTCGGCTAAAGCTTCGGCAAAGTTCGCGAACAGTACCGTAAAGAGCAAAATAATAAAAACAGTCAAGTTGAAGCCGATGCGATCCTGCGAGTCGAAGTACCCTGGAAATAGGGTCATGAGCAGAACGATCAGCGTTCCAATCTCGACAACGAACATGACCGGATTTTTCATCATATGGACCGGATTCAGCTTGAGGAGGCTCATCTTTAGCGCCTCGGTCACGAGCGGTCCGGTGAACAGTTTTTTAGCACGTTGGTCATTCATAACGCTTACCCCTCATTTCCCTTTAACGGATCGTTAAAAACTCGGCAATTGGCCCTGTGACAATGACGGGCAGAAACGTGAGCGCGCCGATCAAAATAACGACGCCCATTAGCATAACCGCAAATAGCGAATTGTCCGTTCGGAACGTGCCTATCGTCTCCGGCACCCACTGCTTGCGGCTGAGTGATCCGGCTACAGCTAGCAGCGCGATCATCGACATATATCTGCCGAAAAACATCACGAGCCCGGTCGTTATATTCCAGAACGGTGTATTGTCGGCCAGCCCCTCAAACCCGGAGCCGTTGTTGGCGGCCGAGGACGTATATTCATAAAGCACCTGCGTAATGCCATGAAAGCCCGAATTGGATATAGCGCCTTGCCCCAGGTCGGTTAGAAAAGCCGCTGCCGTTGGCGCGAGAATAATAAACGGATGCACAAGAATGGCGATAGCAATGAGCTTCATTTCGCGCGGCTCTATTTTTCGTCCGAGAAATTCTGGTGTCCGTCCGACCATCAGCCCGCAGATGAACACCGTCAGCATCGCATACATCAGCATATTGACGAGCCCGACGCCTTTGCCGCCGAAGACGACGTTCAGCATCATTTGGGCAAGGGGAACGAGCCCGCCAAGCGGAGTGAGCGTATCGTGCATCGAATTGACCGAGCCGGTCGTGGCCGCCGTCGTCACCGTCGTGAACAGCGCGGACTGGGCGATGCCGAAGCGAACCTCCTTGCCCTCCATGCTGCCTTGCGAAGCGTCGATGCCGAGTGTGGCGATCAGCGGGTTGCCGCTTTTTTCAGCCGTATAGGAAATCGTAAGAAAGATCAGAAACAGCGCCATCATCGCCGAAAAAATAACCCAGCCCTGCTTGCTGCTTTTCGCAAACCGGCCATACATGAAGGGCAGCGCGGCAGGCAGTGCCCACATGGACAAAATCTCAATGACATTCGTCAGCGGGTTGGGATTTTCGAACGGATGGGCGGAGTTGACTCCGAAAAAACCGCCGCCATTCGTGCCAAGATGCTTAATCGACTCCAGCGAGGCGACTGGCCCGATGGCGATATGCTGAACCGCGCCCTCGAGTGTCGTAACGGTCAAGGTAGGGCTAAGCGTTTGCGGCACTTGCAGCGCCACAAGCAGCAGCGTAATGATAATAGCGAGCGGGAAGAAAATCCGCGTATGTGCTTTGACGAAATCCTCGAAAAAGTTGCCGAGCGTTCCGCCTTTGCTCGTAATGCCGCGCACGAAGGCGACAGCAACGGAAAAGCCGGTAGCGGCGGACGTAAACATCATCATCGTAATGACGGCCATTTGCGCAAAATACGTCAGCCCTGATTCGCCGCTGTAATGCTGGAGATTCGTATTGGTCATAAAGCTGATGACCGTATTTAGGACGAGTGTCGGCTCCATGCCGCCGATTCCATTCGGGTTAAGCGGCAGACCGCTTTGCACCCTCAGCAGTACATAGCTGACAGCTACGAGCACGAAATTGAGTGTAATAAAGCTGAGCGCATATCTTTTCCAGCTCATGCCTTGGCGATTTTTGAGCCCGATTACTGCATATATGAGCGCTTCGATTCGTCCAAACAGCTTGTCAGTACGGTTTGGAACGTTTGAAAACACGGAATATAAATAATGCCCAAGCGGCTTTGCGATCAGCATGATCATGCCGACGACTACCGCCATTTGCAAGACGTCCACAGCTGTTCCTCCCTTGCTATAAATGATGAAACGTTATTTGCTAAAATTTTTCCGGATGGAGCAAGGCGTAGACGAGATACACCAGCAAAGCTCCTGTAACGAGCAATATGACAATCATCCCCGTTCCTCCATTTCGCTAATGGACCGATCGCACCAGCGTATAAATCCGGCAATCAGCCCGAAAGCTGCGATTAAGGTCAAAGCCATTCCGATATCCAGCATAGCTGCAGCGCTCCTTATTTCGTTTTATCCCTAGTCATTTTGGAAAAAAAGGCAGCAAAAAAGAAGCCTTGGGCAAAGAGGACTCTTCACCCGCAGCTTCCTTCATCCGGGCATCATACGCCCCTGATTCGCCTGCGATAAGTGTAAGTGTGGCCTCTCCCGTTGACGCTTGCGAGGTTAGCTGTCGGATTCGGGCGCGAGAGACGCCCTACGCTTGGCACTTATCGTGCCCTTGCGATTCACCCCGTGACGCTCCCTGCCATCGTCCATTGGACAACGACAGAGAGCCGTCGATGGTTCCCCCGTTTCTGCGGCAGTGCAGAACTCAGCGTTTGAAACAAAATGCCTGCCGATGTTGCGAGTGCTATTTTCGAAAAAAAGACAACAAAAAACCACAGAGGCGTATGACGCTCTGTGGCCTGATTTACAAGGTCACAATCGTTCACCATTCCTCTCTACACCTGCGCTTACGAGGTTAGCTGTCGGATTCGGGCGGTGAGAGTCGCCCTACATTTGCCTGGAGTTTCATGACACTCCTGCAAACGATTCACCCCTGCGCTGCCAGCTTCCGACTCTCACATCGGATGGCTGCAGTGCGTTTGGTTCCCCCGCTCTTCGCCTATTGGGCGAAGACTCAGCGATCAAGCAAAAACGACTTCGTCGTCCTTCTGGGACGAGCGAAGAGCTTTGCCCTTAGAAATATAGAGAAAGGATAACGAAAACCTATACTTTCCTATATTTCAAGGTGAAACGGCTATCGCCTTCCTTTGGCGGCGCAGCGCGTTTCAGTCCGAGAAATATAAGCCTATTTATAAGTGCAAAACTTATAAATTCTTATATTTCAAAAAAAGGTTCATGCATGCTATGAATCATACTCCCCCGCCGCGATTGCTGTAAAGGAAGCTTACGCCGCAAAAGAGAGCGAATGCAGCGGATTAGTTTGATTTTAAACGCTTACAACGAGATTTATCTTTAGCAAGGTCGATTTATCTCGCGATTTCTTTAAAATATAGGAAAGCATATGATTTTTTTCTTCCTTTCTCTATATTTCATCGCGAAACGGTAGCTTTGCCGCCAAAGGACGGCTTCAGCCGTTTACGCTTGTTTACTCAAAGCACCCCCTCTTTCCAGAAAACAAGGAAACGAATATGATAAATAGCATGCTGACAGAATCAGGTGTTTGCGGCTGCTCGGCCGCGTATTTAAATAGCGGGGGGATGAACGATGTATAAAGTGCTGCTGGTAGATGATGAAGAAGAGACGCGCAGCGGGCTGCTGCACGAAATTGCATGGGAGCGCCATGGCTTTGAAATTGTGGATACGGCGGCGAACGGCAGGGAAGCGATGGAGCTGATCGAGCGTCTGGAGCCGGACATCGTAGCGACGGATATTAGCATGCCGTATATGAACGGCTTGGAGCTGGCGGAATGGACGAGGAAGACGTATCCGCTGACGCGCATCGTTATTTTTTCCGGCTATGATGAATTTGAATATGCCAAGCAGGCGATTGGCTTGCAGGTGGATGAATATATTTTAAAGCCTTTTTCCGCGCAGCAGCTGCTTGAGGTGATGGACAAGGTGAAGGAGCGGCTGGATGATGAGCGTGAGAAGCGGGAAAATATGCAGCTTTTGCAGGAGCATTACCGTACAAGCCTGCCGGTCGTAAAGGAGCTGTTCCTGTCGTCGCTGCTCACCCGCAAGCTTCCGCTGCGGCATATTGAGGAGAAGCTAGAGAAATATGAGCTGGATTTAGCGGGAGAGGCGTACATTGTGTCCGTGCTGCACACGCATGTATTGGAAGCGCTTCCCGGATTGCCGCTCCGCGCAGCGGAAAGCTCGCTTGCGGCCTCCAGCGATCTCGACCTCAAGCTGTTTGCCCTGCGCAATGTGGCGGAAGAGGTGTGGGGCAGACTCGGGCTGGGCAAAGTTTTTCTGCATCAGGATCGGGTGGCGCTGCTCGCAGTTGGACGGGGAGGAAGCGCGCAAGAGCTGATGGAGCGGACGCTGGGCGGGCTTGCTGAAATGCTGCAAAATATTCAGAAATACTTGCGTTTTCCCGTGACGATTGGGGTCAGCTCAACGCTGGCGGATGTCGCGCAGTTAAAGCAGGGCTATGAGGAGGCGCAGCAGGCGCTCGATTATCATAATTTGGTGGGCAGCAACCGGATCATCTGCATTGACGATGTAGAGACGCGCTATGTGGAGGAGCTGCAATTTGACGAGCTCAAGGAGCAGGCGCTCATTCGCTGCCTGCGCGTAGGCACGCATGAGGAGCTGAAGCAGCTGGTGGCTGCGCTTTTTGACGAGATTGAAGGCGTCCATGCCGCTTACCGGGAATACCAGCTTTACATGCTGGAGATGATGACGGCGGTCATGAAGCTGGTGAGGGAGGCAGGGCTGAACCTGTACGATATCGTAGGATACGAGCTGCAAATTTATGAGGAGCTGCAGCAGCTTAGCGGGCTGTCGGAGACGAGAAGATGGTACATGTCGCTCTGCGAGAAAATTCGCCATCATATCGCCAGCCGCAGGCAAAGCTCCTACAAGCAGCTGGTCGAGGAGGCTGTGCGTTATACGAAAGCAAACTTCCATGACAGCGAGCTGTCGATTGCCCGCTTGTGCAGCCATCTGCATATTAGCGCTGGGTATTTCAGCAGCCTGTTCAAGAAGGAGGTGAAGCTGACCTTCGGCGGTTATTTGCTTCAGCTGCGGATGGAGGCGGCGAAGGAGCTGCTGCGGGCGACGGAGCTGAAGACGTTCGAAATTGCCGAGAAGGTCGGCTTCTCGGACCCGAATTATTTTTCACTGTGCTTTAAGAAAAATGTCGGCGTCTCTGCCAAGGATTATCGCAATCAGGCGATGAATATGGATGCGCCATGAGGAAGCGCAGCATCCAGTTTCTCATTTCAGTGGCGCTGTCGGTATTTGCGGCTGCGGCGATTATAATGGTCAGCGTGCTGCTGTTCAACAAGTTTTCGCAGACGGCAGAGACGAATGCGCTGCGCAATACCCAGCAGGTCGTCGATCAGGTCAGCTACAATTTGGAGGATTATATCCAGGGCATGTCGGAAATTTACGGCGTTCTCCACGATACAATCAGCCGCAGCGGCGATGTGAACGAAGAAGAGCTGCGCAGCCAGCTGAATACGATCATCGGCATTCGGGGAGAAATTGTGTCGCTGGCCGTCATCGGGCATGACGGCGAGGTGATGATGAGCATTCCCGGCGTTGCGCTCAAGGAAAATTTGAGTCTTTACAATCAGCGCTGGTTCCAGAGCGCGCTTCAAACGCCGAACCATCTCAGCTACTCGCTGCCGCATGTGCAGAACATGTACAAAATGCAGTACAAATGGGTTGTCTCGCTGAGCAAAGGCATTACCGTAGTAAGGGGCGGGAAAACGGAGCATGGCGTGCTGCTGCTGGACGTCAATTTTAACAAAATCAATCAGCTGTCCTCGCGGGTTGTGCTCGGGAAGAAGGGCTACGTCTACATTGTGGACGAAAGTGCGGGCAATATGGTGTACCATCCGCAGCAGCAGCTCATCTACGCCGGGCTGAAAAGCGAAAACGTCGAGCAGGCGCTGAAATATACGTTCGGCAGCTTTCATGACGAATCCGGAGACGAGGATAAAATGATTACGGTGCAAACGATCGGCAACATCGGCTGGAAGGTGGTCGGAGTGTCCTTTACCGATGAGATTATTACGACAAAGCGCGAGCTGAACGATTATTTGCTGAATCTGCTGCTGCTTTTGCTTGTATTCGTCATTGCGCTGTCGTGGCTTATTTCGCGCATTATTGCCCGTCCGATCCGGCAGCTGGAGAAGTCGATGAAAAATGTCGAGCGCGGCGATTTCCATACGATGACGACCATTCGCGGGCCGCTGGAAGTAGAGCAGCTGTCCAGACGCTTCAATTTGATGGTAGCGCGAATCCGCGAGCTGATGCAGCAAATTGTTGTGGAGCAGGAGGCGAAGCGCAAATATGAGTTTGAGGCGCTGCAATCGCAAATTAATCCGCATTTTTTATACAACACGCTCAATACGGTCGTGCGCATGGTCGGCATGAACCGCAACGAGGAGGTGGTGACGACGATTACCTCCTTGTCGAAGCTGTTCCGCATCAGCCTTAGCAAAGGCAAGCCGATGATTCCGCTGGCGAGCGAGCTGGAGCATGCGCGGAACTATCTCATCATTCAAAATATCCGTTTCAAAAATAAATTCGATTATGTGTTTGACGTCGAAGAGGCCGCGCTGCCCAGCTTGTCGCTCAAGCTGATTTTGCAGCCGCTGCTGGAAAATGCCATTATGCACGGCATTGAGCCGTCTGTCGATAAAGGGTTGATTACCGTTCGGGCATGGATCGAGGCTGGGCAAGTGTACTTGCAGGTGAGCGATAATGGGCTCGGGATGAGCGGCGAGCAGCTGGCGGCGCTGCTCACGGGAGAGACCAACAGTAGTACCGCCAAGCCGTCTGGATATGCTGGAGACCGTAAGGCTGATCGTGACGGCACCATTGGAGGGGCTGCTCCAGAGGCTTCTAAAAGGTCAACCTCCGCCAATTTTGCATCGAGTTCTGCATCCAGTGCGGCTTCCGGCGCGGGCTCCGGCGTAGGCGTGCGCAATGTGCATGAGCGGATTCGGCTGTTTTACGGCGAGCCGTATGGCTTGCAGTTTGAGAGCGAGCTGGAGGAGGGAACGACCGTGACGATACGTTTCCCGTTCAAGCCAGCTGGCGCTGAAGCCGACGAGAGGAGTGAGGAAGGATGAGCGTAAAACGCAGGTTGGGACGGCTCACTATGCTGTGCATGGTGGCTATGGCTGCGCTGCTGCTGGGCTCCTGCACGACGCATCCGGCAGAGGACAGCGCCATTCAGCGCGAAAATATCGACATCAGCCTGCTGCTCAAGCGGCTGGACGGCGACTACTGGAACTCCGTCGTCATGGGCGCCGAAGCCGCATCGAAGGAGTTTAATGTGACGCTGCATATTTCCGGACCGGATAAGCAGGGCAGCCCGGAGCAGCTTTTGGAGACGGCAAAGCTTGCGCTGGTGCATCATCCTGATGCGGTCGTATTTGCCTCCGGAGACGAAGCGGTTACGACCGGCATTGTCGAGGCTAGCAAGGCAGCACGGATTCCGCTCATTGCGATTGACACGGAGACGGAGGAAGCGGGCATCAGCTCGAGCATCACGATTAATCATCATCAGGCGGGACGAGCGGTTGCCCTCAAAATGAGCGAGCTGCTGGCAGGCAAAGGCAGCGTCGCCCTGCTGACGGACGGCCTTGGGGACAACAACCAGCTGCGCCGCGAGGAGGGCATTAAGGAGGCGCTTGCCGAGGAAAGCGGCATGGCGCTTATCGGTATTGAGCCCTGCTTGGAGGCTGACGGCAACTGCCGAAGCGTCGTCAGCAGCTTGCTGGACGAGCAGCAGGTGGATGGCATATTGGCGCTTAATGTCCAAGCCGCCGTATCAGCTGCCCTTGAGGTGAAGCAGCGGGGGCTCGGCGGCAAAATTAAAATTGTCGCCTTTGACAGCTCCATGGAGCTGCTTGAGCTGCTGCAGGAGGATCAGCTGCAAGCGGTGCTGGTGCAAAATCCGTTCAGCATCGGCTATCTTGGCATCAAAAACGCCGTACTCGCTTTGCGGGGCGAGGAAGTGCCACTGCATGTAGCGATGGAAGCCAAGCTGGTAAATAGCGACACGATGTTTTGGCCTGAAAATCAGCGGGTGCTGTTTCCCTTTATCCAGAAGTAAGGAGGATTTTAATAAAAATGATGAGGATTTTACATTCGTTTCCGGCCCCGTTTCAGCCATAATGAGGACACGAAAGAGAAACAGAGCTGCACACGCTCATCAGCATGAACTAAAAATGGGGAGGTCATGATGAAATGAAAAAGGTAACGGCTGCGCTGCTGATCGGCGCATTGACGGTAGCGGCAGGCTGCTCGGCATCAAACGGCAACGCAGGGGGAAGCGAGGGCGACCAGCCGAAGGTTGGGGTCGCGATTTACAAGTTTGACGATACGTTTATGACAGGCGTCCGCAACGCGATTACGGAAGCAGCGGCAGGCAAGGTGCAGGTGGATATCGTAGACAGCCAAAACTCGCAGCCGACGCAAAATGACAAGGTTGACCTATTCATCACGAAGAAGGTCAAATCGATGATCATTAACCCGGTAGACCGCACAGCAGCGGGCGTCATTATTGATAAAGGCAAAGCAGCGGACATTCCGGTCGTCTTCGTTAACCGCGAGCCGCTTGCGGATGATATGGCGAAATGGGATAAGGTGTATTTTGTCGGAGCGAAGGCGGAGGAGTCGGGCACGATGTCCGGCGATCTCATCGTTGATTACTGGAAGGCACATCCGGAAGCGGATAAGAATGGGGACGGCGTACTGCAATACGTCATGCTCAAGGGCGAGCCGGGCCATCAGGATGCCGAGCTGCGGACGAAGTTTTCCGTGCAGGCGATTGAGGATGCAGGCATCAAGGTCGAGAAGCTGGCAGAGGACACAGCGATGTGGGACCGGGTAAAAGGCCAGGAAAAAATGGCTGCGTTCATCGCTTCCCATGGCGATAAAATCGAAGCTGTCCTCGCCAACAACGATGATATGGCGCTCGGTGCGATTGAAGCGCTGAAGGCGGCGGGCTATTTTACAGGCGATAAATATATTCCGGTTGTCGGCGTAGATGCTACGGCTCCTGCGATTCAGGCGCTGGATGAAGGCACGCTGCTCGGCACAGTGCTCAACGATGCGGTGAACCAAGGCAAGGCGACGGTCGAGTTGTCCCGCGTACTGGCTGCTGGCGAAACGCCGAGCAAGGATAACACCGGCTTCGACATTACCGATGGCAAATACGTGTGGATTCCATACCAGAAGGTAACGAGCGAGAACAAGGATCAAGTGCTGAAATAGTCGCCTGAGAGGGCGAGCGGAATAAAGCGGTACGAAAGGAGCAAGGGAAGCATAAGGCTGGCGCTGCCCTTGCTTTTTTTAAACGGTAGCTTTGCCGTCAGAGGACGGCGACAGCCGTTTACGCTTGAAATATAGGAAAGCATATGGTTTTTCATCCTTTCTCTATATTTCATCGCGAAACGTAGCTTTGCCGCCAGAGGACGGCGACAGCCGTTTACGCTTGCAGCAAAACGAGCATTGCCTCCAAAGGCTGGCAGTGCCGTTTAAACACGGTTATTTACTGGATAACTTTAACTTAATTGTTTGTAAAGGGGTGTTATACAAATGCCAGAGCATCCGGCTTATGTGCTAGAGATGAATAACATCTCCAAATCTTTTCCCGGCGTGAAGGCGCTCGACGATGTGACGCTGAAGCTGCGCCCCGGTACGGTACATGCCTTGATGGGTGAAAATGGTGCAGGAAAATCGACGCTGATGAAATGCCTGTTCGGCATCTACAAGCCCGATGGCGGCGAAATCATGCTTGCCGGGCAGCATGTGCACATCAACAGCTCGAAGGACGCGCTGGCTCTCGGGGTGTCGATGATCCATCAGGAGCTGAACCCGGTGCCGCAGCGCGACGTCATGGAAAATATCTGGCTCGGGCGATTCCCGACCAGAGGTCTAGGGCCTTTGCAATTCATCAACCACCGCAAAATGCAGGAGGATACGGTGAAGCTGCTCAAAGATCTGGAGATGGATATTCATCCGAAACAAAAGGTAGGCGACTTGTCCGTATCGAAAATTCAATCGCTGGAAATCGCCAAAGCGGTATCGTTCCACTCGAAGGTCATCGTCATGGACGAACCGACCTCCTCGCTCACCGGAAATGAAGTGGAGCAGCTGTTCCGCATCATTAATGAGCTGCGGCGGCGCGGTGTATCAATTATTTATATATCCCACAAAATGGAAGAGATATTGCGTATTTCAGATGATGTAACCATTATGCGAGATGGCAAGCATGTCGGCACATGGGAAGCGAAGGAGCTGACGATTGATAAAATCATTACCCGCATGGTGGGCAGGGATTTATCGAATCGTTATCCAGAGCGGACGAACGTGCCGGGCGAGGTGCTGCTGCGGGCAGAAGGCTTGACCTCCGTGCATCCGCATTCGTTTAAGGATGTTTCGTTCGAGCTGCGCAAGGGCGAGATTTTGGGACTCGGCGGGCTTGTAGGAGCGCAGCGGACCGAGGTGATAGAAGCGCTGTTCGGGATGCGGGCGCTTAAGCGGGGCAGCATTCATCTGCATGGCAAAAAAATAAAGCTGAAGGCGCCATCGGACGCCATTCGCCAGGGTATTGCGCTGCTCACCGAGGAGCGGCGGGTGACGGGGATTTTTCCGGTGCTGACGATTGCGGAAAATACAGTCATTGCGAACTTGGGCAGGTTCAAGACGCCCTATGGTTTAATTAGCAATGCGCGGATAGGCGAAGTGTCGCAGCAGAGCGTAGAGAAGTTTCGGGTCAAAACGCCATCGACCAAGCAGCTCATTCGCAACTTGTCCGGCGGCAACCAGCAGAAGGTGCTGCTCGCCAGATGGCTGCTGACCGACCCGGAGGTGCTGCTGCTGGACGAACCGACGCGCGGCATCGATATCGGAGCGAAATATGAAATTTATTCGTTCATGATCGAGCTTGCCAAGCAGGGCAAAAGCATCATTATGATTTCCTCCGAAATGCCGGAGCTGATCGGCATGTCCGACCGCATCATCGTCATGCGCGAGGGGCGCATATCCGGCATCGTAGACGGCAAAGCGGCGACGGAAGAAGAAATTATGCGGCTTGCCGCACAGTAGTAGCGGGCAGGACAACTTGGAGGAGTGAATACGATGAATGCACTGGATGCAAAAGGAGTTAAGCATTTTTTCTCCCAAAATGCGATTTATATTATATTGGTTCTGCTTATTATTGGCATAGCAGTTGCTGACCCGAATTTTATCGGCATTACGACGCTGCGGGATATTTTGCTGCAATCGTCGACGCGGGTCATAATCGCTCTAGGCGTAGCGTTTGTGCTGATTACGGGCGGAACGGATTTGTCTGCTGGGCGGATAGTTGGCCTGAGCGCCGTCGTCTCTGCGTCGATGCTGCAAATGTCGGATTATCCGCGCAAGTTTTTCCCGAATTTGCCGGAGCTGCCGATTATCGTGCCGATTATACTGGCGATTGTCGTCGGTTTGATTTTTGGCTTGATCAACGGCATTATTGTCGCAAAATTTCATGTTCCACCGTTTATTGCGACGCTTGGCTCAATGGTTATCGTATATGGCGTAAACTCGTTTTACTTCGATATGAAGCCGAACCAGTCGCAGCCAATCGGAGGCTTAAGCAAGGAATTCAGCAAGCTGGGGACCGGGTATATCGGGCCGAACGGCACGTATTCGATCCCGTATATCGTCATCATAGCGATTGTTGTCTCGTTTATCGTCTGGGTCATCTTCAACAACACGCGGCTGGGCAAAAACATGTACGCCATCGGCGGCAATATCCAAGCGGCTAATGTATCGGGCATTAATGTATCGCGCAATTTGATTTATATTTATGCGATTGCTGGCGCGCTGTATGGGCTGGCAGGCGTGCTGGAGGCTGCCCGCACGGGGGGAGCCACGAACAATTACGGCAATATGTACGAGCTGGATGCGATTGCGGCCTGCGTCGTCGGCGGCGTATCGACCGCAGGCGGTGTCGGGCGCGTGCGCGGCATACTCGCCGGAGTGCTCATTTTCAGCGTCATCAACTACGGTCTGACCTTTGTCGGCGTAAGCCCGTACTGGCAGCTCATTATTAAAGGGATGATTATTGTTGCTGCGGTTGCATTTGATATTCGCAAGTATGTGGCGAAGAAGTAGGGGCGCGGCGATTTGACGAGGCAGTGGCAGGAGAAGTTTTTGCTTTCTAGGTGAGGAATGCGGTCTTGGGGCCGCATTCTTTTTTTGTTATATACAGGTTTAATCCGTGTCGTAGAGCGGCAGTATTTTCTTTTAGCATTTCTTCAGATTCATTTAACGCTGTTTTCATCTTGCCTTCCTATACTTAGCTAAACTACAACGAGTAGGGTAGGTGGAGAAGGATGAGCGGAAATTCGAAATGGTTAAAATGGCAGCTTGGAGCCGCAGGCGCGGCGGGCATTTTTATATTATTCAGTACGGTGCAAAATACAGCGGCTTTTCAGGCGGCGCAAACAGCGGCGGCCGAAGGCAGCACAACCTCCGGAACGGAGCGGCAGGGCGATCAGCAGGATACGGTGGACCAGTGGATGTCCACGGGATCTAGCGACAGCGGCAGCGGCAGCTCGGATTGGAATAACGGCAGCAGCGGAAGCAGCTGGTCAGACAGCTCCAGCGAAAGTGGATCGGATAGCTCCAGCTCAGGCAGTCGCGGCAGCGTAGACGACCGGAGCAGCAGTGGAAGCGGCAGCTCCAGCAGCTCGGGCGGCATGCGCTCCCAGTCAGGCAGGTCCTAACGATGAGCGGGCGGGGGACGATACGGTTTCGGGCGATGAATACGAATGTCGAGATTATACTGGATTATGCAGCGGATGAGCCCCGCACGACAGCCTTTTATGCAGACCGCGCTCGCGACTGGTTTGAGGCAGTGGAGCAGCGGTTTAGCCGCTTCCGCCCGGATAGCGAGTGGAGCAGGCTTGGCCGCTCGGCAGGCAGCTGGGTCGTCGTGTCGGACTGGCTGTTTGAGGTTATTGCAGCGGCGGAGAGCTATCGCCGTCTGACGGCAGGGGTGTTCGACCTGCGGATACTGCCGGGGCTGGAAGCGTCCGGCTATACGGAATCTTTCGAGCACGCGGCGGCGTTCCAGGCGGGAGCTGGCGGGGCTGAGCGGCGGAAGCTGAGCCCTGCTGGCGAGCTGGAGCTGGACTATGGCATGAAGGCGGTGAAGCTCGCCGAGGGAACGAGTATCGACGCCGGCGGCATCGCCAAAGGCTGGGCCGTGCAGAAGCTCGCCGATTGGCTGAGGCGCAGCAGGCGGATTCCGGCAGGCATCGTCAATGCCGGAGGCGATCTGTATGCGTGGAACAGCGGGGACGCAGCGGCGCAGCCAGCCATTATTGATCTCCAGCATCCATGGGAAGCTGGAGCAACGGTTGGGGAACTGCTGCTGGCTAACGGCGCAGTTGCGACCTCAGGGACGCTGGGCAGGCAGTGGGGAACGGGCAGCTCGGCCGCGCATCATTTGATCGATCCGCTGACGATGCAGCCAAGCGTCAGCGATGTCGTTCAGGCGACGGTTGCGGGTCCCGATGCCGTCGCTTGTGAAATATGGGCGAAGACGCTGTGCATCGCCGGCCGCGATCAAGGCTTGCGGCTGATGGACGAGCATGCGCGTGACTGTGAAGCCGTTATTTTCATGAGCGGCGGCGAGATTGTGAAATATGGTAAAAGCCGCAAATCCGGCTTGGAGTGGAATATCCGTGAGCCGCTGCATAGAGCGGGAACCGCGGAGGCTAGGGGTAGAGCCAGCAGCGGAAGCGAAATCGAATGCGAAAAGGAGGAGTCAGCATGACAGAATGGATTTTGAGCTGGCCGACATGGCAAATGACGCGGCTGCTCGGCATTGGCTCTTACTTGATGCTGTTCGTCGGCATGTCGCTGGGCATGCTGTACAGCTATCCGTTTGTGAAAGGACCCGGCAAAGCCCGCGTGTACAATTGGCATATCCGTTTCACGAATGGGGGAACGCTGCTGGCGCTGCTGCATATGGCGGTGCTCGTCATTGATACGTACACGCCATTTACATGGGGCGAGCTGCTGATTCCTTTTACCGCGCATGATCATCCGGTGATATATGGCATAGGTACGCTTGCGCTTTATGGCATGCTCGTGCTGATTTTGACCTCGGACCTGCGTCCGAAGCTGAAGCGCAAAGTGTGGCTCGCTATCCATATGTTAGCCTACCCGATCTATTTACTGGCTTTGTTTCACGGCATATTGGCTGGAACGGATACACAGCTTGGCCTTGTGCAGTTCATGTATGGTGCGACTTTAATCGTTACCGTAGGCTTGTTTTTGGGAAGGGCGACCGTCAAGAAACAGCCAGGCACTGCGAAAAATCGGGGTGTCGCGGCAAAAAGCGGGTAACTTATCCTGTTTTTCCTGTAGAATCGTATAGGTTTAGACAGCTTGCGGAGAAGATAGTAGAATGAATGGGAACTGGTATGAACAGGCGGCTGGTGCGAAGGGCGACCTTCAAAGCTGCTGGATATGGAGGAAACCAAGTGAGCAATCTTCTAGTTATTTTCACGGGCGGGACGATTGGCAGCAAATCTGGCGCAGGAGCGATTAGCGTGCGTGAAGCAGGCTCCTATGCGATTATTGAAGGCTATCAATCGGGCCCCCGTTACCGCGAGTCTGTAAAGCTGGAATGCGTGCAGCCGCTGAATATTCTCAGCGAAAATCTGGTGCCAGACGATTGGAATGTGTTGATTGAAACGATCCGCAGCGCGGACTTGTCCCAATATGACGGCATTATCGTCACCCATGGCTCGGATACGCTTGCTTATTCGGCCGCGATGCTTAGCTATATTTTGTGTGATAGTCCCATCCCGATTGTGCTGGTGGCCAGCAACTATCCGCTTGGCGATCCGCGCAGCAATGGTCTGCGAAACTTCGCCTCGGCCGTTGAGTTCATAGATGGCGAGAAGCTGAAGGGCGTCTACGTCGTCTATGAAAATAGTGCAGGCGAGGCTATCGTGTATTTGGGTACACGCGTCACGCAGGCGGTGTCGTTCACCGACCAATTGGAATGCCCGTATGACGTGCATTATGGCATCATGAGCGAGGGCAAGCTGATCGTCAACGAGCATCCTTACAACCCATCTGCACAGGAGCTGCGTTCTCGCAAGCCTGCCCCGAGCCCGTTCACCGCTGGCAAGGATAAGCTGCAATCGGGCCTGCTGTATGTGAAGCCGTTTTTGGGCATGACCTATGACTATTTTGATTTTGGGCAAAAAGCGCCGAAGGCTGTCGTTCACGATCTGTTCCACTCCAGCACGGCGAATACGAGTGCGAGCGAGCGCCATTCCCTGCTTGCATTCGCCGGGTATTGTGCCCAGCATAGCGTAGACTTGTATTTGTGTCCGCTCAAGGACAGCTCGGAGACGCTATACGCGTCGTCGGTCGCTTTGCAGCAGGCGGGAGTGGCCTTTATCGAAAATATGTCGGTGGACGCGGCGCTTATGAAGCTGACGCTTGCTTATTCCCTTTATGCCGATAAGCAGCAAATTCGCGAGTTTGTGATGAACACACCGCTTTTCTATGAGTTTGTAGCATCTCGCTGATGGACATGCTATCGTTGTTTGAGTAAGCAAAGCAAGTGGAAATATCCAATACGAAGGAGCTGATTGAACATGACGCAAGTGCAAATTGGACAACAGGTTGAGAATTTTACATTGCCAGCCTCGAATGGCAAGGACGTATCGCTGCAGGATTATAAGGGCAAGAAGCTGGTCATTTATTTTTATCCGCGGGATATGACACCGGGCTGTACGACGGAATCGTGTGACTTTAGAGATTACAATGGACAATTCAAGACGTTCAATACCGAAGTCATAGGCATCAGCCCTGACGATCTGGCGTCACATGATCAGTTCATTGCTGCTCATGAGCTGCCTTTCCTGCTGCTCTCGGATACGGAAAATCAGGTTGCCGAGCAGTTTGGCGTATGGAAGCTGCGCAGCCGTAATGGAGAGGAATTTATGGGCATCGAGCGTTCAACCTTTCTGATCGACGAGGAGGGCAAGCTGGCGAAAGAATGGCGCAGTGTCGTCGTTGAGGGCCATGTGCAGGAAGTGCTGGAGGCGGCGAAACAGGCCTAACAGGCGCGGCAGGCAAACAGCATGATAGATGACAAGCGATTTTGTGAAAAATAAAGCGGCAGGCAGGATTAGAGCATTATGCTCTGATCCCGCCTGCCGCTTATTTGCGTCATTTCTGCGGTTCGCGGTCTGGCAGCTGGCTAACGTAGCTGTCGGAGAGCTGGAGCAGCTCCAGCGCGCGGTTGTATTCATCCTCGGTTGCTTTCTTGGCGCTTTCCATGCCATCGCCTGCGAGCGGGTGATGGGTGCCATCGTCGTAGCCGCTGCCGGACAGGAACAGCTCTTTGCTGCTGACAAAGGAGCCTGTCGGCAAATAATAGCGCTGTGGCAGCAGGTTATACGAGCTGCTGTTCAGCAGATCTTGGCCGAAATGAATTTGCTTATCCAGCGAAACACCAAGCAAGTTCGAAACCGTCGGCAGCAAATCAACCTGCCCGCCAAGCTGGTCAAACTCCTTCGGCGAGGTAATGCCCGGAGAAGCAATAATAAGCGGAATATTAATCATATCGGTATAGCTGTACTCATAACCGTAAATTTCTTCCATTAGCGCTTTATCATCGCGATCCAGCGAATAAATCGGCAAGCCCAGATGGTCGCCGTATAACACGATTAGGCTGTCATCCCAGAGGCCGCGCTGCTTGAGATCGTCAATAAATTGGCCAAGCACGTAATCCGCATAGTTCTGGGCGCGAATGTAGTCGCCGACGAACGTGCCCTCGTAACGCTCAGGCAGCTCCATTTTATACTTCGTATCCGGTATGGTGAAGGGGTGGTGAGCGGTCATCGAAATGACTTGAGCATAAAATGGCTGTTCCTTGCTATCCATTTTCTCCAGCTCAGCCGCTGTTTTCTTATAAAGCACCTCATCGGAAGCGCCGAAAAACACCGTATCGTCCTCACCGAAAAAGGCTTTATCATAATAGCGATTGAAGCCAAGCGCCTGATACAGCTCGCCACGGTTCCAAAACTCCACGACATTCGTATGGAACGTCGCCGTATCATAGCCGTTTTCCGTCAAAACCCGCGGCAGGCTCGGCAGCACCTTGCCAGCATACACTTGGGTAGCTGCGCCATTAGGCGGAATATAATAGGACGTGTTTACAATGAATTCAGCATCAGACGTATTGCCCTGACCCACGCCTTGGTAAAAATGCTTGAAATAATAGTTGTCCTTCGCCAGCTTATTCATATTCGGCGTAATTTCCTTGCCGTCAATGGTGAGGTCGATGAGGAAATTTTGGAATGATTCCAGCTGGATAATAATTAGGTTTTTGCCTTTGGCAGCCCCTTGCAGCTGCGGCGCAGCGACAGGCTCAAGCGTCTTGAGGCTGTTGATCTTCTCCTGCGTAATGGTAGAGGAATCAACAAGCTCGGGTTCTTTTTTGCCAAAAATCGTATAGGCCTCATAATTCAGGATGCCCATTTGCTCGGCTTTCACAATTTCATTCATGCTCGCGCTATTCGGCAAAATGTTGAATAGGCACAGGCCGAGCGATACCGCGAAGACGGTCGTTAGCATTCTTTTGCTCACACGAGTCTGGCTGGCGGTTTTCCAATACTGCGCCTTCTGCTTGCGAACGAGAAAATAAAACATAAGGATTACATCAATAAAGACGAGTAAATAATACGGGTCCATCAGTGAAAATACGCTGTTGCTAACCGCCGTTACCTGATTGACCTGCTTTAGGGCAGAGGTGGTGACGATGACGCCGTAATATTTATAGTACATCAGCACAGCAAAGAGAATGGCTGTTATTAGCAAATTCGCTGTTAAATAATACGTCAGCTTGCGTTTTGTTGCGAACCACTCAATGAGGCAAAAGACGATTAACGCAAATGGAACCTCCTTGAACAAGGTGCTCCACGACGGGCTTCCGAATACAACCATCCAAGTAAGAAAGCTTTTGAAAAGAACAATAATGGAGAAAACAATAATCGGTCTGGTGCTGAACAGACGTTTTGGTGCAGATAAAGTCAAAGTATCGCCTACCTTCCCTCGACAAATTAAGGCCGAGTCCCTCGTAAATTTACGATAAATTCATACTTATTATGCCTCTTCCTATAGTAGAATGTCAAAATGCAAAATTAGCCCTATGCCGCATATTCGCGGAGGAGGCTCACAAAAATTACATAGGAAATTTCGGCAACCTTTTAAGACAGATTGAAGTCTATTAGGTATAGTATAAAAAGAACAGACTAATCGTTTATTACCCTTTTTCCTGTAAATTAAACCATATAAGGAGTGCATCATGAAGAGAAAACGCAGAAGAGCGGTCGTTATTTTGTTATCTTTATGCCTAATTGCGATGGCTGTTATAGTAATTGTGAAGTTTGATAAAACGGCGGCTCAAGCGCCAGGTGATACAGCGGCAGTTGTTGCGCCAACAGTGGAAGCGAGTGCCGAGGTGGACGCTTCGCCATCCGTATCGCCGATCGAGGAAAGTACGACGCCGGAGGCGACAGAAACGGCAACAGCAGAAGAAACGCAAGAGGCAACGCCTGCTCCTACACCATCTCCGACTGTGAAGCCGACCCCAGAGCCGACAGCAACGCCGAAGGCAACAGCAAAGCCTTCCAGCGGCAGCTCTTCTGGCGATTTGGATGAAGGCTTAGCCGTTGTAGCGGAGCCGGAAAGCGTCACGGCGCTAGTGAATAAGCAAAACAAGCTGCCGGATGATTACGAGCCTTCCGAGCTGGTATATCCGGATGTGGCATTTATTTTCAGCGAGAAAATCGATAAGCGCAAAATGCGCAAAGTAGCGGCGGACGCTTTGGAAGAGCTGTTTGCAGGAGCGAAGAAGGACAAAATTTATTTAGCTGGTGTGTCGGCCTACCGTTCGCAAGCGACCCAAAAGGCGCTGTTCGATCGTTATGTGAAAAAGGATGGCCTGGAGAAAGCCAGAACGTACAGCGCTATCCCGGGGACGAGCGAGCATCAGACTGGGCTTGCGATTGACGTGTCTGGAAGCGACGGCAAATGTGCAGCCGAAAGCTGCTTTGGCGGTACGGATGAGGCGGTATGGCTGGGCAAGCATGCCTATGAATATGGCTTTATAATCCGTTATCCTGAAGGCAAAGATAAAATTACCGGCTATAAATACGAGCCGTGGCATCTTCGTTATGTAGGCAAGGCGCTGGCGAAGGAATTGACGGATAACGACGAGACGCTGGAGGAATATTACAACGCCATTCCAGTAAGCAAATAATAGCGGAAATGCAGCGTTTACCGAGTCTGGGCATAAGCTCAGGCGGGTAGACGCTGCTTTTTTCTGTGAAAATATTGCCGCTTTGCTATCCGCTTCAGAACGATATCTAGATCTTTGCCTCGAATGTGCGGCAGTCTGTTTCCGCAGATTCGGACGCCCGCTTGCCGCGGTTGCTTGCTACAAAAATCGAAGCAGCTCCGCAGTGGTTGCCGGCGGTTCAGAACTTGCAGGAATTGACGAAAGCACAATACGTCCTTTGCCATTGACAGCTCACCTCCTCAGCTATAGGATGGACAAATTAAGGATCAATTTATACAAGTGAAGGGAATGGATGCTGATGGGAACCAGGCTTTATTACAATCATGATGCGGGAGTAGATGATCTCGTTTCTTTATTTCTAGTTTTGCAAATGAAAGAGGTAGAGCTAGTCGGTGTATCGGTCATCCCGGCTGATGGCTATTTGGAGCCCGGCATGAAAGCCAGCCGCAAAATCATTGACCGCTTTGGACGCGGCGATGCCTCGGCAAGCGTCGAGGTAGCGAGATCCAATTCTCGCGGGCGCAATCCATTTCCTGCGGAATGGCGGATGCATACCTTTTTCGTCGACGCGCTGCCGATCCTTAACGAGCCGGAGCAGATTAAGACGCGTGAGGCGGAGCTGCCGGCCCATCTTCATATGATTGAAGCGATTCGCGCCTCGGATGAGAAAACAACGCTGCTGTTCACTGGACCGCTGACGGATTTAGCCCGTGCATTAGATGAGGCCCCGGATATTGAAGCGAAAATCGAGAAGCTCGTCTGGATGGGCGGAACGTTCAATGAGAAAGGCAATGTGCAGGAGCCGGAGCATGATGGGACCGCAGAGTGGAATGCGTTCTGGGACCCGGAAGCGGTAGAGCGGGTATGGGCCAGCGAAATTCCGATCTTCCTCGTTGCTTTGGAAAGCACGAATAAGGTGCCGCTGACGGTGCCGATTCGCAATCGCTGGGCTTCGCTGCGCCGTCATGAGGGTATGGATTTTGTCGGGCAATGTTACGCCGCCTGTCCGCCGCTTGTATATATGGAGACGAATTCGACGTATTACCTGTGGGATGTTCTAACAACGGCAACGGTGGGCGATTCAAGCCTCGTCTCGATGAAGACGGTCCACAGCAAGGCGATCGCGCATGGCCCCAGCCAAGGGCGCACCATAGAAGCGGCGGATGGCCGTCCGGTCAGCCTCGTGTACGATGTGGAGCCGGAGCGTTTCTTCGACTATATAACGGAGCTGGCTTGCAGCGCTGAGATTAATCCGGCTTAAGAAGGCTGTCCAGCGGAAATTTTAGAAACAGGAAGGATACTTGGTTTGCTTTTGCTGCATTGTTTTTGCTGCATCTTACAATGTAAGAGTGACTGTGAATAAAACGTTTCAAGACTTGTCGTGCGGTTTATTAATATGAAGAGGCTTCCGAATTCATTTTAGAAAAAAGAAAGAGATGAGGCTGACGCGCTTCATCTCTTTTTTGCTTAAGTAACACACTTAAGCGGCATATTTAAAATGTTTTTCTAGAAGCATGGTGAAAAAGGCGGAGCGGAATGAAAAGGTTGGACTGGAGAAGCGTTAGCGTTCGTTTTTGCCCTTGAATGTCCACCTGTGGTCGCTCATTCGATGACATTCAAGGGCAATGACGATCGGAAGCCAATCTTTTCATGCAGCGCAGCCTCTTTTTTCACCAATGCTAGAACGACGCTTTAAATTAACGCTAGTCCATTTCATAGATCGAGCCCGATTTGCTAGCATAAAGCTCAGCGTAGACCTTCTCCGCATAAGCATCGGTCATGCCGGAAATATAATCCGCGACGAAGCGCGGCCAAGTCCAGTTTTGCTTATGCTGCTCATAATTGGCAATCCAGTCTGGCGGAATGATGAGCCGTCCGTGCTCGGGGATGCGGAAGCTCTCCCACAGTCTGCGGATCATAATTTCGCTGCGTTTTTGCAGTCGTTGGACGCGGAAATCTTTAATCAGCGTCACCCATGCCAGCTTCTTGAGAATTTCCATCGTCCGCAGCAGCTCCAGATCCTGCTGTCCATCCTTGACGAAGGTAACCTTCTTCCAGCCTGGTGTAGAGGAGTCAATAATGCCGACCTTTCCGGCAAAAACGCTGACCCAGCGCGCTTTCATCTCCCTGCGCGTGCGCGACGTTTCCTGATCGTACAGCGCATACAGCTCTTCCCATTGCTCCAAATAAGCGGCGAGCACCTTCTTCACCATCGCGGGAATGTCCACCTGATGCCAGCCAACCTCCATATTGCCTTGGTCCTCAACAATTTCCTGTACCAGATGGTCAATCAGGCGCTGATCTTCAAAAAACGTACGATTCATCTGGATTTTGCCTGCACGGATGCCATCCTCAATATCATGGGTGGAATAAGCGATATCATCGCATAAATCCATCAGCTGTGCTTCGAGGGTGGAACGGCCCTTGGGCATTTTCCAAGAATGGCGCAGCTGCTCAATATCTGCCCATTCGGAGCTGTACAGCCCTTTAAGACGTCCGGGCTCATCCAGCGAATAAGGGTATTTATTCGTAGCCAGCAGCACGGCTGCGGTCAGATCAAGCCCGCTGCCGCTGCCGGCGCGCTTCTCCAGAAACATGAGGATGCGGAAGTTTTGCGCATTACCTTCATAGGTCATGCCATGCTCTTCATGAAGCAGGTGATCGAGCACCTCTTCGCCTTTGTGGCCGAATGGCGGATGGCCCAGATCATGGGCCAGCGCCGCAATTTCGACGACGGCGGGATCGAGCATCAGGCCGGGATGTTCTTTTTTAGCTAAAAAGGCATATTGCTTGCCCAGTCTCCGCGCAACCTCACGGGCGATTTGGGAAACTTCAAGCGAGTGCGTCAGCCGCGTGCGGTAATAATCGCCAGAACCAGCGCCGAACACCTGAGATTTTCCCTGCAGCCTGCGAAAAGCGGGGGATTGAATCAAGCGGGCATAGTCCCGTTCATATTCGTCTCGTTCTTCACTGAAAGTTCCCAGCGCAGGTTCGTCCAATCGTAGCTTGCGTAAGTCCATTGTTGTTCCTCCCATGCCGCTCCAGCAGTTCTTTTGAAAAATTGTAGCATACTTTCATGTTTGAACATATACCGCCCATAGAGTATGATTTGATTAATTATAAAAAAATGTGCATGTTGTAAATGGCATAACGGGGGAGCTTTAGCGATGACTACGTATCAAGACTTTTATTTCATCTTCACCTTGCTGAATATATTGCTCGCTTTCGCCCTTGTCTTCTTGGAGAGACGCAACGTCAGCTCTACTTGGGCTTGGATTATGGTACTATCTTTCATTCCTGTATTCGGTTTTATTCTTTATTTGATTCTCGGCCAGCAACTGCGCAAGCGCAAATTGTTCAAGCTGCTCGGAGACAGCCAGCGCATCATAGAAGATACCGTGGATCGGCAGAAGCTTCAGCTTCAGGATCGCAATACTGTTTTTCATGATGCCGAGACGAACGACTACCGGGATATGATTTTTATGAATTTGGTCAGCAGCTACGCCTTGTTCTCGCAAAATAACGCCATTCGCATTTATACCGAGGGCAACGAAAAATTCGACGCGCTGATTGCGGATATCTCCTCCGCAGAGCATCATATTCATCTGGTGTATTACATTGTGCGTAATGATGTGCTGGGCAACAGGCTGCTCAGAGCGTTGGTAGCGAAAGCGCAGCAAGGCGTAGAGGTCAAGTTTCTCTATGATCACATCGGGAGCTCGGGACTGCCGCGGTCGTTTTTCAACAAGCTGCGGGAAGCAGGCGGCAAAGCGCAAGCCTTTTTCCCCTCGCGCATTCCTTATGTAAATTTAAAGCTGAACTATCGCAATCATCGCAAGCTGGCTATTATCGACGGCATGACCGGCTATATTGGCGGATTTAATGTGGGAGACGAATATTTGGGCTTGGACAAGCATTTCGGCGAGTGGAGGGACACGCATTTGCGGGTGAATGGACATGCGGTGCATCAAATGCAGGCACAGTTTCTCATGGATTGGAATCTCGCGTCGTCAGGCACGGTGGAGCTGAATAGCAGCTATTTTCCGGTAATCAAAGAAGGCGGCGGCATTGGGATGCAGGTTGTAGCCAGCGGCCCAGATTCCGAGGATCAGCAAATTAAAGATGCTTATATTAAAATGATTTATTCGGCAAAACGGTCGATTTGCTTGCAGACGCCTTATTTTGTGCCAGACGAAAGCTTAATGACCGCCCTGAAAATTGCCGTCCAATCCGGTGTGAAGGTGCAGGTTATGATTCCGAAAAAACGCGATCATTTCTTTGTTTATTGGGCGACACGCGCTTATATTGCCGAGCTGCTGGCAGGCGGCATTGAATGCTATTTGTATGAAAAAGGCTTCCTGCATGCCAAGACGATTGTCATCGATGGCAAGATCGCTTCGGTGGGAACAGCGAATATTGATATTCGCAGCTTTAAGCTGAATTTTGAGATGAACGCTTTTATTTATGAGGAAAGTACCGCGGGACAATTAAAGGAGATTTTCGAGGCGGATATTGAAAATAGTATCAAGCTACAGAAAGACGAGTTTGCAAAACGTCCGCTCTTTGAACGCTTCAAGGAGTCGATCAGCCGGCTGCTCTCACCGATTCTGTAGGCAGCATAAAGGGATTCCGCTTATCGATGATAACCGGAATCCCTTTAACTTTCTGACTCACTTCTATTCAATTTATTCAAACGCTCCATTCCAAAGTTCGCATTTCCATGTACAACTTCCATTCATTATTGCACTTGCCATAACCGAATGAACTCTCATTGAAAACCAAACTATCAAAGTTAAGTATTGCTTGAATTATTGGTATTGCTAGACTGGGTGACGGTGCAACCTTCTCGCTTGCTCATTATGGTGAGTTCCCGCATGTCCGGATGATCCTTGCAATCTCCTCTCCGTTTAAATGGGTGACATGCTTCGCTTACGCTACTCCAACGGGCTATCCCCTCTCGATTAGGATAGGTACATCATATCTTATTATTTGAAATTTGTAAATATTCAGAATATTACAATTCCTTATTTTTCGCAAAATGATTCCAAAGTCTTGAGCACTTGGATTCAGCTTGATTTTGGCAATAGGCCATAAGGGCATAGAGGTGGGGTTGACTGATTTTGACAACATAATTATACTTAGTCTAAATCAAAAATTGAAGGAATGAAGGCCTTATGGCAAAACTAAACTTAACGGTTCAGCGCAAGGCGATTTTGGACGTGATCCAGCAATCTCACGACCATCCGGCAGCAGCTGATATTATTGAACGTTTGCGGAGCAAAGGCTTTAACTTTGCTTACGGAACGGTATACAATTCGCTTCGTTATTTAACCGATGCAGGGGTGATCCGCGAGCTCAAGCTTGGTGAGGCGGTTAGCCGTTACGATGGGCGTACGGAAGAGCACCAGCATGTCATGTGCAGCAAATGTGGGCGTATTGAAGAAGTGATGATTGAGGTGCCGCAGGAATGGACGCGCCGAGTTGCGGAGGAAACGAGGTTCATTATTCACCATTCACATATTGTGTTAGAGGGGGTTTGCGAGTCATGCGCGAGCCAATCGTAACGAATGAGGACAAACAGACAGCTTTAAATGGAAATAAGCTTGCCGGGCTGAATCAGGACAGCTTTGAGCCGGGTTTCACGGAGCAGGCGGACGCAGATATGCTGCTGGAAGGTGCGGTCTGCTCCATGACGAAGCGGGTTATGGTTGTCAGTCCGTTCCCGCAGCGGGTGCATAGCCTTCTGCAGCTGCTTGCCGCAGATTGCTTTGATCTATTTACGCTGCACGATTTGAATAGAGCGTTCGTGTATAGTTTGCAGCCCGAGCTGCTGATCTATGATGCGACGCCGTATGTCCAAGGCCACACGGATGCGGTAGAAGCGCTGCAGGCTGCTTTGCAGCACACGGCCCATCTTAAGGGAGTGCCGATTTTGTTCCTCGCAGGCGCTTCGGCAGGGGTGATCCGCCATCTGCTGCCTGATGCCGCAGCTATGATTGAATGGCCGGCAGTGCCGCAGGAGGCCGTTAACCAAATCAACCGCATGATGGAGCAGCAGCCACAATCGAGCCCAGTGGTCGTATCCGGCTACCATTATAAAGATCTGACGGTCGATCTGAAAAGAATGGCCGTTTTCCGCGGCGAGCAGCGCATTGATCTGACAAAGACGGAATACGATCTGCTGCTCATGTTTATTACGTCCGACGGCTCCGTGCTCTCACGCGAGACGATGTTCGATTCCGTATGGGGCAGCCAGTTTCTCGGCGGCAGCAACGTAGTAGATGTGCATATTAAGTCGCTCCGCAAGAAGCTGAAGGACAGCGCAGTAGCGCCGAAATATATTGTGACGGTGCGCGGCGCGGGCTATCGGCTGGCGGATGAGGCAGCTTCATCTTAATGAAAATACCACTGGGGGTATAGCAGCCCTCAGTGGTATTTTTTATATGAAATGGTGTTCATCCGATCTTCATCATACGTTCATCTAAAATTCATGACAGGCATCGTTTGGTCTCGCTATAATAAGGTTAAATATTTAGACCAAGTCTAAATCCAACTCGGAGGTAATAACGATGACCAATACGACGAATGTAACGAATACGAATCATCAATCTAATGCGAACTACATGACGACCAATCAAGGCGCGCCTGTTGCCGATAACCAAAATTCGCGCACGGCCGGACAGCGCGGCCCTACGCTGCTGGAGGACTATCATCTGCTGGAGAAGCTGGCGCATTTTGACCGCGAGCGTATTCCAGAGCGGGTTGTCCATGCCAGAGGCGCTGGCGCGCATGGCGTATTCCGCGTAGAGAACAGCATGGCTGCTCATACGAAAGCTCATTTCTTGCAGGAGGCGGGAGTGGAGACGCCGGTATTTGTCCGGTTTTCGACCGTCATTCATGGAACGGGTTCACCTGAGACGGCGCGTGATCCGCGCGGCTTTGCGGTGAAGTTTTATACGCAAGAGGGCAATATGGACATTGTGGGCAACCATCTTCCGGTATTCTTCATTCGCGATGCGATGAAATTTCCGGATATGGTGCATTCACTGAAGCCGTCGCCGCAGACGAATGTGCAGGAGCCTGGCCGCTATTGGGATTTTATGACGCTGTCGCCGGAATCGACGCATATGCTGACATGGCTGTTTTCCGACGATGGCACGCCTGCGACCTACCGGGAAATGGATGGCTTTGGCGTGCATGCGTTCAAGTGGATTAATGCCGAAGGCAAGCTGACCTACGTGAAATACCACTGGAAATCGAAGCAGGGGGTGCGCAATTTCACCGCTGAGGAGGCTTCGGAGATGCAAGGGCGCGATTTTAACCATGCGACAAGGGATTTGCACGATTCCATTGCAAAAGGAGATTTCCCGGAATGGGATTTGCATGTGCAGTTGCTGCCTCCTGAGCATATGGAGCGCTACTCCTTTGATCCGCTCGATCCGACCAAGACGTGGCCGGAGGATATGTACCCGCTGCATAAAGTCGGTACGATGACACTTGATCGCAACCCGGAAAATTATTTTGCCGAGGTGGAGCAGTCGGCGTTCTCGCCGAGCGCCTTAGTGCCGGGCATTGAGCCGTCGGAGGACAAATTGCTGCAAGGCCGTTTATTCTCCTATCCGGATACGCAGCGTTACCGTTTGGGCGCGAATTATTTGCATATTCCAGTCAACTGCCCGTATGCGCCTGCCCGCAACCATCAGCGTGACGGGGCGATGACGATGAAGGCCGATTCCTCCAGCGTCAATTATGAGCCAAACAGCTTGAGCACAAGCCCGCAGGAAGCTGGGCAGGACCACGCCGACCATGCTGTTCCTGTTCACGGCTTTGCCAGTCGCCAGAAAATCGATAAAACCGATGATTTTACGCAGGCAGGCGAACGTTATCTTTCCCTTGCGGAACCACAGCAGGACAACTTGGTGAAAAATTTGATCAATGATTTGGGGCAGACTAACGCGGATATTCAGCTGCGTGCCATTTGCAACTTTTTCCGGGCCAACGTGGAGCTGGGGATGAGACTGTCTGAAGGGCTGGGCGTAGATATTCGCAAGCATATGCCGCAGCGTTAAGCGGACTCAGGGTACAGCGGAAAAGGATGCTTTTATATGGAATAGAAGAATGAAGCAGCAGACAAATGGCAGAAAAAAGGCAAGAAAAACAGGCGGGTACCCTGATAAATGGGGGCTCCGCCTGTTTGCTTTTATTTATTATCCTCCTGCATCAAGCAGTTGGGGAATTATGCTGCAGCTGTTAGTAAACAGCCGTTTTTCTCCCCCCAATGATGACCGTCAAGTCGACTGTTACTTCAAGCGCAGGCCTCTGTTTTATTTGCTTTACAAGCGATTCCTTCATTCTCCAGGACAATGGCGTCATAGCAATGAAAGGCTCAATCAGCGGCTGGTGCAAAAGAAAGCGGTAGTGCAGCCGCCGGCTGCCCAGCACTTCAAAATAATCGCTAAAACGCTCTATAGTCGCAAGGTTATCGTAAACGTTCCTCTTAAGATTCGTGCTGTGACTGCTATCCGTGCTGTTGTATAGCGTTTTTTCGTATTTTGTCCGCACAGGGCGGCTTAGAAAATGAACATAGCCATGCTTCGAAAGATCGTAGCTATGCTTGCTGCTGCACACCAGGCTTCGGCCGTCCCGCAGCTGCATGGAGCCTGTGCACATCGGGCAGCGGAGCAAATTGGAATAAGCGGGGGGAGGTTAACGCCACCGCGAGCTTTTTTCTATTTTCACGCATTGCAAAAAGCACCTCATTCATTTGATTTGTGTAAATGAAAGAAGGCACAGATAAATAAACCTAGCTCCTTTGCGCGAAAAAAGCTTGGCTCATCCTTCTGTACCTCTCATTAACGCAAACGAATGAATTTGATGATCATGCCGAGTTAACACTCCCACTGATGAATTTGGACGCAGAAGCTGCCGAAGGGCGCTTCCCTCAATAGATTATAGCAAAAAATCAACGAGCCTTCTCCTGATCACTATCGGGAAAAGGCTCGCTTATTGGAGTGGACAGGTTTTTTGATGAGTGCGCCACTAAGGAGCAATGCTCCCATCGCGAAGGGGCGGGAATCAAAATTCCTATTCTCACAAACTCTATAAAGGTGTTGTAATAAATGCGTTTTATGGTTAATATTGTTTCGGAAATGGCGATTATAAAAGAACGGGATGTGAACAGCGATGAGTACTGAGAACCCGTATGCCGGGCATGTAGTTCCAACCAATAATGATAGCGAGACTACAGGATCAAAGGTTTATACGCTAGTTTCTTTGATTGTTTTGGGTATCGGTTTATTGATGGCATTGGTTGGCTTTGGAAAAGAAATCATGATGAGCATGAAGGATTATAAACCGTTTGCTGGCATGACGGACTCGGCTTGGGTGGGGCTTCAACATTTGCGAGCTTTAATGGAATCATCTGAGTTTATGCATGTCGTAGGCAACACAGTCACCTTTAACCTGAAGTTTGCGGGCCTCGTATTTGTGCTTGGGGCTCTAGCGGGGTATGCCCTGCTTGCCTTGCCTTCCAAGGTGCGGCAGGGAGTCGTTATGCTGGGAGCCTTGATTGTTTTTGTGCCTGCTAGCGTCTACAGCCATTGGTGGATGTATGTGCTTGGCAGCGAGCCATTTTTGCAGGAATCGGTAATGAGCATTCTGCATCCGCTGCTCAGCGCTTTGAAATATGCGGGTATACCTATCGCTATCATCTTTGCTGCGGGTGAGGGCCGGAGCCGCAGGGATGCTTGGCTGCCAGTCAAAGGGGCAGGCCTGTTTGCCATCTCATCGCTTGCCTTTATAGGCAGCGGTTTGTTTTCCATGACCTTTCTGTTGTCGAATCCGGTGACTATGGGCTCAACGGATGTGTTGGACACGTATATATTAAGATCCGGACTGATGCAGGCCAACTTCAGTTCCAGCGCCGCCGCCAATGTGCTGCAAATGCTGCTGTCGGCCGTGTCTTTGCTGCTCCTGTTCATTCCGCTGCGCCTGCTTTACAAGGCGACTTTCCGCGGAGAACGAGAGCTAGAGAAAAAGGTTGGTTATGCGGGACGCGCCATTACAGCAGCTGTGGTTTTTGCACTATTTACAATCATTTATTTTCTGCCTTATTGGGTGGAAGGCGGCTCGTTTGAGCCATTGCCAGAGCAGGGATGGCCGTCTTTTGGCTCCTCTATTTTATTATATTTCCTCATTTCGCTAGCGGGAGCGATTCCGGCGGTCGTGATTGCAATGGCGATGGCTGGGGCCTTTAGATCCAAGCAAAAAATAATCGTGTGGTCAGCTTCTATTGCCCTTTCAATTATTACCCTGTTAACCATTCAACCGTTTAAAATATCCAGTTATATGACCATTCGAGAGACGGGAATGTTGAATACGTTGTTTGCCGTTGTAACAGTTACCAGCTTCTCGGCAGCGGCAGTTTGGGAGGTCGCCGCTGTGCTTCGGCTGGAGGCCAAGCTGTCTATTCTCACGCTGCTGTCCGCTGCAGGCGGCATGCTGCTGCTTCAAACAGCGCTGAATTACGGCAACTTCGTGCCTTCCTATCTGTATATTACAGATACTCATCGGTCGCCTGTAATGATGTTTATGCAAATGACACGAAGCGCGGAGATACTCAGCCAATCAGGAGAGGCAGTCATGAGGACAATTGGAGGGCTGTACGGCTATTGGATTGCCCTTCCGCCTTTGCTCCTGTATGTGGCCGCGCATATGTTCCTTTCCAAACGGCAGCTGCTGCTCATTTTGTCAGGCGGATTAAAAAAGTAGAAGCAGCTATGAACGATCTTATCAAATAGGCAAACCATGCTGAAAAAAAACCAAAGGCGAGCGGAGTGATCTCCGCTCGCCTTCTTTGCCCTTGCTTGCGGCTCTAGCCGCTGCGCTGGAACTGGCTCATATACAGCTCATAGTACAAGCCTTGCTGTTCTAACAGCTCATCATGCGTGCCGCGCTCTTTAATGCCGCCGTCCGCAATGACGAGAATTTGATCCGCCTGGCGAATCGTGCTGAGACGGTGGGCGATCACAAAGCTGGTACGCCCTTCCATCAGCTTGTGCATGGCGGCCTGTATATGCATTTCCGTCCGCGTATCAATGCTGCTTGTCGCCTCATCCAGAATGAGGATGGACGGATCGGCAAGCACAGCGCGGGCGATGGTCAGCAGCTGCCGCTGCCCTTGGCTGAGGTTGCCGCCACCAGCGGTGAGCGGCGTGTCATAGCCCTGAGGCAGCTTGCTGATAAAGCTGTGGGCGTTCGCCAGCCGCGCTGATTGCTCAATCTCCGCGTCGGAGGCGTCCAGCCGACCGTAACGCAAATTTTCACGAACGGTATCGGAGAACACATAGGCATCCTGGAGCACAATGCCAAGCTGGCGGCGCAGGCTGTTTCGGTCCAGCTCGCGAATATTGGCATCATCGATTGTAATTTTGCCATGGTCAATATCATAAAAGCGCGTTAGCAAATTAATGATCGTTGTTTTGCCGGCTCCGGTCGGACCAACGAGAGCGATCATCTGTCCAGGCTTGGCCTCGAGCGATACATGGCTCAAGATCGGATGGCCTTCGCGGTAGCTGAACGATACGTCGTCGAAGCGGACATGGCCGCTGCATGCTGCAAGCTGCTTGGTGCCATCGCCTTCGTATTCCGTATCGGTATCGATCAGCTCAAATACGCGCTCGGCGCTCGCCACAGCAGATTGCAGCAAGTTAAACTGATTCGCAAGCTCGTTCAAAGGGCGCTGGAATTGCTTCGAGTAGTTCAGGAAGCTGACAATGATGCCGACGGTCGTCCAGTCATGCAGCGCCATCCAGCCGCCAACGGCAGCGATAAGGGCAAAGCTGAGATTGTTCATGACGTTCATGAAGGGGCCGATTGTTCCTGAATAAATTTGTGCTTGAATGCTCGCATTCGTCAGCTCGCCGTTCATTTTATCGAATTGCTCCGCAGCCCGCTGCTCGCGGCGGTACACCTGCACGACCTTTTGCCCGGCTACCGTTTCCTCAATAAAGCCATTCAGCTCGCCCAAATGCTGCTGCTGCTTGGAGAAGAAACGGCGGGTGAAGCCCGCCACCTTCTTAGTGAACAACAGCACGAACGGTATCGTTACCATGCTAAGCAGGGTCAGCCATAGATTGAGCGACAGCATAATGGCGAGCGATCCGGCAAGCATGATGACGCTGGACAACAGCTGCGTGACGCTTTGGCTGAGCGTACTGGACACATTTTCAATATCGTTCGTTGTCCGGCTCATCAGCTCGCCGTTCGTCTTGCCGTCGAAGAAGCGAAGCGGCAGCAGCTGCAGTCGGCCGAACAGGTCGCGGCGCATGTCCAGCACCGTATTTTGGGATGCGCTTACAACCAGCTTCTGCTGAAGCCAGGTCAGCACAGAGCTGCCTGCATATACAGCAAGCAGCAGGAAGCATAGCGACAGCAGTCCGTCATAGCTGCGCGGAATGATGTATTGGTCGATGGCGTGGCCAATGAGATACGGCGCGGCGAGCGACAGCAGCGTTGCGCCTATTGTTGCAAGCAGCACGCTTATTAACGTTGCGCGGTAGCGGCTCAAGTAGTTCCAAATACGGCGCAGCGTCTGGAGCGTATTTTTGGGCTTGGCTTTTGCAGTTGGAATGCCCGGAGGACCGCCGCGCATTCCAAGGTTCGGCAGAGCCGGCGCTGACGCTGGCGGGCGCTCACTAGGAGAGAAATGCTTAGGATCAGCCATGAACGGTCGCCTCCTTGCCAGCCTGCGACTGGTAAATTTCTTGATAAAGCTCAGAGGTGCGCAGCAGCTCGTTATGGGTGCCCTCTGCGGCAATTTGCCCGTCATCGAGCACGATAATATGATCGGCGTCGATGACGGAGGAAATGCGCTGCGCGATTATAATGCTGGTGCGTCCGTGCATCAGCTGCCTCAGTGCCGCTTGGATCTTCGCCTCCGTTCCCATATCGATGGCGCTCGTGCTGTCATCGAGAATGAGCACCGATGGCTGGAGCAGCAGCGCACGAGCGATCGACAGCCGCTGCTTCTGCCCGCCGGACAAATTGACGCCGCGCTGGCCAAGCTGCGTGTCATACCCTTCGGGAAGGCGGGTAATAAAATCATGCGCCGCCGCGGCCTTGGCGGCGGCAAGCATTTCGGCTTCGGTGGCCTCTGGCTTGCCGAAGCAAATATTTTCACGAATGGTGCCCGTGAACAAAATCGACTCCTGAAGCACGATGCCAATATGGCTGCGCAGGCTATTAAGCTCAATGTCGCGCACATCAACACCGTCCAGAAGCACGCGCCCTTGTGTGGCTTCGTACAACCGAGGAATCAGGCTGACTAGCGTAGACTTGCCTGATCCGGTTGCTCCAATCAAAGCGAGCTTCTGTCCCGGCTTAGCTGTAAAGCTAATGTCGCGCAGCTCATACGCCTTCTCTGCCGCAGCTATGCCCGCATAAGCGAATGAAACATGCTCGAACGCCACTTCTCCCGTTGTATCGTTATGTTGGGCAGCCGATTCGGCTGAGCGAATTTCCGATGACGTGTCAAGCACCTCCTGCACGCGCTGTGCAGAAACCTTCGCCGTCGAGAAGCGGACGAGCATCATCCCAATCATCGACAGCGACATCATAACCTGTGTCACATAATTAATAAAAGCAATTAAATCGCCGACGGGCAGCGTACCTTTTTGCACATCAAGACCGCCATACCAGAGCACGGCAGCAATCGCCGCATTCAAAATAAAAGTGAGAATCGGCATATTAATGGCGACCAATTGCATCGCCTTAATAGCCGAGCCCGTATAATCCCGATTCGCACGGCCAAACCGCTCGTTTTCATAGGTGGAGCGGACAAATGCTTTGGCGACCCGGATGCCGGTAAAGTTTTCTTGCAGCACCGTATTTACCGCATCCAGCTTCGACTGCATGCTCGCAAACAGCGGCAGAGTAGAGCGAATCAGCGCAAACATAACGATGAACAGCAGCGGAACGACAATGGCCAGAATGAGCGCCAGCTTCGGGCTAATAGTAATCGTCATAATAATGCTGCCAATGGCCAGCATTGGCGACCTGACAAAAATGCGCAGCAGCATTTGCACCATTGTCTGTAGCTGGACAATATCGCTCGTAAGCCGCGTAATCAACGATCCGGTCTTAAGCTCATCCAGGTTTCGAAAGGAAAACGTCTGTACCTTGCGGAATAAATCGCCGCGCAGATCGGCTCCGAATTTTTGCGAGGCAATGCTGGAGTATACGGTGCAGCCAACCCCGCCAATCAGGCCAACTAATGCGGCTGCAAGCATATATAAGCCTGTTATTTTGATATGGCTTAAATCGCCTTTAATGATGCCTTCATCGACAATGCTCGCCATCAGCTTAGGCTGGAGCAGGTCCATGCATACTTCCAAAACCATCAGCAATGGGGCAAGCAATACAGCGACCCAGTGAGGTTTTAAATATCGCGCAAGCTTGAACATCGTCCACTTCCTCTAATCCTGATTTCCCTCGGCAGGGTTCATCGCGTTTATATTATCGCCAATTCGGTGCAGCATCCCTTTGAGGATTTGTTTTTCTTCCTCGCTGAAGCCTTGCAGCGACTGCTCCTCTAGAAGGTGAAGCGTCTCGCGCAGCTTGCCAAGCATCGCTTTTCCTTTGTCGGTCATAAAAATGCGCGATACGCGCTGATCTCGTTGATCGGCTTCCCTGCGGACAATGCCGTTCTTCTCCATCCGGTTCAGCATCACGGTCAGCGTTGCCGCTTTAATATCAAGCTCCTGTGCCAGCTCGTTCTGGCTTCGTCCCGGTCCACGCTCCAAGGCGAACATCAGCGGCGGCTGCCCCGGATAAAGATCATAATCCTGGAGCTGGGCATGCAGCTGCTTCTGATGCTGACGGGTTAAATGGCGGAAAATCCGCGTAATATGGTCAGGCCCTCTGCGAAATGGCATAGCGGCACCCCTCTCTTTTTGAACATCATGCAGAAATTAGTTTGTCGACTAACTATATTTTAAAACGAGGCTGGAACCGCCGTCAAGCTTTATCCTTAGCGTCATGCAGCCTAATCCCAGTATTCATTGTGGTATTACAAAAAGTATTTTTGTATAAATTTGTATTGAATGTTATTGGTAACTATATTAAAATATGAATTGAGATTAACATAATTTCCTTATTTTATAACATAATTGATTGGAACCTAATAGGCAGATAAGGGAGGGGTATATTTTTTTAATGGGGAATAATCAGTTATGGTATTTTTATGGGAATTTTACGGAAATGAAAAATCGAAAAAGATGGAGGAAAAGACAATGAAAAGAAAGTACGTGACTACGCCTTTTTTAGTTCTCATGCTGTTTTTCGTAATGGCTCTTCCTATTTCAGCCGAAGCCGTCACTTTTAATCAACCGGAATTGCTGCCCGCTGTTCAAGCAGAACCTGATTTAATCGGGGAAGTAGAAAGCATTCAAACCGATTGGGAAAGCGGTGTAGCGCTCAGTGCGTCCGATCTTTTGAAAAAACCGAATCCAGCAAATGCGGCAAGCCGCTTAAATTATAATGTGGAAGGAGATATCCTGTTCCATAGCAGCTCATTAACGGCGAGCAATCCGCAAAATTTTTATTTCTTTAGTTTGGCGACAGCACGCAGCATCATTTTTCGGACTCAATCTGCCAATGCCAGCTACCGTGTAGATTTGTACCAGATTGATTGGAGTACGGGAACGGCTTATCCGACAGGCATCGGCAATACAAGCGGCAATCTGTCAGCTGCCAACAATTTGCCGGCTGCCGACTTTGGACTATTAGTTACTTCTACGGGCACAGTAGGAGACACCTATACTATCCAGTCCAATGCTTCCGCTCCAAATGGCGCCATATCATATAATAGCGTTTCAAATCTTTTGCAATCCGTGGTATGGAAGTATTCGAATAATGATTTATATCTCAACAATAAGCAGGTTGCCAATACGACCAATGCTGCGAATACGAACCCGCAATTGGATTGGGAGAGAGAGTATTATTTTTCTTATGGAGGCAACTATCAATCACGCACTCATAGCATTTCAGATGCACGAGTGAATTATATTACAACGGCGGTAGACTATCATTCTACTTATGCAAGCTCCAACAATGCCGTACTTATAGTATTGAAGGAAGATACATTATTCACGTATCACTATTCGTCCTTCGCCTCTGGCCCTCCAACGCAGTATTTTCAAACCTTTGTTGATACGAAAGGGTATACAACGCCAAGACGATTTGGCTTGCTGGACATGCTCGGAAATCCCCAAATTTTAGTTTATGACTTGAATACGAACAAGGTTATTGATTTTGTCAGCGACTTGAATTTCTACTATGCAAATGGAATCGAGCCTGCGCCTACCGTTAATTACTATAACTAGATTCGTATAAATACTGCCTAGAGCTAGCATTGAATACAAGGCAGGCCATGACAAAAGCTATCCCCTACACCGTTTTTGAACGGCTTCAGGGATAGCTTTTTCTATTATTTGTTGAAGCACTATTTATCCCCATAATGTGTGCGAAAAGCATAAAATTCAATCATGCCATTTTGAATCCGATAGACTAAGCGATTGGTATCATCAATGCGACGACTCCAATATCCGGATAGATCCCCGCGAAGCGGCTCTGGCATTCCAATCCCTTCATAGCTCCATTTGTTGGATGGATTGCTTCAACCTTCTCAGGTTGGCCGGATTATAGAAAGGATCTGTTTGGGTTGTGATTTCAAAAGGAATTCCACCTTGGCGTATGGACTGACGAACAAAGATATTTACCGCCGTAGTCATATTCAGCCCCAAATCCGAAAATAGAGACTCCGCCTCTTTTTTGAGGTCTTCATCCATACGAATATTGATATTGGTTTGTGCCATTTTCAACACCTCTTTCTATTAATATTATTTACAGTGTATTATATATTATGTACATTATGAATACAATGTGCGCATTACTCTGTCTTTTAATTAAAAATGATTGCCATGGTTTAACGGATTGAATGAACGCGCACCAGTTGAATAAGTGAGCGTTGATTGCATAGCTTTTTCTATTATTTGTGGTTTCAATGCTGTTGTTACAAATAAAGGCCCTATCTAATCATCCTCCTCCAGCAGCTCGGTCAGCTCGGCGCGGTATGCATCGTCTGCTGTTTTGTGAACCGTGCCGTATGGATGCTCGGCAGGCGCATAGATGCTGTGAATTTGGCCTGTTCGCGAATACGATTTTGGCGCCAAAGCGGGGCGTTTGTCTCACAACCGCCCTGGGTTCCTTATTTCTCTTGTCACAAATGAACGCCATCCGAGGTGTTGACCGCTTCATTCAGAACGCGCTAGAACCAGCGGTTTTAAGAGATTAGACAATATTTGCAGCGGCCTGTTTTTTGAAGTAGGATAAAGAAAGAAAAGGCATTCTTTTAAGAGCAAGGGGGAAAAGGGCGGTGCAGCTGTCTACTGAAACGATTCAGGTAGGCTTCATTATAATGTCGGCTATCGCAGGGCTTATGCTCATCTTATTGCGTATCCGGGCAGGCAAGCAGCCGACTACCCTTCGTAAAATCATTATCCCGCCAGTCGGCATGTCGACCGGTTTTATGATGTTCCTGGCACCTATGACTCATATTCCATGGGGCTGGGGGGTCGCGGCATTCGGGACAGGCCTATTGATATTTTCTTTTCCGCTGGTCGTATCGACCCGGCTGGAGCGTATTGATGCCGATATTTATGTCAGGCGTTCCAAAGCTTTTATTTTCATCATGCTGACCTTATTCATTATTCGAATGGCACTGCACAGCGTTGTGGAGCAATATATGTCGATTCCGCAGACGGGGGCGATGTTCTATCTCGTGGCCTTCGGCATGATTATTCCGTGGCGGCTGGCGATGGTCAATGATTATCTCAGATTGTACAAGCTTTCTTCATAGATGGAGTCGGATAAAGGGTAGAGCTGCCTAAGGGGGAATCGAAATGGACGGATCATTGACAGAACGTGTAAAGCTTACGCAAAAGAGGCTTCGGAAACGGACGATTACAGCCGTTCTTAATGAATTTGATCATAAAATCATGAGACTGGGCAGCGAGAAGCGCGAGGAAAAGTACCGCAAGATGTCGCTAAGCCCGTTTTCCTTTTTTCGCGGCAGCGCCTATTTATTTTATATGGATGTCACAAGGGAATGGTTTCCCTATCACACGCCGGCAGAGCGACCGACCTGGATTCAGGGCGATTTGCATTTCGAAAATTTCGGGGCTTTCCGCAACGAGCAGGGGACGCTTGTCTATGATGTGAATGATTTTGACGAGGGCTATTTGGGCTCGTATTTATATGATTTGCTGCGCATGTCGGTCAGCATCGCACTTGTGGGCCGCATGAAAGGCGAGTCGGAGGAAGCCCAGAAGGAGCAAATGGAAGCTTATCTGCGCGCCTATGTAAAACAAATGTGGAAATTCGTTAAGGGCAAGGATGATCCGGCTTCGTTCACGATGGATGAAGGGCGGGCAAGCGGCAAGGTCAGGAAGCTGCTTCGCAAGCTGCAGAAGCGCCAGGAGCAGCATTTTTTGGAAAAGGTTACGGCGCTCGTTCAGGAGCATCGCAAGTTCGCCCATACGGAAGAAATCGTCGCTCCAACGGAAAAAGAGCGTGCTGCGCTTCTTGAGGCTTGGCCGCAATATGTGGAAAGCCTGCATGCTGATGATGCGCAGGAGGCTGCCCATTATCACATTAAAGATATAGCGGTTAAGCATGGCTCTGGAACAGCCTCGATCGGGCTGGACCGTTTTTATGTACTGATTGAAGCGGGCAGCAGCGAGCAAGGGCACGAGGATGATATTGTGCTGGAAGTGAAAGAGGTGCGCGTTGCGGTTCCGGCTTATTTTCTGCCCTATGATGATTCGTTCTGGACAGCGTTTGAGCATCAGGGCAAACGCGTGACGATGACCCAGCAGGCGATGCACCATGAGGCTGATCCGTATCTCGGTCACCTGACGATTGGCAACAGGCAGTTTTATGTGCGTGAGCGCTCCCCTTATAAGAAGCGGCTCAAGCTCGAATCGCTGGAGACCGCTGAGGATATGCGAATCGTGACAGAGACGATGGGCAAGCTGACCGCGAAGCTGCATGCCCGTGCAGATCGGGATGTGCAAAGCGGCGTTCTGGATTATCACAGCGAGCAGGCAATCGTTAAAGCGATGGGCAGTGACGAAGAGGCCTTTAGCCGCTTCATTGCAGAGTGGGCGATGTCCTATGCGGATCAAGTGGAGCAGGATTATGGGCTGTTTGTAGATTGGCTGGGCAATAAGTCCAATGCGGACTAGCGGATAGTGTGCTCCGCAACAGCTGCCAAGCGTGGAGGCAGACGGGAAAACAGGTTGGAAGACAGAAAAATAAACCTACTAATAGGAGTGTGCATTCATGTCTATTTACACTTATCAAGCGGATACGATAACAGGAAAGACGGTTAGCCTGGAGGATTATAAAGGCAAGGTTGTTATTATTGCTAATACGGCAAGCAAATGCGGCTTTACGCCACAATATGCTGATTTGCAAAAGCTTTATGAGCAGTACAAGGATCAAGGTCTGGAAATACTCGGATTCCCGAGCAATCAATTTGGCGAGCAGGAGCCGGGCGAAAACTCGGATGTACAAAGCTTTTGCCAGCTGAACTACGGCGTAACCTTCCCGCTGTTCGCGAAGACGGATGTGCGTGATGAAACAGCACACCCGCTATTCAACTATTTGACGGCAGAGGCGCCGTTTAACGGGTTTGATACAACGGAAGCAAGCGGCAAAATGCTAAGCGCATTTTTGACCGAAAAGCTGCCGCATTTTATGGATGGAGACTCGATCAAATGGAACTTCACCAAGTTCCTCATTGACCGTGAAGGCCGTGTCGTCAAGCGTTTCGAATCGACCGAGGAGCCGCTCAGCATGAAGGAAGATATTGAGAAGCTGCTATAAAAATGCTGCAATAAAAAAAGGAAGCGGCCTTCGTCCTAAGTTTCATCGGACGGAGGTCGCTTCCTTATTAAAGCCAGGGAAAGACCTCTGAAAAGGTTTTATATCGTCAATGATTTGGAGCTAGGCTGCCCGTGTCATTCTCCCTTTGATATCCCTCGCTCCTCCCAGCGAACAAGCCGGGGGTTCGCATCAAGAATCGAGGCATAGTGGGCAAGGCTGCGCCATTTGCCATCCGGGTCAAGCTGCATATGCCGCTCATATTTGCGAAGGCGCTCCTCCGCGCATCCTGCCCAGCCGAAATGCTTGATGCGCAGTTCGGTCTGCGCTCCGGGAAGCGCGCAGCAGGTAAGCGGAAGACGAGGCGCATGCTGCGCCCATTGCGGGTAGGCATAATGGTAGCCTGGCAAGTAGCGAGCGAGCGCCACCGTCGGACGTTGATGCAAATTCCACAAGGCATCCTCCCGGTAATGCGTTGCTGAGCCCCAGAAATCATACTTTCGAAAAGCAAACCAGTCGTACTCGCCCTGATTAATCAGGCTCCGCATCTCAGCCTTGGCAGCATCCTCATAAAATTCGTCCGCATCGACCGCAAGCAGCTAATCCGGCTCGGTTTCTTCGGCTGCGCGCCAGAGCATTTGGCGCAGCCGCCATTCGCAGCCGAACAACCGCTCCTCGTTTTCTACCAGCTTCACGACTTTGCGGCTGGCGCTGCATATCGCGACGGTTGCATCGGTGCTGGCATCGTCCACAATGACAATTTCATCGACGAAGCTGGACAGGTCGGCAAGCAGCGTCTCCAAATAACGGCCTTCCTCATTGCGTACCTGCATGATAGCGGTGAGCTTATTGCCTGATATTTTGCGCGGAATACGAAATGGCTCCAAGCCGCTCATGGCTGAACCTCCCTGCCGTGATGGTGCGCCTGCTCCATTACGATGCTATCGAGCTTGGCGAGTTCAATGATGCTGCTAAGTGCTTTGTTGTTAGTCTCCGCCGCGATAAGGCAGCTGTGAATCGCTTCATGGCGCTTGCCCTGCAGCAGCAGCAGCACCGTGCTGGTCATCAGTTGAAACTGCTCGCGTTCAGCTATGCTGCCGAGCGGTTCCTTCGCCAGCAGCAGGTAGGCACATTCCAGTCTGCCGCTTTGCAAATAAAGCTCCGCAAGCAGCCTGCGGGCTTCCGGCTCGGCTTGCTGTGGCTCAAGCAGGGCAATCGCGGAGCGATAATCATCGTTGAGCCGGTACAGCAGCGCCTTGGCTAATAGGCGCTTGCCACCATCCAGCCATCGGAGCAGCCGCTCGCCCTGCCGCTGCTCCTCTTCGGTGAGCGCAGTATACAGATAGGTGCGCACCGCATCATCCGTCAATCCCAGCTCGAGCTGCATGGCGGAACGAAACCGATAAATATGCTGCAGCGCCTGCTCGCGCCCATCCAGCACTGCTTGCTCGAAGGCGGCGAGCAGCTCGCTCTGCGCTCGCAAGCTTTCGCCGATCAAGTAACGGTATAACGCATGGGAAAAAAGCTGATCCGCCAGCCGCTCTTTTCCTGCAGCAGACGGGCCAGCCGCACGCGTCTTGTCGGCTTGCTCCTCATGCCAAATCGCGCGGTAGCGCTGCTGCAGCCGTATGAGCGTCTTCGAGGCATAGCCGTCCAAATGCCATTCAATCGCTTGTCTCGCCAGCAGATCGGACGTTTCGTCGGTGCCATCAAGCAGAAAAACATCGTCACGGCAAAAGGCCTGCTCCAAATAATATGCCTCCGTATAGGCAATGACGAGCGTCGCCCGCGCGCACAGCCAACTGCGGTAGGAGCGCCATCGCTCTTCTTCCTGGGGCTCTGAATCGGGAAAGTAGGCAATCAGGCAACGCGTTGCCAGCGGTGCTGCAATATGCGTCCAGCAAGGATGGAGCACTAGCGCGCAAGTGCTGTCCCAATCCAGCTCAGGCAGACGAGCGAGCGATAGGGGAGCAATTGCTGAGTTGATTGCCCAGTCAGGGAGCGCATCCTCGGCGACCATGTAGATTTGGCGCTGCTTTCCGAGCTTAGCCAGCCAATCGCGCTCCGCCGCCGGGAACGCTCCAAAACGGCTGTAGGGAAAAATAACGATCGGCTTCCCAGTCATGATGTCTTCACCATCCGTTCAGGTTGCCCCAGCCTCTGGCAGCGCACGCCGTGCCGCGAGCAACTACATGATTAATAGAACCTATGAAAACAAAGGTTGATCACATGCCATCTATTTTATTAACCAGTCGGATGATCTTATAATTTTGCGGGATTTTGTGTATTATAGAAAGATATCTATTTTTCGTGGGAAAGGTTGGTCACAATGGAAAACAACGTGGACACAAAGCTGTCATCCTCTAACTTTATAAAAAATATTGTGAGCGAAGATTTGAAGACCGGCCATGTCCAGGAAATCGTGACGCGCTTTCCGCCGGAGCCGAATGGCTATTTGCATATTGGACATGCGAAGTCGATTTGTCTGAATTTTGAGCTGGCTGACGATTTCAAAGGCAGAACGAATCTGCGCTTTGACGATACGAACCCGGTCAAGGAAGATACCGAATACGTCGATTCGATTCAAGAGGACGTGAAGTGGCTGGGCTTTGATTGGGACGAGCTTCGTTTTGCCTCGGACTATTTCGAAGAGCTTTACAATCGGGCGGTGCTGCTCATTAACAAAGGCAAAGCATACGTATGCGACTTGTCCGCCGAGCAAATTCGCGAGACTCGTGGAACGCTGACGCAGCCGGGACAAAACAGCCCTTACCGTGAGCGCAGCGCAGAAGAAAATCTCGATCTGTTTGCCCGTATGCGTGCCGGAGAATTTCCTGACGGCTCCAAGGTGCTGAGAGCAAAGATCGATATGGCTTCGCCGAATATTAATCTGCGTGATCCGGTGCTGTACCGTATCGCTCATGCCCACCATCACCGGACTGGCGATGCGTGGTGCATTTATCCGATGTACGATTATGCGCATCCGATCAGCGATGCGATTGAAGGCATTACCCATTCCATCTGTACGCTGGAGTTCGCCGATCACCGCCCGCTCTATGATTGGGCGGTCGCTGAATGCGAGATGCCGGCGGTGCCTCGTCAATACGAGTTCGCTCGTCTGAACGTTACTAATACCGTGATGAGCAAAAGAAAGCTGAAGCAGCTTGTGGATGAGGAAGTTGTAACTGGCTGGGATGATCCGCGCATGCCGACGATTAGCGGTCTGCGCCGCAAAGGCTTTACAGCGGAAGCGATTCGCGCCTTCTGCCGCGAAATCGGGGTTGCCAAGGCGAACAGCACGGTCGATGAGCGGATGCTGGAGCATTTTATCCGCGAGGATCTTAAGCTTAAGGCGCTTCGTACGATGGCTGTATTGCGACCGCTCAAAGTCGTCATTACGAACTATCCAGAAGGCCAAACCGAGCTGCTGGATGCAGAAAATAACGCCGAGAACGAAGAAATGGGCATGCGCCAAATTCCGTTTGGCCGCGAGATTTATATTGAGCAGGACGATTTTATGGAAAATCCGCCAAATAAATATTTCCGCCTGTTCCCTGGCAATGAGGTGCGTTTGAAGCATGCATATTTCATTACTTGCCAAGAGGTTGTGAAAAATGAAGCCGGCGACGTTATTGAGCTTCGCTGCACATACGATCCGGCAACGAAAAGCGGCTCGGGCTTTAACGCCCGCAAGGTGAAGGGAACCATTCACTGGGTTGAAGCGTCGCAGGCGGTGCCTGCGGACTTCCGCTTGTTCGAGCCTCTGATTACGAATGAAGCAGAAGAGGATGGCAAGCCATTCCTTGAATGCATCAACCCGAACAATCTGGAGCTGCTTCAAGGCTTCGTAGAGCCGAACATGAAGGATGCCGAAGGACAGGCGAAGTTCCAGTTTTTCCGCCACGGCTATTTCAATGTGGATCCGAAGGATACGACGCCGGAGAAGCTTGTTTTCAACCGCATCGTTTCGCTGAAAAGCTCTTTCGATCCAGCGAAAGCATAATAACAGCGGTCGAGCAATAGGATAAGCCGTGAATGCCTGCCTTATGGGTGGTGTTCGCGGCTTTTTGCTTTTTTTGAGCCGCAAGCAGGAATTTGTCACTTTTTGGTGAATTTTACCTAGTGGCTGCTGCGAAAAAAAGAAAGCACAAAAACATAACTAGGAGCTGAAATGATGAAAAAATTGGAAATTAAAGGGATAGGTACGGTCAGTGCTTTTAAAGCGACGGCGTATATGATGATTATTCCTTCTGTGCTGTTATTTTTACTCGGTATTATTTTTACATTGATAGGAGTAGTCGCTCAAGAGCCTACCTTACTGGCAATAGGAGTTCCGTATATACTGATGCCGGTTTTTCTAATCGGAATTTATGGTGCAATTAGTATGTTGGTTGCTCTTTTGTACGGCGTATTGGCCAAGAAATTCGGCGGCTTGGAGCTGATCGTCGAAGAGAAGACAGAGCTGGATTTAACGAAGGGGCCAGCAGGAAACGGCTATGCGCCGGGGCCGCAGTCCAATTTTAGCCCGTCCAGCAGCCCAATTAACAGCCCGTTCAACTCTGGAAGCGCGAACCCGCAATCCAATATGACGCCGCCTCCACTGCCCAATCTGCCTACAGGCCCTGATCAAAACAACAATACGTAGGTGCCGTTTGGATTCATTGCCTCTATTCGAAATAGGAGTCCGGAAATAGTTTCAACCATGAAATCCTTCTGATCTGCAAGAAGGATTTTGTTTTGTTCTCTTAGATGCTGGGTGTCCAGTTCAACCAATAAACGAAATAGGGGGATTACATTTGGATACAACGATCGTAAGAGAAGCACAGCGAGTGGCAGCTTTGGCGGCGAGGGAGGCGGGAGCGCTGCTGAAAAAGCTTTTTGAAAAGCTGGATTCCAGTGCCTTTCAGCATAAAGACGAATCTGGCGACTTGGTGACCGAAGCCGACCACAGGGCGGAAGCGATCATTTTGGGCAAAATTAAGCAGGCGTTTCCGGGACATCAAGTGATTTCGGAGGAGGCGGGGGACAACCGCTTGGCCAGTGACTGGCTGTGGTTGGTTGATCCGTTGGATGGGACGAATAATTTCGCGGTCGGGATGCCGTTATTTGCCGTATCCATTACGCTCATGTATCAGCGCGAAGCGGTTATGGCGGTCATTTATGAGCCGCTGACGGACCGCTTGTATGAGGCGGTGGCAAGCGGCGGCTTTCGCTGCAATGGGCGAATCATTCGAATGGGCGAGCCGCGTCCCTTCAAGAGAGCGACGGTCGGCTGGATTCAAGGGCATAAAGTACAGCAGGAGCAGCGGGCAGTAAGGCTGCGCCAGCATATTGATGCAAACACGAAGCGAATGATGCGGCTGTGGGCGCCTACCTTGCAATGGAGCATGCTGGCGAAGGGCGATTTGGATGCGATTATTTTGTACAACTCGGAGGGCGAGGATCTTTATTCGGGGATGCTTATGGTGCGCGAGGCTGGCGGCGTCATTACCGATTATGATGGCAGGCCATTCGCGGGCATGAGCAGTGAGCCATACCTCATTGCATGCCATCCGCAGCATTTGCCTTTTTTTCGCGGGCTTGTGCATAATGGTCTTGTTGGGAAGTAAGCGAAGCTGATTTACGAAACCGCTAGACCAAGCTGGCAGCAGCAGGAGGTTTACGAAATGAATCTATCTATTCAAGCAGGGTTAATAGGGCTTTGTATTGGGGATGCATTAGGCGTTCCTGTGGAGTTTTGCAATCGAAAGGCACTAGAGAAAGCACCTTTAACGGACATGGTCGGTTATGGCTCGCATCAGCAGCCGCCGGGCACTTGGTCGGATGATGCTTCCTTGACCTTATGTCTGGTGGAGAGCCTTGCTTATTGCAAAAGCGTAGAGGTGCATGATATTGCGAGCCGCTTCGTGGAATGGAAGCGGGGCGAGCGCTGGACGCCGCATGGCGAGGTATTTGATATTGGCATAGCGACTAGCGAGGCGATCGACCGTCTTGCGCGTGGGGCAGAGCCTGAGTTGGCGGGCGGCAGCGGCGAATACAGCAATGGCAACGGTTCATTGATGCGTATTTTGCCGATGGCCTATTGGATGCTTGATGCTGGCATAGAGGAACGGTCGGCTGCGGTTGGCAGGGTTTCATCGCTAACCCACAGGCATCCTATATCGATTATGGCCTGTGTCTATTACACGGAGTATGCCGTGCAATTGTTGAAGGGCCACAGCCCGCAGGAGAGTTATGCGGCAACGAATCGGACAATCCAGCTGTTTTATGCGGGCCACAGCGATCTGGATCGTTTTGAACGTCTGCTTAGTGGGCAGCTGGCAAGCCTGAAGGAGGACAGCATTGCTTCGTCAGGCTATGTCATGCACACGCTGGAAGCCAGCATCTGGAGCCTGCTGACGACCGACAGCTTTGATGCAGCGGTACTTCGCGCTATTAACTTGGGCGAGGATACGGACACGACAGGTGCGGTAACAGGCGGTCTTGCGGGCATCTATTATGGTCTGTCGTCCATTCCCTCGCATTGGCTGGAGCAGCTTGCGCGAGCGGATGAGCTATTTCAGCTATGCGACAGCTTTAACGAAGGGCTTGCAGAGCCGAAGCGATAGGGCTATTTGGGGCTGGCTAGGCTTCCCCCGCCCCAAATATAAATAACCGCCGCCGATTTCCTTAGCTCTACCTAGGGGGCGGCGGTTTTGCGTATCAATGGCTCGTTGCTTTAGTAAAGCGATTGCGCGGCAGCGGCAGGTTAAAATGCTCCCGCAGGGTAGCGCCTTCATATTCAGTGCGGAAAAGGCCGCGCTGCTGCAAAATCGGCACGACAAGGTCGACAAACAGCTCCAGCCCATCCGGCAGCAGCGGAGCCATGAGCATAAAGCCGTCAGCCGCCTGCTCGGCGAACCATTCCTCCAAAGTGTCCACGATTTTCTCGGCGGTGCCGACGAGATGATCCCCGCTGAACGAGCCTGTGAGAAAGGAATACACCTCGCGCAGCGTCGGGTTTTCCCTTGCAATAACTGGCTGGTGCTTGAGGTAGTCCGTTTTGTTCAGCTTAATGCGGTCGAGCCCGACCTCGCGAGCGCGTGATTCCAGCGTATAGCCAGAGAAATCGATTGCCTGAAAATAATCCGCCAGAAAGCCGATGCCCTGCTCCTCTGTAATCAACGCTTCAAGCTCCTTAAGCTTCGCCCGCGCTTCCTCCTCGGTATCGCCAATAATCGGCGATATGCCTTGCAAAATATATATATCCTCAGGTGCGCGCCCCCATTTAGCAGCTTTCCCTTTAAACGATTGATAGAATGCCTGTGCTTCCTCCTTGCTGTGCTTGATAGAGAAGATGACTTCCGCCGTTCGCGAGGCGAAGTCCTGCCCGGCCTCAGAGCTTCCGGCCTGCACGAGCACAGGATGCCCCTGCCGCGAGCGGCTAATATTTAGCGGCCCTTCCACCGAGAAAAACTCGCCTTGATGCTGAAGCCGATGCAGCTTCTCCTTGTGGAAAAACTGCCCTGATTTCTTGTCGCGGACGAAGGCATCGTCCTCCCAAGAATCCCATAACCCTTGCACAACCTCGAGAAATTCCTCCGCCCGCTTGTAGCGAAGACTATGCTCGAAATGCTCATCCCGACCAAAATTGCGCGCCGTATTCCCTGACAGATCCCTTGTAGTTACGATGTTCCAGCCAACCCGCCCCTTGCTGATCTGATCGGCAGACAGAAGCAGCCGAGCCAAATTGAACGGCTCAATATAAGAGGTTGAGGCGGTGGCGACTACGCCGATATGCGTCGTGGCGCATGCTAAAGCTGTAATCAGTGTGATCGGCTCGAACCGGTTTAGTATGTTTGGATGAGACTGCTCATTAATCGCCAGGCTGTCCGCGATAAAAGCGATGTCGAATTTCCCGCGCTCAGCGGTTTGGGCGAGCTTCCGGTAATAGTCGATATCGATGCTGGCATCCGGCTGTGCATAGGGATGGCGCCAGCCCGCCACATGCATGCCTGTGCCAACCAAATAAGCAGATAATTTTATTTGCCGGCTTTTTCCCGCAGTTTGTTGGGACATGTCAAGCTCCTCCTTGATAAATATGTATAATATAAGTGAACAGGGTGGAATAGTTTGCTTTAATTTATCACCTTCATTTTCTAGCGTCAATCCCGATTATTGCCAAAAAAAGAAGTTGACACCGCCGGGCAATTGCTTTAAATTTATAAATCAAATAGGAATAGTTGGTTTTTGGGCGATCAGCCCATAACTAGTTGACCAGAACACTGGAAACTAAACTCTCCACCGAGCAGATTGAACGGTGCTGAAGTTTGGTTTTTTTTATTTAAATATAGGAAAGTATATGATTTCGCCATACTTTCTCTATATTTCTCGGACTGAAACGCGCCGCGCCGCCAAAGGACGGTGACAGGTGACAGCCGTTTCACCTTATCAGGGAGGAGAGGAGTTTTTCTGCATGATCGTCATAAAGGATTTGCACAAAACCTATACAAGCGGAAGCAGCACGATTACCGCCTTGAATGACATTAATCTGACGATTGATAAGGGGGATATATTCGGCATTATCGGCTTTAGCGGGGCAGGCAAATCATCATTGATCCGCTGTCTGAACCGGCTCGAGGAGCCTGATTCGGGCTCGATCGAAATTGGCGGCAAGGTGCTGACGGATCTGTCTGGCAAGGAGCTGCGGCTGGCCAGGCGGAAGATTGGAATGATTTTTCAACAGTTTAATTTGCTGGATTCACAAAATGTGTTTCAAAATGTCGCGTTTCCGCTTCAAGTGGCCGGTTATCCAAAGCCGTTCATTCGAGAGCGCGTGCGGGAGATGCTGGAGCTGGTCGGGCTGACCGACAAGGAGCATATGTATCCGTCCCAGCTCAGCGGCGGCCAGAAGCAGCGGGTGGGCATTGCCCGGGCGCTTGTGAATGAGCCGGATGTGCTGCTCAGCGATGAGGCGACCTCGGCGCTTGATCCGCAGACGACCTACTCCATTTTGGAGCTGCTCCAGGATATTAACCGCAAGCTGAAGCTGACTATCGTCTTAATTACACACGAGCTGGATGTGCTTCAGCATATTTGCCGCCATATGGCGGTCATCGAGCATGGCTCTATCGTCGAGACAGGGACGGTCGACAAGCTGTTTATGAACCCCGTCAGCTACACCGCCCGGCGTTTCGTCAGCATCATCGATTATTATCGTGACAAACGGTCGATCATGGAGGGGCTGGGAGCAGGAATATGAGAGATGATCTGTTCGAGCTGCTATGGGAGGGACTGCTGGAGACGCTGTATATGGTTGCTTGGTCTTCGGTATTTGCTTTAATCATTGGCATTTTGCTAGGCATTACGCTAGTCGTCAGCGAGAAGGGCGGCATTTTGGAGGCGCCGATCATCAATAAAATCATTGGGACGGCGATTAATGGCGTGCGCTCGCTGCCCTTTATTATTTTAATCGTGCTGCTGCTGCCGTTGTCCCGGCTAATTGTAGGCACCTCGCTTGGCCCGACAGCAGCCATCGTCGCTTTATCGATTGGGGCCTCGCCGTTTCTAGGCCGCATTATTGAAAACTCCTTAAAGGAGGTGAGCGCGGGCAAAATAGAAGCGGCCAAAGCGATGGGAGCGACGCCGCTAACCATTATATTCCGCGTGCTGATTCCCGAAGCGCTTCCGGCGCTTGTGCGGGGAATGACCATCGCCGTCATTGCGATTACGGAATTTACAGCGGTAGCAGGAGCGATTGGCGCAGGGGGACTTGGCAGTCTGGCGATCCGCTTCGGCTATCAGCGGTTCCGCGAAGATATTTTAATTGCGACTGTTATCGTCATTATTTTGTTAGTGCAGGCGATTCAGCTGTCAGGCGATAGCGTAGCTAAAGCGATTTTGAAAAAGCGTCATCTAGGGTAGCTATAGCGGCCCTCAAACCTAAATAGAGAAAGCAGGAGTATAACCATGAAAACAACGAAATGGACCTTTATATCCGCCCTTATTCTGATGTTCAGCCTTATCATCTCAGGCTGCGGCACCGCAGCAAATAATGCCCCGGCAAGCTCGCCGGAAGCGAGCGCAGCTGCAAGCCCTGCCGAGCAAACCCAGTCGCCGGAAGCTTCTGCTTCGGCAGCCCCGCAAGAGGCAGTAACGCTTAAAGTAGGCGCTGCTCCAGTGCCGCATGCTGAGATATTGGAGTTCGTTAAGCCGTTGCTGAAGGAGCAGGGCGTTAATTTGGAAGTCGTTGTGCTCGATGATGAAGGCCAGCTCAATCCGGCGCTGTTTGAGAAGCAGATCGATGCGAACTACTTCCAGCACGTTCCGTATCTGGACTCGATTAAAGGGGAGAAGGGGTATGATTTTGCGGTAACCGCGAAGGTGCATGTCGAGCCGATTGGCTTTTATTCCGAGAAGCTGAAAGCGAAGGGTGACATTGCGGATGGCGCAACGATTGCGATTCCGAACAACCCATCGAATGAATACAGGGCGCTGGTGCTGCTCGAGCAGCAAGGGCTGATCAAGCTGAAGGAAGGCTTGGAAAATACGTACGAGGCAACGCCGAAGGACATCGTAGACAATCCTAAAAATCTCAAGTTTGAGGAAGTGGATTCTGCAACTTTGCCAAGGGTATTGCCTGACGTAGATGGCGCCATTATCAACACGAACCTGGTTTTGGAGGCGGGCATTGATCCGAACAATGCGCTGTTCCGCGAGGATGCAGAATCGCCTTACGCCAACATTATCGTCGTCCGCAGCGGGGATGAGAACCGCGAAGAAATTAAGAAGCTGGATGCGGTGCTCGTGTCGCCCGAGGTGAAAAAGTTCATTCAGGACAAATACGGCGTGGCGGTTGTGCCAGCTTTTTAAAAATAAAAGAGGCCAAACGGCAAGATAAGCTCGGCGAACCCTTGAAAAGTATGTTCCGTACCGCTGCTGCGGGAAAGAACATGCTTTTTTATTTAAACCAGCCCTTCTCCTTAAAACGGGTAATCGCCTCAATTCGATTGCTCACGCCCAGCTTATCCAAAATGACCGAAATATAATTGCGCACGGTGCCATTGGTCAAATAAAGCTGGTCGGCGATTTCCTTCGTATTTTTGCCGTCGGCGATGAGGCCGAGAACTTCCTTCTCCCGTTCGGTGAGCGGGTTTTCCTGCCCGTAGGCGTCGTCCACCAGCTCGGGCGCATAAATGCGGCGGCCTGTCATGACGCTGCGTATGGAGCTCGCCAGCTCCTCGCTAGGGCTGTCCTTGAGCAAATAGCCGCACACGCCGGCCTTGAGCGCACGGTCGAAATAGCCGCTTCTGGCGAAGGTGGTCAAAATGATGACCTTACAGCCTAACTGGCGCATTTCTTCCGCTGCCTCCAGCCCGCTCTTGACCGGCATTTCAATGTCCATAATGCAAATGTCCGGCTTGTGAAGCTGGACGAGCGTGATCGCTTCTTCACCGTTGCCAGCTTTGCCAACCACGGTCATATCATCCTCCAGATCAAGCAGGGAAGCAAGTGCCCCCAGCAGCATCCGCTGGTCTTCGGCGATAACAATTCTGATCATAGCGTGGGCTCCTTTTCCGGCTTCTGGACGACATTGGGCGCTTTAATGACGAGCATCGTGCCGTCTCCGCAAATAATGTCCAGGCTGCCATTAATAAACTCCAGTCTTTCCTTCATGCCCCTAAGGCCATTTCCCCGGTAATAGCTGCGCGACTCCTTGCCGCCTGTAGCAATGCCCGTGCCATTATCCTGAACGCGGACAATGAGCTCTGTGCGGGTCGGTTCAATCTCGACCAGGCACTTGGTGGCGGAGCTGTGCTTGACGATATTAGTAACAGCTTCCTTGAGGCACATGCTGACGACATTTTCGGCAAGCAGTGAAGTGTCGGTATGCGCCGGATCGCCTTCTACCAGAAGCTGAATATCGGCAGCCTTCAAAATTTGCTTTACCCGAAAAAGCTCATCCTCAAGCCGTGTTCCACGCATTTCGGTGACAAGCTCCCGCACTTCCTTGAGCGCGGTGCGCGCCGTTTGGCGCACATCATCGATTTCCTCCTGCGCCTTGGCGGGGTTTTTCTGCATCAGCTTGCCCGCTAGATCGCTTTTCAGCCCTATAAGCGACAGCTTCTGTCCAATCGTATCATGCAGGTCGCGGGCGATCCGCTGCCGCTCCTCCAGCTTGACGAGCTCTGAAATCCGCTTGTTGGCATGCTCAAGCTCCCCTTCGAGCTTGTCCCGCTTGTTGCGGTTGTACGTATTGACCGGAAGCAGAATAACGCCGATCAAGCTAATGAGCACGAAGGGGAACTGGGCGAGAAAGACCGGATTTTGCACAGCCAGCCCAAAGTTGATGCTCAGGAAGGTCGTGACGATATGAATGGAATACAGCGTAAAGAAGCCGATGCGGTTCTGGATATTGCCGATAAAATAAGCGAGAAAAATCGAGAAATACACATAACCGAACATGAGCGTCATCGCAATGGAAATAATAATTTGGATGCTGGTCCAGAAATAAACCTGCCAGCCCTTGGATACGAAGGAAAGCATATAACAGATGAAAAATAAAACGATCATCACAATGCCGGACGTCGCTTGGTAGGGCGATGAGTTGCGGAAAATAAAGTAGAAGGGCAGGATGTAGAAAACGACCCAAACATAAGGGCTGATTCCCGTATTTTTATGAAAAATATGATGCCATTTTTGCATATGCGTCCCGCCTTTTTAAATCGCTGTTGCAGCAATGAGAGCTGCTTTGAAGCTATTTTAACATAAAAGAGGCTCGCGCATTTGATTCCGCGCAGCCTCTTTCGTGCTTGTATCTTCGTACCTGCTAGCCTACGCGCCGAGTATCGAGCTTGGTGCTTGCCGCACGCGGCTTGCGCAGACGGTGCTTCAAGCCTTTAAAGCTGACGAACATTTTATTCTCTTCATCCCACAGGCGAAAACGCAAGGCAGTCAAGCTTGTTTTAAGAGTAATTGTCGTTGCCTGCTGAAGGGGAACGGAGGAGTTGTGCGCATCCTCCAAATAATAGTTAGGCACTTTCGGGCTCAGGTGATGCACATGATGGAAGCCAATGTTGCCGGTAATCCATTGCAATGGACGGGGAAGCTTGTAATAGGAGCTGCCTTCGACGGCTGCTTTCACGTAGCTCCACTCATCTTCATTTTCAAAATACGTATCCTCGAACTGATGCTGGACGTAGAACAGCCAAATGCCGAACAGTCCAGAGAGAAACATAACGGGCAGCTGTACCATGACAAATGCCTGCCAGCCCAGAAGCCAGCTAAGACCTGCATATAAAGCAACAATTGAAGCATTGATCAAATACGTGTTGAGGCGTTCCTGACGTCTAGCGCCTTTACGGTTGAAACGGTATTGGATCAGAAACACGGCAATCGGGCCAAGGCCAAACATGACGACCGGATGGCGGTAAATCCGATAGAAAAGGCGGCGCAAAGGCGTTGCTGCAATATATTCATCTACGGTCATAATCCAAATGTCGCCAATACCACGCTTGTCGAGATTGCTGCTCGTTGCATGATGGATGGAGTGGCTGTATTTCCACTGTTGGAAAGGGACGAGAGTAATGATCCCTGTAATCGTGCCGACGATAGCATTTGCCCGTTTGCTCTTAAAGAAAGAACCGTGGCAGCAATCATGGCAAATAATAAAGGTCCGAATGACAAAGCCTGCAGTAATTAAGGAAAAAACGATCGTGAGCAAATAGGAGATCGGCATGACGGCATACGCCGCGTACCAGAAAAAGCCGAGTGGGAGTAAAGTATTGATTAATTGTTGTATGCTGGTTTTCATATTCACTTTTTCGTAAGGGGCAAGGCTCTTTTTCAAGCTCGCTTGCTTGGCTTTCTGATCCATAATGAAGCTCCTCCTTCAATAACGGGATGTACGTCCTTTGTTCAAGGTGCCTGCATCCTGCTAGCTATATTTATATTGTAAAGAGAAACGTCATGCGCCATAAGTCATAAACGTCAGTTCAGCTATATGACATATGTCATATGAAAGCGCGGCTGCATACCCATAAATGCATGTTTTTAACAAAAATTTTGCAGGGAATGGATTAGGTGGACTGTATCTGGACGGATAGGGTAAGCGGTTAGCGTTTGTATAAGAAAATTGTAGCGTATGTGCATTGTAGGCAGGACGGGGGATAGGCTACACTTGATCAAGTTGTTTGATAATGATAATCACTGATTTAGAGGGGAGTCGAACAGAGATGTTGCGATGGGGGAAAAAGAGGTTTAAAAGTAAAATGACGGCGCTCATGTTAGTGGCGTTAGCCGTTATCATAGCGCTCGCGGGTTGCGGTTCGCAAGGCGAGACAGCTGTTAATAAGGGGGCTAGCGATGCAGCGGCCACTGTTAGCCCATCTCCTGCGGCAGCGGATGAGCCGGCAGCTGCGGAGCAGGAAGCGGAAACGCGAGTGCTCCAGGACGAGTTTGGCGAGGTAACAGTTCCGGCGCATCCGAAGCGCGTAGCGGCACTTTATTTGGAGGACTATTTGACGGCGCTTGGCGTAACGCCAGTTGTCCAGTGGTATCACCCGCTTTGGGGAACGCAGGAATATTTGAAGCTGGATTTGCCGACGTTTGATATTACGGGCGATATTGAAGTGCTGCTTGATATGGAGCCGGACTTGATTATATTGGACGGCTGGGCAGACAAGGCCAAATACGATTTATTTTCTAAAATAGCGCCTACCTACCGGCTGCCAGAAAATATTTTGTCTGATTCTAAAGCGATTTTGACCACCATTGCAGATGTAATGAATATGAAGGAACAGGGAGAAACGGTGATTAATGCTTACGAGCAGAAAATAGCCGATGCCAAGGACAAGCTCAATACAGCGCTTGGCGATGAGTCCGTAGCGGTCATACGTTTGAATGTCGATGATAGTACGTTCGCGCTGTTCGGTGTGAACAACCGTTTTATTGGCTCTCTATACTCCCAGTTGGGTCTTACGCCAAATACATGGTCGAAGGAAATGGAAGAATTTCAACAGGTTTTATCAGAGGAAAGCCTGCCGGATCTGGATGCCGACCACATTATTATTTTACTGTCCAACGGAACTTGGGATTCACCTGAAAATCAGGAAGCGCTGAAGCTTCTGGACAGCAGTATGTGGAAGGCTATTCCCGCAGTGAAGGCAGGGCATGTACACCGAGTGGAAAGATCGTATTGGCAATCTGGTGCGATAACAGCAAATTCGATGAAAATTGATGATATTTTGAAAATGTTCGTGAAATAAGCAGCGCCCTAGCAAGTGCGCTATTCAAGAAATAAAGAGGGAAGGCCCATCGGTGCATTGATGGGCTTTCTTTTTTCATTTATACTAGTTGTGAAAATCATTCTCATTTACTTTGGCATGTGCGGGCATAACGCGTGCTGTTTGCCAAAACATCCTAAGGGGGATATGAAGTGAGCAACGAGGGGAATAAGCCGCAGCTGCGCCATGCAATTTTCTATAGGCTGGCTGCGATACAATATAGGAACGTAAAAAATGGGCAGGAGCAGGTGCTGCCCACCGCTGATGAACATATCATCATGATAGTGACGGGTGGATCGGGAACGCTGTACGTGAATAGAGAGCAGCATGCTCTGGGCCATGGAGCCTGTTTTATTTTTGGCCCGGGTACGAGGATGGAGTTTGCAGCTGGTGGTTTTGAGGGCGGAGAAGAGGGGGTGTCGTTCTACTATATTGCCTTTGATGGAATTGGAGCTGAACCGGGGGAAGCCTCCTTTCCATGTCTGGGCGAGGTATCCTGCAAGCCCTTCTCCTACTGCATGAGTGAGCTGCAGGCGCTCCATGATAAGCGGGACGTGGAGGACGAGCTGGAGGCTTTCCGTCATGCGATCCGATTTCAGCAGCTTTTATTGTTCATCATGCAGCAAAACTTGCCTCTGCGCACAGAAAGCGGCGAAAGGCGAGCGATGGAACAGTCCATTGCCCATATTCGGCAAAACTTCCGGGAAGAGCTGACGGTAGACAAGCTTGCTGACCATGCAGGCATCGTGCGCTGGCGCTATTCCCGTCTATTCAAGGAGCTGACAGGCGAAATTCCGCTGCATTATTTGAATGGCGTACGTGTGGAGCAGGCGAAAAAGCTGCTGGCAAGCACGGATGAACGGCTGTTCAGCATCGCGCAAAGCGTCGGCTACAGCAATGAATATTATTTTAGCCGCCGCTTCAAGCAGTCGGTTGGCCTTACACCGGGCCAATATCGCCGCCATCAGCGGGAAAATATTCGGGTCTTTGCCCCTTTCATCGAGGATTATTTGCTGGCGCTTGGCGTTAGGCCCATTATGCAATTCACCCACGATCATTGGGGGCGGCAGGAATATCTTGGCCTCGATGATGTGCCAGAATTTAATGTGGTCACCGATAACGAAGCGACATTATCTGGCTTTGCGCCGGAATTTATTTTGATGGATACGGGCATTGAACGTTGGGGCATGGACAAGCTCACCAGCCTTGCTCCGAGCATTCAGCTTTCCTATAAAGGCGAGGAGTGGCGTACAACGCTGCACAGCATTGCGGATTTACTCGGGAAGGCTGAGGAAGTAAGCCCTGTTATTGCTGATTATGAAAATAAAGCAGCAGCCGCAAAGGCGAAGCTGCTGCGGGTGGTGAAGCGGCAGACGGTCGCCTGTTTGCGTTTGTCAGCCGATAGAGTGCAGTTATATGGCGGTCCTGACCATGGCTACACCGGCCCGGTGCTTTACCGCGATTTAGGACTGAGCCCGCATTCGCTCGTAGAAAAACTGGCTAAAGGGCTGCGGTTCGTTGAGCTGACGATGGAGGAGCTGGCGCTGCTTGACGCTGACCATTTGTTTATTACAATTGATCCGACTGCAGGCAGGCAGATCGAGCTGCTGCATTCGCCTCTCTGGCGGTCGCTGCCCGCTGTGCGCAACGGCAGCGTGCATGAGGTCGATTTTTTGTCGTGGATGAATTATGGCGTGCTGTCCCACCATCGAAAAATCGACGATGTGCTGCGCGTATTGTGTTAAACTGGTGATATTATGACGTTAAGAGACTGCGACGAAATAAAGTACCGCTAATTTCCTCGCAGCTCCAAAGGAGAGCGGTTTATGGCAGAGGAAACGTATCGAATTCGCGATGCTGTGCAAGAGGATTTGCCCGGCATTGTAGCTATATATAATTCAACGGTTGCGTCGCGCCAGGTGACAGCGGATTTGGAGCCTTCAACGGTAGAAGCGAAGCAGGCTTGGTTTGACGAGCATGCGCCGGATACTCGGCCGCTTTGGGTGGTGGAAGAGGACGGAGAGCTGCTGGCTTGGTTCAGCTTTCAGTCGTTTTATGGCCGTCCTGCTTATCAGGCGACAGCCGAAATCAGCATCTACATAGCGGAGCAGCATCGTGCGCGCGGATTGGGAAGCATGCTGCTGAAGCATGCACTTGAGGCATGTCCGGCGCTGCATATTCGGACGCTGCTCGGCTTTATTTTTGCCCACAATGCTCCTAGCCTTGGCTTGCTCGGCAAGTTCGGCTTTGAGCAATGGGCGTACATGCCGAAAGTGGCGGAGCTGGATGGGGTGGAGCGCGATTTGGTTATTATGGGGCTCCGCGTTGGAGAAAGGACGAAAGGGGAAAAATGATGCAGCAAGGAAATTGGAAATATTGGTTTCGCGTATGGATTCATCCCCGTCAGACGGTTAGGCATTTTCTCAAACATCCGGGACCATTCTGGCCGCTTGTTGTAATTGCTTTATTCAGCGGCATCTTTCAGTTTTTGGATACCGGCGCGGATAATTCGTGGGGTAATCATATTTATTTGGGCTTGATATTGCTGCTGGCGGTTTTAGTTGGCGCACCGCTTGGAATCGGGGGATTATTTTTATCCGGCGTTTTGTATAAATGGGTGGGCTCATGGTTCGGCGGCACTGCCACCAGGCATCAGATGTACATTGCATTTGCCCGTGGCGTTTTGGCGCCTTCCGTATTAATCGGACTGCTTTGGATTCCGCAGTTTGTGCTATTAGGAAGAGGGAGCTTTACCGATACGCTTGTATATTCGGGTGGACTGGCCTCAGGGCTTGACCTTCCAGGCGGCGTGCTGATGACTCTTAGCCTGCTGTTCGCTATTATCAAAATTGTCTTGAGCATATGGGTGTTCATTATTATGCTGCATGCGGTCGGCGAGGCCCATCAGTTTTCGGCTTGGCGCGCACTTGGCGTTTCATTAATTATTACGGTAGCTATAATCGTACTTGTAATGATTCTTGTATTGCCTTTTTTAGTCATTGGCATAATCGCAAATTAGTGGATGCATTCGGCATCAAAATGTTTTATGCTGAATGAGGATGAATAAAGCGGACAAACGGCAGGGGCCGTTAATCGAAAAGAAGGGAGCTTGACTCATGAGTAAGTTCTGGAGCCCACTTGCGGCATCGCTAGTACCTTATGTGCCGGGCGAACAGCCAAAGGATAAGCAATACATTAAACTCAACACGAATGAAAACCCATATCCGCCTTCACCGAAGGTGATCGAGGCGATCCAAGCGGCGGCTAATGAGGATTTGCGCTTATACCCTGATCCGACGAGCGGAGCGCTGGTGCAGTCGCTGGCTGCTTATTTTAAAGTTTCCCCGAGCCAGGTTTTTGTAGGCAATGGCTCCGATGAGGTGCTGGCGTTTGCTTTCGCAGCATTCTTCGATCCTGCAAAGCCGGTGCTGTTTGCCGATATTACATACAGCTTCTATAAAGTGTATGCCGAGTTTTACGGGCTGCAGGCGGATTTAATTCAACTGGATGAGCAGTTCCGTATGCCGCTGGAGCAATTTAATATGCGTGAAAATGGCGGCATTGTCATTCCGAACCCGAATGCTCCGACAGCGATGCTTGTTCCAGTTGACGAGTTCCGCTCGATACTTGAGCATAACCGCGACCAAGTCGTCATCATTGACGAAGCTTATATTGATTTCGGCGGCGAATCGGCCGTTAAGCTAGTTTGTGATTATCCGAATGTGCTCGTCATTCAGACGTTATCGAAGTCGCGTTCGCTTGCCGGCTTGCGGGTAGGCTGGGCAATCGGAAGCGAGGAGCTTATCGACGGCCTTAATCGTGTGAAAAATTCATTCAACTCCTATACAATCGACCGCTTAGCGCTTGCAGGTGCTGTTGCCGCTATAGAAGATGATGATTATTTCCAGGAGATTACGGCCAAAGTGAATCAGACTAGAGATCAGACGGCTGTGCGTCTGCGGGAACTCGGCTTTGTCGTGACCGATTCCACAGCCAATTTTCTATTCATTTCTCACCCTGACCAAGCGGCGGAGCACCTTTTTCAAAAGCTGCGCGAGCAGGGCGTACTCGTTCGGTATTTCAAGCAGCCTCGCATTGATCAATATTTGCGGGTAAGTATTGGTACGGATGAGGAAATGGATGTTTTTCTTAACGTAATCGCTGATATTGTAAAGTCGTAATGACTGAGGAAAATCGCTCGTCGTTCGGCCCTGCTATGCGGAGGGTAATACTTCTTAGCTTAATTTTCTCGTTAATCGGCAATACTTTGTATTATGCGACAGCGTACAGCATGACGGTTTTGAATGGCGTAATTACCTTGCTGGTCCTGATTGGCGTACTTTATACGATAACCATCGTTCGAAGCTTTAGCGGTCGCTATTGGTATTTTCCGCTATTTATTCCGGTGCTTTGGGTACCCGTTACGGTCATTTTAACGTATGGGCTGGGGCTATTGTTCCCTTTATCCGATGAAGTGACATCCAGAGGTTTGCTCGTTATTTATATTCACGGGCTGAATTTATGCACGGTGGCCGCATCGGCTTTTATGGGAATGTTTGTTAAAGGCTTGCTTTACATTTTGGGTCGAATGAACAAGGAATAAAAGGCGAATAAGCCTATTTCCTTTTTATTAAATTTTCGTGCTATAATGGTGACAAGTGACTGGTTCGGATCTTTTTAGTTTGATGTATATTAATCGTCGTCAGTCTTATAAAATAGGAGGATTATTTTGAATAACAGAACAGAAAACAAACTATCCATTTTTGCCTTGGGCGGCGTAGGTGAAATTGGGAAAAATATGTACGCAGTACAATACGCTAACGATATTATTGTCATTGATTGCGGTTCCAAGTTTCCCGATGAAGAGCTGCTGGGCATCGATATTATCGTGCCGGACATTTCTTATTTAATCGAGAACAAGGACAAGGTCAGAGCGCTGCTTATTACGCACGGCCATGAAGACCACATCGGTGGATTACCTTATATTTTGAAGCAGCTTAGCCTGCCTGTCTACGCAAGTCGTCTGACAATGGGACTGATCGAAGGCAAGCTGAAGGAAGCTGGCCTGCTTGGCGCAACGGAAAGACATCTGATTCATGCGGAATCCGAGCTGAAATTCGGGACGCTAACTGCAAGCTTTTTCCGTACGAACCACAGTATTCCAGATTCCCTCGGTGTTGTACTGGATACGCCTGAAGGTGTCGTTGTACACACAGGCGACTTCAAGTTTGATCAGACGCCGGTTAATGATCACCATGCTGATCTTCACCGCATGGCTGAAATTGGCCGCAAGGGCGTGCTGGCGCTTCTATCGGAGAGTACAAATGCAGAGCGTCCGGGCTTTACGCCTTCGGAAAGAAACGTCGGAGCGAACTTCATAGACGCTTTCCGCAAAGCAGAGCGCCGTGTTATCGTATCGACGTTCGCATCGAACGTATACCGTTTGCAGCAAGTTATCGACGCGGGTGTCGCAACGAACCGCAAGCTGGCGATTATTGGCCGCAGCATGGTCAATATGATTACGATTGCTTCTGAGCTAGGCTATTTGAATATTCCAGACGGGATGCTTATTGAAACGAATGAAGTGAACCGTTATGCTGACAATCAGGTCGTCATTTTGTGCACGGGCAGCCAAGGCGAGCCGATGTCGGCGCTTACGCGCATGGCGCGTTCCAATCACCGCCAGATTGAAATTCTGGAGGGAGATACGGTCATCATTTCCGCAACGCCGATTCCAGGCAACGAGCGGAGCATTGGCCGTACTGTAGACGAGCTGTTCCGCCTTGGAGCGAACGTGATCTACGGTCAGGGCGCTGCTACAGGCATGCACGTATCTGGCCATGCCAGCCAAGAAGAGCTGAAGCTGATGCTTCACCTGATGGCTCCGAAATATTTTATTCCGATTCACGGCGAATACAGGATGCAGCTTCACCACAAGAAGCTTGCTGAAGCAGTAGGCGTTGCGAAGGAAAATATTTTCCTTGTCGATAACGGCGAGGTGGTCGAGATTGCGAATGGCCAAGCACGCAAAGCGGGCAAAGTTTCGTCAGGCAATACGTATATCGATGGCCTAGGTATTGGCGATGTCGGCAATATTGTATTGCGCGATCGCAAGCATTTGTCGCAGGACGGCATTCTCGTTGTCGTAGTAACGATCAGCAAGCAGGACAAAACGATTAAATCAGGTCCGGATATTATTTCGCGCGGTTTCGTCTATGTACGTGAATCGGAAGGTCTGCTCGACGAAGCAGGCCGCATCGTATCCCGCACCATTACTAAATCAATTAGCGATAATGTCAACCAATGGACGACGCTAAAATCTAATGTAAAAGACGCGCTCGGACGATTCTTATATGAGCAAACGAAAAGAAAGCCGATGATTCTTCCGATCATCATGGAAGTATAATCGGAGCCTAACCAGTCCACTTCACTTTGCTTAGTGAGCCGATCATTGAATAGATTCATGAACAAGAAGACCGTATAACCGGCCTGTTTCATCAGGCGGCTATACGGTCTTCTTTGCGTTCATTTTAGAGCTGCGGTCTTAATAACGTTCCAATACAAGCTGCGTTTTCAGTCCATCTGCCGGCACGAGCCAGCCGAGGTTGTTCAAGCTGTTAATGAGTGCGGTACGGTTCGTATTAGCGACGCTGTATTCATCTGTTTTGAAGGAAATTTCCACGATTGGCTCAATGCCTGTACCGGCAGCATTGCGGATTGGCCAAATTTCAACGTCTACCTCAAGGCCATTCCAAGTGCCTGTGTGCTTCGTTGTGAGGATAGGGCCGTATGCACGCGAGTTTTGCAGCTGCGTCTTGCCCCAATTGCTTGTCCCCCAGTTTTTCAGCTTGCCTGGCAGCTCGTCGAGCAGCATTTGGCGGGCGGCTGACTCGGATGGAAGTCCGAGCGCGCCGTTTAGCGATTGGCTTACCTTTTTATCGACGGACATGCTGAGCGTCTGCTTGCTGTAGCCCCAATCAATCTCCGCTTTGTAATTGTCATCCGTAATGTCAAAGCCTTCTGTGTTTGCAAGCGTCAGCGCCGCGTCAATATTGCCATTTTGCACAGCATAGCGTTTTTTGTATGTGAGCTCGTAGTTGTTTTTATCCTCTTTTTTGCGAAAACGTGCGTTCCAGCCTGCATCATCCAGACCAAGACTGTTGGTATCGAAATATTCCACATTGGTTTGTCTCGAAGTAGTCAGATTGAACTGGGAGGCAACAGCGGAACTCAGCGTCAAATTGCTGTTCAATACCTGCGTAGAATCCAGCAGCAGCTTGACCTCATAGGATGGGACCATATTCGCTTCCTGCTTTTTTGCCTGTACGGTGTCCGGTGCCTGGAATGCCGACAGCAGCAGCGTCGCACTCAAAACCATCGTTCCTGCTTTCGTTAACCAATGTTTCATTATCTCATCTCCTCTTCATAATGGACCTACAACCTTTACTTTAGGGAGCCATTGTTCGCGAGGAATCAAGCATGGAAACGGATTATGTTAATTTTTCCAATAATTAATGGATGGTGTCGGAGAATTTTTAAAGCTTCTATGGAGGGTATCAATAAATTGTTCGGTCAGCCGGGAGTCATAGCGATCCTTGTTATAGCAGCAATAAATCGAGCGCTGAAAACGGGTATTGGGGATTTTCCGCATAAGCAGCTGTCCCTTTCGAACCTCCTCCTGTACGGAAAGCTCCGAAATAAAAGCAATATGTCCGCCCTGCTGCACCGTCTGCTTGATGGCTTCAATCGAATCAAGCTCAATCGGCCCAATGAGGTCAATGCGGTGATTGTTCAGCCATCTCGTCGTCATTTCCCGCGTACTGGACTGCTCGCCATGAAGCACAAAATTGGCCGTAGCAATAAGACCCGGATTAAGCGTCTCATAAGCTGCGAGATGATGATTAGGAGCAAAAATAACGACCAGCTCATCTTCGCAAATGCTATGGGTGGACAAGGAGGGCTGCTCGAACGGCTCGGAGGAGATGAGGCCAAGATGGATGTCATGGCTCCACAGCTTTTCCTTAATAATAGGCGCTGGCTTCACCAGCACGGAAATTTCAATGCCCGGATGGTGTTTGGAAAAATTGCTCAGCACCTCCGGCAGCACATAGGTAGCCGGGACGTAGCTCGCTCCAATGGTCAGCTTTCCGCGGGCCAGGCTGCCATATTCCATAACGACGCGCTCGGCTTCCTGCGCCAGCTTATTGATGCGCACCGCATAATGAAGCAGCGCCTTGCCGGGTGCGGTCAGCAGCATTTTATCCGCCCGCGCCTCGAACAGCTTGACGCCCATTTCCTGCTCCAGGCTTTTCATATGATAGGTAATGGTCGGCTGCTTGAGATCCAGCTCGTGGGCAACAGGGGTAATTTTCTTATGCTTGTCGAGCAGCTCAATAATTTTCAGCTTCAATAAATTCACAGGCGGTTGCCTCCTACTATCGGATACTTATAAAAGTAGCATAGAAAAATTCGATGAATGTTAAAACAAATCCACTAAAAAGTTAATCTTTCATTTACACAGCTCAAATAAACAACGAATAGTCGGAGGCTATACTGAGGTCAAGCTTAAAGCCTAGCGGACAAGGAAGCCTCGGCTGCCTGCTCCGCCAGTCATTTAATAGACAGGCAGGTTAATGCATATGGGACATATCGTAATGAATCATTTGGAAAAGTCTTTCGGCGCTGTTCACGCGCTGCGGCCTTCCAGCTTATCGATTGCCAAAGGCAGCTTTACGACGCTGCTTGGCCCGTCAGGCTGTGGCAAAACGACGCTGCTGCGAATGCTCGCAGGACTTGAAACGCCGGATGGCGGCGAGATTCATGTGAATGGAGAGTGCTACTATTCCAAAGTGAAGCGGATTAATAGGCCGGCTCATCAAAGGCAGTTCGGAATGGTTTTTCAAGACTTTGCGCTTTGGCCGCATATGACGGTGTTTGAAAATGTCGCCTTCGGCCTCCGTGCTGCCGGCATGAAGGCTGGACTACAGGAAGCGGTGCTGGGCGCGCTCCAGACCGTCCGTCTTGGGGGCATGGAGAAGCGTTATCCGCATCAACTGTCGGGCGGACAGCAGCAGCGCGTCGCATTTGCGAGAGCGATCGTTATGAAGCCGCAGCTTGTGCTGTTCGACGAGCCGCTCAGCGCACTGGATGCGCTGCTTCGCGATGAGATGCGGGCGGAGCTGCTCCATCTGGTGAAGGAAGCAGGCGTGACGGCGCTTTACGTCACACATGACCAGACGGAGGCGATGAGCATGTCGGATGAGGTTGTCGTGCTGCAAGGCGGCGAAATTTTGCAGCAGGGGACGCCGGAGCAAATATACAGCGCCCCGGAGCATCCGTTCGTCGCCCGATTCATCGGCAAGTCGAATTGGCTGATGAAGGACAAGTGGATGCTGCGGCCGGAGCATGTGCGCTTTCGGGAGGCGGATGCGGAGGACCACCGCTTTGAGGCGGAGGTGCGGCATGCCAGCTACATGGGCGACCGCTATGAGGTAGAGCTTGAGATGCAGGAGAATCTGGGCATTTGGACGGCCTACTCTCCGTCGAGGCTGCTCGTTGGTGATAAGGTGCAGGTTTACGCCTCGCCGGAGCATGTGCATGAAGTGGTGTCCTAAACGAGTGGGTTACATGTTTTGACAAATAAAAAAATGAGAACAATCGGGAGGCCCTACCAATGAAATTAGCTAAAAAAGGCATGATGCTTGCTTTAACCGCATTTATGGGAGTCAGCTTGGCAGGCTGTGGAGCAGCAGCAAGCAATGGACAAGCAAGCAGTGAGGCGTCTGCGTCACCTTCGGCACCAGCCGCATCTGCAGCAGCAGAGCAGCAGCAGCAAACAGAGGTTAAACTGAGCGGCAGCGTAGTTGTATACAGCGCAGGACCAGAAGGGCTTGCGAACAAAATTAAGGAAGGCTTTGAAGCGAAGACCGGCGTGAAGGTTGAAATGTTCCAAGGCACAACGGGCAAAATTCTGGCCCGCATGGAAGCGGAAAAATCGAATCCAGCGGTTGATGTGCTTGTACTGGCGTCGCTTCCAGCGATGCAAGGACTGAAAGAGGAAGGCATGCTGATGAGCTACCCGGAAGCGGCTAATGCGGACAAGCTAATTGCCGACTGGTCGGATAAAGACGGACAATATTTCAGCTACAGCGCCTCTGCCCTTGGCATTGTGTATAATACTAAGCTTGTACAGACGCCTCCAGCTTCATGGGCGGATCTGGCTAAGCCGGAGTGGAATGGCAAGGTCAACATTCCAGATCCATCCTTGTCTGGCTCCGCACTTGATTTTATTTCCGGCTATTTGAGCGCATCGGGCGATAGCGGCTGGTCGCTTTTCGAAAGCTACAAGCAAAACGGCGTAGCGATGGCAGGAGCGAATCAAGAGGCGCTTGATCCAGTCATTACAGGAGCGAAATCCGTTGTAGCTGCCGGCGTCGATTACATGGCGTACAAAGCGAAAGCGGCTGGCGAGCCGGTGGATATTGTTTATCCAAAAGAGGGCAGCGTCATTAGCCCGCGTCCGGCTGCTATTGTCGGCACGACCAAAAACGCCGACAATGCCAAAGCTTTTATCGATTATCTGCTTTCCGATGATGCTCAGCAAATGGTTACTGGCGCGTATTTGCTCCCAGGCCGCTCGGATGTGGAAGCGAAGGATCGCGCAAGTGTGGACGAAATTCCTACCTTCAACGTGAACTGGCAGTGGATGAACGAAAATAGCGACAGCGTAACGACGAAGTTTACCCAATTGTTTAAATAAAGCGAACACCAGCCGCCTGATATCTGCTGCCTTAAGGCATTAGGTATCGGGCGGTGCTGGCAATAGGCAAGCTATAGGAAAGGCCAATAGACAGGCAATACACAAGCAATACAAGCAATAAACAGGTAATAGACGGGTGGTCTGACGATGCAATCCTCTTTATTCAAAAACTATGTTTGGCTCGGCATGGGACTGGCGCTGGCGCTTCTCGGCATGCTGGTGCTCGCGCCGCTGCTGATCGTATTCGGCACGAGCTTATATACGGACCAGAAGCTGGATTTGCTTGCTCCGCTGCAAATCATTAGGCAAAGCGAGCTTAGCGAGGTGCTGTTCAATTCGATTTGGCTCGGACTATGCGTCATCGCGGCTACGACGGTGCTAGCTTTCCCGCTGGCTTGGATCATGGCGAAGACGCCGCTGCGCCGCCACAAGTGGCTGGATATTGTGCTGCTGATCCCCTTCATGACGCCGCCCTACATCGGGTCGATGGGCTGGATGCTGTTCATGCAGACGAATGGCTATATGGAGCAGTTCATCCCGGCATCCTCAGCAATCACGCCTGCCTTCTTCAGTTTTGGCGGCATGGTGGCAATTATGAGCCTGCATTTATTTCCGTTTCTGTATTTGCTGCTGCGCAATGCACTGCTGCAAATCGGCGGCAGCATGGAGGAAGCGGCGGCGGTGCATGGCGGCGGCTTTCTGTACCGCTTGCGGCGCATCGTTCTGCCACTGCTGCTGTCAAGCTACGTCATGGGCAGCCTGCTCATTTTTGTAAAAACGATTGCCGAATTTGGCACGCCCGCCACCTTCGGGCGCAAAATCGGCTTTTACGTTATGACCTCGGAAATCCATAAATATATTTCCAGCTGGCCGATTGATTTTGGCAAGGCGACTTCACTTGCTTCGGTGCTGCTCGCGGCTTGTCTTGTGATGTGGTATATCCAAAGCACGATTAGCAGCCGCTACTCGTATCGTTTAGTCGGCGGCAAGGGCGCTATCAAGCAGACAGCGAAGATGAGCCGCTGGGGCCGGATATTGTGCTCGCTGTACATTGGGGTACTGCTCCTTGCCTCTATCGGTATTCCGTATTTTTCGATTATTACGGCATCGCTCTTGAAGCTGCGCGGCGTAGGCCTCGCATGGGACAATTTGACGCTCCAGCATTATGTGGAGCTGCTTACGCCAGGCTCTTCCAGTCTGGATGCGCTGCTTAACAGCTTCGGCCTGTCGATTGTCGCCTCCACGATTGCTGTCGTGCTGGGCACGTGGTTTGCCTTGACGGTGCAGCGCTCGCGTACGCCGGGGCAGAAGCTGGTCGATCTGTTCAGCTTGCTGCCGAATACGGTACCTGGCATCGTCATCGTTGTAGGATTGATATTGTTATGGAATGCGAAGTGGATGCCGATTCCGCTTTACAATACGTACGGCATGGTCGTGCTGACATATGTTATTTTGTTCCTGCCTTATACCGTGCAATATGTGAAAGCGAGCTACGGGCAAATCGACCCGATGCTGCTGCAGGCGGGACAAGTGTTTGGCGGACGCAGGCTTTATGTGCTGCGGCGGATTTTGCTGCCGCTGCTGCTGCCCGGCATGCTGGCGGGCTGGATGATGACGTTCACGATATCCAATCGGGAGCTGGTGGCTTCGCTGCTCGTCCTGCCGCCGTCGATGAAAACGTCGGCGACGTATATTTTTGCCCAGTTTGAGCAGGGAGAGGTGTCGATGGGGATGGCGATGGCTGTTATCTCGGTTGGCGTCACGACGGTGCTGCTGCTGGCGATGAATGTTTTTAGCTCACAACAGAAAGTGGAATAGCTGATGATGCAACTGACCATTTGGGGTGGAGCGGGCGAGCACGGCCGCTCCAGCTATTTGCTGCAATATAAAGACGAAGCGGTTTTGCTGGATTGCGGCGGGAAAAAAGAAAGCGGAGGACAATATCCGCTCATTAGTCCAGAGGTGATTCCGCAGCTTAAAGCGGTATTTTTATCGCATGCGCATGAGGATCATTCCATGGCGCTGCCGCTGCTGTATAAGCACGGCTATGAAGGTGAAGTATGGACGAGCCGCGTGACGGCGCAGCAGCTTCCGGGTTATTATCAGGCGTGGAGCCGTTATGCCCGCTCGCAGGCCGCCGAGCTCCCTTATGGGGATGAGCATATTGCGGCTATCCGCTATGCCTATTTGGAGGAGCGATCCATCGCAGATGAATGGAGCAGCGTGTTCCCCGGGCTGCGCATAAAATGGGGCCGCAGCGGGCATTTGCCAGGCGCCGTTTGGCTGGCGCTCGATTGGCATGGCAAGCTGGTTTATTTTTCAGGCGATTATACGGCTGAATCGGGTCTGCTTGCGACAGACGAACCGCTGCTGGGAGCGATTTGCGAGGGCGGCGATGAGGCGGATGCCGCCCGCCGCTCTATCTCTGAGACAGGGCGCATCGCCGATCTTGCGATCATCGATGCGGCTTACGGGGCGAACCCGGATTCGCAGGCGGTTCGGCTGGCGGAGTTGGAGCGGGCGACCGAGGAAGTGCTGCGGGCGCAGGGCTCGGTGCTGTATCCGGTGCCGACAAGCGGGAGAGGGCAGGAGCTGTTGGTATGGGCGAGCGAGCGTTTCCCCGAGGCGCAGCTTATTGTGGAGCGGGCGCTGATGGAGCCGCTCCACCAGCTGGCTGCGCTGTCGGAATGGCTGGGCGACGGAGCGCTGGCCCGTATGGAGGCGCTGCTGGCGAATGGCAGGCTTACGATTGTCGCCAATGAAGAGGAGCGGCTAAAGACGCTTGCTCGCAAGGGCAGCGCCCTGATTTTTACGAATGATGGCATGATGCAGTCCGAAGTTGCACGGTGGTATTATGAGCAGCTTTCGGGCGCCGCCCGCCATGCCGTATTGCTGACCGGACATCTTGCCGCAGGTTCTTATGGCGAAATGGCGCTGCGAAGCAGTGTTGGCAGCAGCGACAGCAGCGGGTGCCATGCCTCTGACTTCCCAATTCAGGTGCAGCATATCCGCTATAAGGTGCACCAAGGCTTGCCGGATGTCAGGCAGATGATGAAGCGGGTGCCTAGCCGCTCTGTCGTGCTGGCGCATGCCGTTAAGCCAAGAACCGATCAATTGCTTGAAGTGTTGGAGGAAGAGGGCTATAAGGGCGTGTATTCGCTGAGCCCGGGTGACCGGTTGATTTTTTAAATGAATAATGAAAAATGGAAAACAGCAGAGATTCACGGCGCCAAAATGTCGTAATGAATCGATGCTGTTTTTTTGCTGCCTGCTAAGGCTTTCATTCGTGTTGGAATTGGGGAATATTATTTACAAGTTAGATACAAGCTGGACATAGTCTTGAGATATTCGCTTTATATACTGTATTCATCAGGTAGGACGCAGCAGCGGCAAACAAGGAGGGACAGCAGCAACGTCCAGCTAGAGCGTCCAGTTATTGAAATTATAAAAAATAGAGATAAAACAAAAAAACGGAGTATTCAAAAGGAGATTATAAAAATGAAAAACAACATGAAAAAAGGAATCGTATCGCTGGTAGTTGTCGGAATGACGTTGACGGGCGCAGCGGGCGTATATGCTGGAGCGAGCCTCCAAAAAATCTCAGCATATTTGAACGGCAATATTAGTATTAAAGTCGATGGAGCTGCTTATACCCTCAAAGACGAGAACGGCCATAAGCTTTCGCCAATTATGTATCAGAATAAAATGTATTTGCCTGTCCGCTCGCTAGCGGGAGCACTTGATACACCGATTCAATATGATTCGAAAAATAATCAGGTGCTAATTGGCAAAGGGCAGCAAGCATCGGAGCAATATGTAGAGGTCAAATACAGCGATGCGCAAATCAAACTCATTAAGAAGGATTTTGCTGCATTTGATGGCTTTGAAACGGCATATGCGCCTAAGCAGATGGCAGCCGGAGATGCTTTTGTCAAATCGTTTGCCGGGGGCGACGGCGTTAGTGTGATTTTCAAGCATATGAACGTCAATGTATCTCCAAGAGACTACTCGGATGGTTATGAAAGCAAGGAGGTCGTGCTGTCGAACGGGGTAAAAGCGAAATGGTATACGCCGAGCGACCTGCCAATGCTGAGCTTCCAGCTCGATGACCGCACGATTACGATTAGCTCCCCAGATAAAGCGTTGACTGAAGCGCAAATGGAGAAAATCGCAGTTAGCGTAGCGAAGCTGTAAACTTAACCTAAGACGTAATTATCCCGTGTCACCTACAAATAAAAATAAACCACCTTTGTCGCTTCCATGCGGCAGAGGTGGTTTATTTTTATTGGCCCCCGGGAATTCGGCTTTCCGAAGGAGTCTTGACTTTTTAGCTAGGGCATTTTACAATAACATGATTCTAACTAACGTTCGTTAGGCAAAATCATTGCCGATTGAAAAGGGGAGATTGCGATGGCGGAAAAACAAGAGCGTGTGCCGCGAGCTACGGCAGAGCGTCTGAAGCAGGCGGCTCTGACGGTTTTCACGGAATATGGCTATGAAGGAACGTGCATGTCTGATATCGCCAAGGCGGTCCAGATTAAGACACCTTCTATATATGCTCATTTTGCGTCAAAGGAGCAGCTGTTTTTAGAGCTTTGCGCTGACGTGATGGCGGAAGAGGGCATGAAGTTTGATGCGCTTATCGGGCAGTCGCAAGGCAAGCCAGTTATCGAGCGGCTGCGCGAGGTGTATGATTTTTTCACGGATTTCCCGCATTTGACGGTCGGGCAGTGGTTTTTGAAACGAATGATGATGGTGCCGCCTAAACATTTGCAGCAGCAGTTCCGCGTTGATTTTTTGGCGCACGAGCAGCGGGTGGATGCTGTAGTTGGTGCGCTGCTCGTGGAGGGGCAGCAATCGGGCATTTTTTCTAAGCAGGAAGTGGATCATATGATTGCGGTTTTTTATACGCTGCTTGATGGCTTGCTGGTCGCCAACCAGATATATGAGCAGTCGGTGTTTGTTTCACGCAAGCAAGTCGTTTGGGAAATGCTAATGAAGAGCTGGACGACAGATTAAGCAAGGTGGATTTAACGGAGGGTACAGAGAGGGGTTTTTATGATGAAGGCTTGGCTTTATGTCATATTCGGGGGCATATTTGAGGTATTTTGGACCTTCGGTCTTAAATATTCGAAAGGATTTACAGACCCGCTAGTAAGCGTCATTACTGTTATTTTAATTGTTATTAGCTTTGTGCTGTTCGCCCGTTCGATGCAATTGCTGGAAATAGGCACAGCTTATGCGGTATTTACCGGAATTGGTACGGCTGGTACGGTCGTATTCGGCATTTTGGTATTAGGCGAGTCTGCGGATATTAAACGCCTGCTGCTGGTCGGTACGCTGATCATCGGCATTATCGGGCTTAAGCTCGTATCCAGTGAGAAGCCTAAGGAAGAGCAGGCGGCGAATGCAGAGGTCGAGCAGAGTGCGCAAGCGGCACAGGCAGCACCGGTCGTGCAGGGAAGGGGCGGAAAATAAGATGGCATGGATCTTTTTAATTATTTCCGGCCTTGGCGAGGTCGGCGGCGTAACATTCATGAAGCTGTCGGACGGCTTTAAACGATGGAGAGGAACGGTTGGAGCCATTATTTTCGGCTTCATCAGCTTCTACTTCCTGTCGCGGTCGCTTCAGGACATTCCAATCAGTACCGCTTACGGCATTTGGACGGGAATCGGCTCAGTCGGCAGCGTTATTCTGGGGATGATTTTTTTCAAAGAATCGCGCGACTGGCGTAAAATCTTCTTCGTCCTCATGATTATTGGAAGCGTCATTGGTCTCAAGCTGGTAGGTTAATAGTTGCGATATGGATAAAAGTAGACAATAAACCTAAAGAAGGAGGGCGAACCTGTGTCGCTCTTCTTTTCTTTTCGCCGTTTCCGATTTAAAATAATAGAATAGAGTATAGACATGGCGAGAGAGGCAGGCATAGTGCATGGAAGAGAAACGGCTGAAGAAATGGATTGAGATGACAGAACGAACGCTGCTTGAAGGAGTGAGGCTCCAAAGCATTAACCATGGCGAGCCCATTCAAGTGGATGTATTGCCGGAAGGCTGGGAGCTGCTTGGAGCGGGCAATTACGCTGGCGTATTCGTCCATCAGGATGCGCAGGATATAGCGGTGAAGGTGTATGCGCCGGGCAGAGAAGGCTGGGAAGCGGAGCGGGAAGTTTATCGCCGTTTGGGCGATCACCCTGCATATTCGACCTGCTACCATGCTTCCACAAGCAATGGGCTGGAATATTTGATGCTGCGCAGGCTTGAAGGGAAGACGCTGTATAAGTGTGTGCTTGAGGGTGTGATCATTGAGGACCGCATTATTGCGGAAATTGATGCCGCTTTGGATTACGCTCGGGAGCAGGGACTGTTTCCGCATGATGTTCATGGCAAAAATGTCATGGTATCCAGCGATGACCGCGGCCTTGTCGTAGACGTATCCGATTTTCTTAAAGAAGAGCCTTGCATGATGTGGGATGATTTGAAAAAAGCGTACAACCGGATTTATATGCCGTTTCTATCCAAGCATTCTATGCCCGTGCCTGAGTGGGTCATGAATGGTGTGCGCAAAGGCTATCGCTGGGTGCGTGCTTCCTCCAGATAGCTGTGCGCGGCCGGGCAGCCGCATAGATAATGCGTGCCCGGCCCGCGCCTGTGCTTAAGGTTCGGAGTCGAAAGCGTCCAGCTGTTGCTGAGCGGCTTCAACGTCCTTCTTAAGTACATGAAGCCGTTTCAAATTGCCTTCCAGTGTAATTTTTGCCTTAATGCCGCTTGCCTTCAAATGAGCCTCCAATCGGTCAATGATATCCGCCCTAGAACCGCTTTCGGTTCTGATGGCAACCCACCGCCGCCACAGCAGCCCCATCTTATGCACCTCCGAGTTCTGCACAGATTATCCGTTCAAGCTATATATATTCCGGGTCCTCCCGCTGCCATGACAGATTTATTCAAAGGGCTGGAGGATAAGCTCGCATTTGCCGGAAGCGGCATTATAAGCTTTCCAGAAATGACATGACATAGTATACTAGGTGGATATGTATAATCATGACATCGTCCCGGTACGACCAAATAGATGCTGAAGGTGAATGTATAATGGAAGGCATGAACGCTTTAAAGCCTAGATATGAACAAATGTATCTTATGCTGCGCGAAAAGATCCAAATCGGAGATTATACGGTCGGTGACCGCATCCCTTCGGAGAAGGAGCTGATGGAGGAATTTTCAGTCAGCCGAATTACCTCCAAGAAAGCACTGGATATGCTCGTTCAAGACGGCTATATTATGCGTCAGCCGGGCCGCGGCTCGTTCGTCATCGAGCATGCAATTCAGGAGCAGGGCGAAGCTCCGCCTGCGCAAGATCAGGCAGCTCAGGCAATTGCTTCTGTGCGCACACAGCAGATTGTATTAGGGCTCATCATGGAGGATTTCAGCGATAGCTACGGCAAGGAAATGCTGTCGGAGATGGAGCGGACGGCGCAGGCGCTCGGCGTTTATTTGATGCTGCGCATCTCTTTTTCCCAGCCAGATGTAGAAGAGAAGGCGATTCAGATGCTGCGCCAATACGGCGTAGATGGCCTGATCATATATCCGACGCGCGGTCAAAACTTCAGCCCGGAAATTTTAAAGCTGGTCATCGACAAATTCCCGCATGTGCTGGTAGACCGTTATTTGAAATGGACGGATACAACGGCCATCAGCTCAGACAACGTAGAAGCGGCGCGATTGGGTGTCCAGCATTTGTTTAACTACGGCCATCGCCATATTGGACTGCTTGCTTCGCGGGTGACGGACAATGTGGCCATTGAGGAACGGATTGAAGGGTTTGTGCAGGCGCATGCTGAAGGCGGCATTTTGCTGGATCGCTCGTCTTGGCTGACCGATATGAACTGGACGTCCAATGACAATTCCAGCAGCCACCTCATCGATAAATATGTGAAAATCATTCAGCAGATGCTGCGCGAGCATCCGCGGATTACCGCATTGTTTGCGATGGAATATGAGCTGGCGCTCATAGCGAAGGAAGCGGTAGAGAAGATGGGTCTGCAAATTCCGCAGCAAATTTCGATTATTTGCTTTGACAGCCCGCAGAGCACGTCGGCGCTGTATCCATTTACGCATTTGGAGCAGAATGAGAAAGAAATTGGCCGCCTCGCTGTCAATAATGTGCTGGAACTGATCCAGGGCGCTACGCTCCCTAGCAAAATATCGCTGCAAGTAAAGCTTGTCCAAGGCAAATCGACAGGGCCCGCCCCACAATAAGCAAGCGTGCTGCTGGGCGGTTTAAGCGTGCTTTGCATATTTTTTAAGCTCGCGTGAGAAACTGAATGCAAGTATAGAGATAAAGCCCTTCTGTCAATTGAGACAGCAAGGGCTTTGTGCTTATCTTTTATTATAATTTAAGGACATGAATAGGGGGTTTGCCTAGCAAACAATTAACATGCTATTTGTTTTTAAATAATATAACATAGTATATTGACATACCATGAAATATAGATTAATATCGGTACATAAACAACTTGAAAGCGCTTATATAGAAAGGGATGCTTGAAATGACTGAAGTAATGGAAACGCTGCCGACATCGGTGCAGTCGTTGATCCAGGAAGTAGAAGGGAAGCTCGGTTCGCGTACGAAGCTGGCCCGGATGTTTGCAAACTGTTTCTCCAATACGTTAACGACGACGTTGAAGCCTCAGCCTGACGGTGCTATTTTCGTCATTACGGGCGATATTCCAGCGATGTGGCTGCGAGATTCAGCAGCTCAGGTTCGTCCGTACTTAATTTTAGCGAATGAAGATGCAGAGATGGCACGTTTAATTGAAGGCGTTGTCAAACGGCAAATTCAACATATATTGCAGGACCCTTATGCTAATGCGTTTAATGAGCATGCCAATAGCAAGGGGCATCAAAACGATTTAACGGAAATGAGTCCTTGGCTATGGGAGCGCAAATATGAAATTGACTCGCTCTGCTATCCGATCCAGCTTGCTTATCTGCTGTGGAAGACAACGGGAACTACGGCGCATTTGGATGAGGCATTCAGTGAAGCATGCTTCAGCATTTTGCGGGTGTGGAGGACGGAGCAGAATCACGATGGGCAGTCGAGCTACCGTTTCCAAAGAACGGATTGTCCGCAGTCGGATACGCTGCTGAATGAAGGCAAAGGCACGCCAAGCGCAGTCACTGGCATGACCTGGTCAGGCTTCCGCCCAAGTGACGATGCTTGCGACTACGGCTATCTTATTCCATCGAACATGTTTGCTGTTGTTGTGCTGGATTATATGGCTGAAATTGCGGTGGAAGTGCTTGGCCATCAAGAGCTGGCGAAGCAAGCGGCTGCTCTCCGCCATGAAATTCAATCCGGCATTGAGCAGTATGCGACAGTCGAGCATGAGCAGTTCGGCAAAATTTTCGCTTACGAAACAGATGGCCTTGGCAGCTACAACCTGATGGATGATGCGAATGTGCCAAGCTTGCTGTCGTTGCCTTATCTCGGCTGTTGCAAGCTGGATGATCCGATCTATTTGAATACGAGACGCTTCGTTCTTAGCGAGGATAATCCTTATTACTTCGTAGGTACGGCGGCGCAAGGAATTGGCAGCCCTCATACTCCGGAAAACTATATTTGGCACATTTCACTGGCTATGCAAGCGCTGACTTCACAAGATGAGGCAGAGGTTGAGCGGCTGCTGAACGTGCTGGAGAGCACGGATGCCGGAACTGATTTTCTGCATGAAGGCTTTCATAAAGATGATCCTAGCGAGTATACGCGCGAATGGTTTTCTTGGGCCAATGCCTTGTTTAGCGAATTGATTTTGACGTATTGCGGCTTTAAGGTTCCATCGAGCATGAATGCTCGTTCAATATAGGAACAAATAATAAGCGTAACAGACGGACAATAAGGGGAGCGATCAAGATGGCAGGTAAAAAAACAATTCTGGCAGGTACGGTTGCAGCTTTAACTGTATTCACAGCAGCATGTTCGGGAAATGCAGGCACAAATGGCTCGGAGGGTGCAGAAGCAACTTCCGCAGCAGGAGCGACAAAGACAGTTAAAGTCGCTTATGGCAAATGGAATGAGACGGACAACTGGGGCAAGTGGCTGACTAGCGTGAAGGCGGATTTTGAAAAAGCCAATCCTGGCGTTACCGTTGAGCTGCAGCCAATTGAAGGCTCGCAATATGCAACTAAAATTCCACTGCTCATGATGGATGGGAAAACGGCGCCTGAGGTGCTTGCTGAAGATTCCTTCATGATTAATGCCGACAGCGAGGCCGGCTACCTTGAGCCGCTTGCTGTGGATTCATGGGAAGATTGGGGCAAATTCAACGAAGGTATTAAAGCGGCTGTAACAGCCACGGACAGCAAAGTGTATGGCGTACCTTTCTCCACTGACGTTCGCGGCTTGTATTACAACAAAGAGCTGTTCAAGAAAGCAGGACTGCCTGTGCCTTGGGAGCCTAAGAGCTGGGACGAAGTGCTGAGCGCTTCCCGCACGATTAAATCCAAGCTGCCAGACATTATTCCTTTCTGGATGAACTCTGGTAAAGCAGGCCAAGAAGCAACGACGATGCAAACGTTCGAAATGCTGCTTTATGGAACAGACGACACGCTTTATGAAGATGGCAAGTGGGTTACGCAAAGCCCGGGCATTTTGAGCTCGCTGAATTTCATTCACACCATCTACTCCGAGGGCATGGGGCCGAAAATGTCGCAAGTACTGACTGCACAAGCAGGTCAAGTACTGGAGACCGATCTGATGCCGAATCAGAAGGTCGCAATTGTCTTGAATGGCAACTGGTTGACAGGCAACTGGTCGGCAAGCGGCAGCAAGCCGTGGCCGGAAGCGCTTGATGTATATGGCTACGTGAAAATGCCGACAGAGAAAGGTCAAGAGCCTGGCTTCACTTCGATGTCTGGCGGCTGGACGCTTAGCGTTGGTGCGAAATCCACTGAAAAAGAGCTAGGCTTTGAATTTATTAAAATGGCAACTAATGAACAGCACAACAAAGAGTTCGCTATGCTGGACGGCGCTCTAACGCCTCGTACCGACGTTGCGGCTGATACTGAATACACGGGCCAGCCTGGTACGCTGTATGGCGTAGCTGCTGAATTTATTACGTACACACATGTTCGTCCTACTAATGCGAATTACCCGGCAGTATCGACTTCCATTCAAGAAATGGTTGAAAAAGTGGCATCGGGATCTCTTGCGCCTGAAGCTGCCATGAAAGAATATGCAAAAAGCGTAGAAAGAACAGTCGGCGCTGATAAAGTAGCGACGAAGTAGCACACAGCTGGGAAGCCGATTGTTGCTTAATGACAATCGGCTTGTCTTTTTCAAATTCAGTCAGGAGGATACCAGATGGAAGCGATAAACTCGCGATTTCCCAAAGCGAAAAGGAAAGGGAACGGCAGTGAACAGTGGAGAGCAGCGCTATTCTTATCGCCTAGCTGGCTGCTGCTTTTACTCTTTTTCTTCGTGCCGGCAGTATTAACTTTTTATTTCGCGTTTACGAATATGGCTTTGACAGGGGCCGCAGCAGCGAATACGCAGTTTGTCGGGTTCCAAAACTTCACGAATATGTTTCAGGATGCGACATTCCGCACTTCTGTAGGCAACACCATCCTCTTCCTCATTTTCTCGGCCGTTATTGGCCAGCAAGTTATGGGCTTTCTTATTGCCTTTCTAATGAATGGTAGAAACCGCGTATTCCGCAGCGTAGTCGGCTCCATCGTCATCTCGGGCTGGGTCGCGCCAGAAGTGGTATGCGCATTTGTATGGTTTGCTTTTCTGAATGATACGGGAACGGCTAATGCATTCATTCAAGGCATAGGCTTTGAGCCTATTGCTTGGCTGTACACATTCCCGATGGTATCCGTTATTATTGCAAACGTATGGCATGGAACAGCCTTCTCGATGATGGTATTCCAGGCTGCACTAGGCGACGTGCCTAAAGAGGTTGAGGAAGCAGCCATGATTGATGGCGCTTCGGCTTGGCAGAGACTTATCCGTATTACCATTCCAATGATTAGCGGTTCTGTTGTAACGAATATGGTACTCGTAACGCTTCAAACATTAGGCTCCTTCACGCTTATTTATGCGTTGACAGGTGGCGGTCCGGGAAATGCAACGGAGACGCTGCCAATCTATATGTATCATCAGGCCTTCGTCAACTATCAGCTTGGCTACGGCACAGCTATTTCGCTTGTTCTGCTGTTGATCGGTATTGTTGCCAGTCTGTTGTATATGAAGCTTCTTAAAGTGAAGCTGTAAGCCATGCGCAAAGCTTGGATAATGGTTTATTAAAAGGAGGACGCGAAAATGAGCAGCAACGTACGCAAGCGCCCCAGAATGAATCGGTTTATGGTCGGCCGGGTGCTTCCTTATATTATTTTGAGTTTTATCGCTTTATTGTTCCTGCTTCCAATGCTGTGGCTCGTATTGGCTTCGTTCGATGGAGCAGCTACCCTTGCTTTGAAGGTGCCGGATGAGGTAACGCTAAGCAATTATACGTCTACACTAGCGAGCTCTGACAATCAGCGCTCTTTCGGCAATGGCTTGCTGCTGGCTCTTGGACAAGCACTGCTTGTTGTAGCGGCGGCAGGGCTAGCTTCTTATCCGCTGTCACGTTATCAGCTGCGGTATAAACGTCCGTTCATGTATGTGATCCTGTTCGCAACAGGCTTGCCGATTACGGCAGTTATGGTTCCGGTTTATCAATTTTTCCTGTACATGCAAATTCAGGATTCCTTGTTTTTCACCATTTTGTTCTTGGCCGCATCCGCGCTGCCATATTCCATCTGGATGATGAAAAACTTCATGGATTCCGTGCCTTTGGAGCTGGAGGAGGCTGCTTGGGTGGATGGCGCGTCCATTTGGACGACGCTTCGCCTAGTTGTTGCGCCACTGATGCTGCCAGGTATTTTCACAGTCGGTATTTTCGCCTTTGCCGGCAGCTGGGGGAACTTCCTCGTGCCATTCATTTTGCTGCAAAGCCCGCAGAAGCTTCCTGCTGCCGTTACCATTTACCAGTATTTTGGGCAAAATGGCATTGTGCAATATGGCAAGCTGGCTGCCTTCTCAATCATTTACACGATCCCTGCGGTCGCGCTTTATGTGTTCGGCCAACGCTTTATGTCCCAAGGCTTTAGCTTTGGCGGGGCGAATAAGGGTTAATTACAAACGTAAAAAAACAGCGGCAAGGCTCGATATCCCTGAGGGAAGAGCTTGCTGCTGTTTTACGTTTATTGCTTCATGCTCTTTGCTTCGGGGGAACTACCTGTACAAGGAAGATTTGGCGGACACAGGAGCAGCTATTTCATCAGAACCATGGGTTATGGCGAAGTCAGCGGACACAGGAGCCGCTAATGAGCTGCCGTAACCCATTTTAACGTTATTTTTAAGGTAATAACGGATTTCCTGTCCGCTTCTGGTCCAAAATCGCAGCAAAATCCAGAATAGCGGCTCCTCAGTCCTCCAAAAAGGAAAACGCGTCCCGAGCTTCATGTTCTCAGCCACAGTGGTCTCTGTAACTATGGTCTAAGCAGAATTGCTTGCTGCTGTCTCAAACTAAAATCGTCAAATGAGTTTGGCCTTGAAAGAGCGCCAGGCAAGGAGTAGCAGGTCGACTTTGATTTATATACCATTAGGTTAAGCACGCTTCAAATGAGTGGATATATCCAGCAAATAGGTTACTTCTGCATAAATGCAGTCAAAGGAATAGGTTGACCCACCCGTCTTTTGTTGTTACTATTTTGTGGAAAATAGTTTTACTGCTATCGTTCATCACTTTTCTCAAGGCGAAACGGCTGTCGCCGTCCTTTGGCGGCGCGGCGCGTTTCATTCCGAGAAATATAAGCCTAATGATAAGTGTGAAACTTATACAAGCTTATATTTTAAAAAAGAACAGGAGGAACAAAGATGACTAAAGCTGCAATTAGCACAGAAGTAACGACGCTGCATAATGGGGTGCAAATGCCGCGGCTGGGGCTTGGCGTATACTTGTCGAAAGAAGGTGATGAGGTTGAGCACGCTGTGCGTTACGCCATAGAAGCAGGGTATCGCAGCATCGATACAGCAAGCGCTTACAACAATGAAACGGGCGTAGGGCGTGCCATTGTCGAAAGTGGAATTGCGAGGGACGAGCTGTTCATTACGACGAAGGTATGGAACCGGGACCAAGGCTATGAGACGACACTGCAAGCATTCGAAGCTAGCCGCAAGCGTCTAGGGCTGGATATCATAGATTTGTATTTAGTCCATTGGCCAGTAGCCGGCAAATTTACGGAAACGTATCGCGCGCTGGAAAAGCTTTATAAGGATGGTTATGTTCGGGCCATCGGCGTAAGCAATTTTCTTCTGCCGCATTTCGACGAGCTGCTGCCGGGCTGCGAAATTAAGCCGATGGTCAATCAGGTGGAGTTCCATCCGCTGCTGACACAGCCGGAGCTGCAAAGCTTCTGCCGCGAGCAGGGCATCCAGCTTGAGGCTTGGAGCCCGCTCATGCAAGGGAATTTAGACGTGCCGCTGCTTCAGGAACTGGCTGGCAAATACGGCAAAAGCCCGGCGCAAGTCGTCATCCGCTGGGATCTGCAAAAAGGCGTCATTACAATTCCGAAATCCGTTCGAAAAGAGCGTATTGTCGAAAATGGCGATGTGTTTGATTTTGAATTGACGGAAGCGGAGGTTGCGGCGATTGATGGGTTAAACGAAGGCCGTCGTTATGGCTCCAATCCGATGAATTTCAATTTTTAGAGGTAGGCTGGACGGCCCGTGCATAATAGATGAAGAGTCATCGCATCCTAATGATGAATATTAGCGGGAACGGACTATTGACAGTTTGAACTGTAATTGATAAAATTACAGTACTAAACAGGGAGGCCGTTCACATTGAACAGCGAATTTACAATTGCCGTACACAGTCTTGTATATTTAGCTCATTTGCCGGAAAACATGGCGAGCAGCGAGATGATTGCCGTCAACGTAGGCACTCATTCAGCCCGCGTTCGCAAGGTGATGAGCGGCTTGCGCCGCAGCGGTTATGTGGATACGCGCGAAGGATCGGGAGGCGGCTATCGGCTGACGATTGATCCGAGAGTAGTAACGCTTGCCGATGTTTACCGAGTGATGGCGCAAGGTTCGCTTATTCCAAGCTGGTGCTCGGGCGATCCGGGCATGGAGTGCGTCGTTGGCTCCAATATGAACCAAGTGATGTTCCGGATTTTTTGTGAGGCGGAGAAGCAGCTTGAAGCTCATTTCAGTCACACGACAATTCAAGATGTGCTTGGCCAGATTCATGCGTGTGAATAGGCAACTGATTATAAAGACGGTGTGAGGGGTATTCCCTTATCATACAACACAGCTGGAGAGGATGATTGAAATGGCAGTAGCATTAACGAAAGACAACTTTTCATCTAACGTAGAGAGCGGCGTATCTCTGGTGGATTTCTGGGCACCTTGGTGCGGACCTTGCAAAATGCAGCTTCCAATCGTTGAAGAATTGGCAACTGAGCTTGCAGGCCAAGCTACAATTGCAAAAATCAATGTCGATGAAGAGCCTGAACTGGCTTCGCAATTCGGCGTAATGAGCATTCCAACCCTTATTTTGTTCAAAGACGGACAGCCCGTTGACAAAATGGTAGGTCTGCAAAGCAAAGATGCTTTGAAAGCAAAAATCAGCAATCAACTGTAAGACCTTTGGTCGCACATTGATTCAATGAAGGGAAGCTGCATCGCCGATGGTTCATCGGTGTGCGGCTTCTTTTTTTATTGTGCAAAAATTCTTTCAAAAGACGCAACTTCCCTCAAAGCTTGGGCGTCTATAGGATATTCAGGAATGTATTGGAGGGGGAAGCAGGAGATGGGAAGCAAAAAAAGGTTGATTGCATTTGTTGCGTTGGTCGCGATAACAAGCAGTGTGCCTACCGCCGCTTTTGCAAACGGAGCGAACGTGACGATTGATCGCCAGGCTAATCTGGCAGACCGTATTTCCGGGGAGGGCTCCATGGAAGCTGCTGAGAATGTATCGGTTTCAAAGGATAAGGCTGAGAAGCTTGCGCGCGAGCTTGTGAGCATTCCAAAGGAATATACGCTGCAGGGCGCGTCTTTGGCGGTCACTGTGCTGGCGCAGGGCAAACGCAATGTGTGGGGGCTTGATTTCGTCAAGAAAGTGAATGGCAAGCATAAGGGCAGCATTTATGTGCAAATTGATGCTGACGGCGGCCAGTTGCTTGCTTTTAGCTCCTATTTAGAAAATGCCAGCTCCAAGCCGACGTATCCGCTCAAGGTAGAGCGTTCGGCTGCTCAGGATATTGCTGCTTCCTTCATGAAGCAAATTGCTGCTTCGTACGCAGACCAGGTGCGCTACAATCCCGAATACGGGGCCCAGGTGCTTCCCCCACTGACAGGCGAGGTTGTCCATAAAATTCGCTATGACCGAATCATTAATGATATTCCTTATGTAGACAACTATATTGAACTCGATGTGGATAGTGAAGGCCATATTACTAATTATAAATTGCAATGGGATGACACGCTGCAGTTTCCAAAAGCAGACTCGCGCATTACGCTAGCTGAGGCTAATGCCAAGCTCCGTGAGCTTGCCCAGCCCGAGCTGCAATACATTGTGCCTTATAGCCCGCAAGGCCAGCGTTCCCCAATGCTTAGCTACGAGATGGGCAGTCTGGCGATAGATGCACTAGATGGCTCGCTGATTAAGAAGCTGTACGATCAGACAAGCAGCGTATCCGCTACTCCAATTGCTCCAGCAGCGCTTGGCGAAGCGCCCAAAGCAGGCAATATGACGGACAAACAGGCGATTGCGCTTGTAGAGTCTTCTTTCAAGCTGCCAACAGGCGCTGTGCTGTCCAATTCGAGCTACAATGAGTACAACGACGATACAACAGGCCATAACGAATCGTATTGGAACCTCAATTGGACGATGAAGAGCGGATCTAGAGAGACCGGCTCTGTATCGGCCACTGTGGACAGCAAGACGGGGATTATTCGCAGTTATTATGCCTATTCTTACGATGGCGGGGATACTTCGGTAAAGCCTTCATTAACTTACGAGCAGGCGGAGAAGATTGCAACCGATACGGTGAAAAAGCAGCTTTCTTGGGCGGCTGACCAGCTATACGTTGTAAAGCCTGATCCAAAGCAGTACAGTGAGGCGCCAGCAGGCACGATTAATTCCTATTATATTTCCTTTGTCCGCAAAATTCAGGGAGCTACGGTGTCCTATGATCGGGTCAACGTCAATGTGGATGCCCGGACGAATGAAGTGACGATGTATGACGCCCAGCTCGCTTCCTTCAACTACCCGGCGCAAGCGCCAAAGGTTATTGAAAAAACGGAAGCGATTGAAAAATGGCTCACCTACTATCGTACAGAGCTGACTTATTATGTAGAGCGGGAATATTCCCTGCAAGGCCAGCCGATCCCTATTGATAAATACAACCTGATGCTGGCGGCCGGCGAGCTGGATTCCGAGCAGGTGGAAAGCAAGACGGATGTGAAGCTTGTTTACCGTCTTGTGCCGGCTGCGATTGATGAATCCGTATTCCTGGATGCCCAAAGCGGGCAATGGCGGAATCACGAAAGTGGTGAGGTTACGGCGCTCGAGAAGCCTAAGGCGCTCGATGTCGAAGGCCACTGGGCGCAGCGGCAGTTGGAACTGATGGTTGCCTACAAGGCGCTGGATGTGAAGGATGGCAAGGTGCGTCCAAATGCGATTGTGACACGCGGCGAATTGATTAAAATGCTAGTGCTTGCTATGAACAGCGGCCGAGGGCCGATTGTGATGGCGAATGCTGAATCGGGTAGTGCGGCTTTTAGCGATGTAGCGGCGGGCTCAGGCTATTATGTATATGTCCAAAGCGCGCTTGAGCAAAATCTGATTGATATTGGCGACGGCACCTTTAATCCGGCGGGCGAGGTTGACCGTGAGGAAATGGCCGAGCTGATCGTGCGGGCATTGGGCTACAATACGCTGGCGGATTATGACCAGCTGTTCAATATTAATTTTAAAGATGCGGACAAAACAGAGAAAAAAGGCCAAGCGGCAATCGTGGTCGGCCTCAACATTATGTCTCTGTCGGACGGGAGCTTCCTTCCGGAACGTAAAGTGACGCGGGCCGAGGCGGCGACGGCATTTTTCCGTTACCTGCAAACGCGGGCCGATTTGAAGGAAGCACCGATTCGCAACTAAGAGCTGAAAGGCTATCCCTTGCTCAGCAATTCGAGGCATTGCCTAAGGGCAGCAATGAACAACGGAAGAGCCTTCGGCCAGGCAGTTAAGTGGCTGGAGGCTCTTCCGTATGCTTTTTTACGGGAAGAATAGATGGGTTTAGGGGTGGTTAGTCGGTTTTTTTCTTCTTGTCTGTGAAGTTGGAGACGGATTTCGTATCCTTAATGTTATCGTTTACGAATGCCATGTCCTGATTTTTCGCATGCATTTTCGTTGTGCCTTTGTAATTGCCTTTGTGAGTGTTGTTTTCCACGGCGCTTCACCTCCTGACTGCGGGTAACCCCAGCTATAGTATGACCGAAGCGTTCTGAAGCATGCGTGAAAAAAGGACATGAGGAGGCTGTGAAACGGAATTGTACAAGCATAATAAATTTTTAAGGGAAGGAGCTTTCTATTTTGAAAAAGAACACGCTTATCAGGCTTGTAGCTGCGGTTATCGTTGTTGTAATTGCAGCTGCGCTCTATATGGCGTCGCAATATACGACGTTTCAAAAAGCCGTATTAGATTCAGTCGGTGAAGCAGATATTACAGCCATTGAGCTAGTCAGATCATCAGCTACGACAGCGGAGCGGGAAGAAAAAAGGATAACGAACCCGCAAGAAATCGATAAAATCATGGCTGTTTTTGCGAAAATGAAATTTAAAAAATCCAATGAGCTTGATCTGAGAAGAGCCAAAAAGGACCAGTATTCGATGATTATTGAATTAGATGGCAACCGCGCTTTTGGCGTTACGATTTATAGAGGGTATTTTGTCACGATCTATAATGCCAATAAAACCAAAAATAAGCTAAGCTCCTACCAAATAACGAATATTAATGAAGTGGAGCCACTGGAAAAGCTCATGGTTTCCGCGGATATCTCTATCTACCAAATGCGGGAAATGGAGATGTCTGTACGATATGAGGTATATGACTCATTAAAGGCTTTGGAGCAAGCGGCAGATCTGATTATTATTGGAGCACCTATACATTCTTTTGATGAGCGTGACCAGAATTCCGCCTACTACAGTGATGGAACGTTGCGGGATTTTTATACCCTGTCACAAGTGGAGATTTTTAAAATCATTAAACAGCCAGCTGAATGGGCAGATGCGAAGCAGATGGAAATCGTTGAACCTGTTAGCATCATTACAGAAGCCGATGGCATAAAAACCAAAGTGAAGGCAGCAGGCTACAATGAGATGGCATCCCAGCAGAAGTACATTATTTTTTTAAAGAAAAACAGCATGGGGCAGTATGCTATCCTTAATATGAACAATGGGAAATTTGAAGTAGAAGGCTCGATGCACCCTGTTTTACAAACGGGTGGGGATCAACCGGCGGAAATCGGACAAAAGCTATGGGAAGAAATAAACAGCAAATATGAATTTGAATACGGATTCTAATTTAATGCTCTTGCCCGAACGCTGGCTGGAACGGGGTGTATCAGCACCACAGCAGGAGCCTTTTGCTAAGCGGGTAAGCGAACTCGCCCTTTTATTGTTTATACGCATCGGGTATAATGACGAGAGCTTGTTACTTCGGAAAATGGGGTGTCTTTACGCATGGCTTTAAAAGCTGGTATCGTAGGCTTGCCGAATGTCGGCAAATCGACTTTGTTTAATGCAATTACGCAAGCGGGTGCTGAATCCGCTAACTATCCTTTTTGTACAATTGATCCTAACGTTGGTGTTGTAGAGGTGCCGGATCCGCGTCTGAACAGGCTCGTTGAGCTTGTGGTGCCGAAAAGCATCGTGCCTACAGCATTTGAGTTTGTTGATATTGCCGGTCTGGTAGCAGGCGCGAGCAAGGGCGAAGGACTTGGCAACAAGTTTTTGGCACATATTCGTGAAGTCGATGCGATTGTTCATGTCGTTCGCTGCTTCCAAGACGAGAATATTACGCATGTAGCGGGCAAAATCGACCCGATCGACGATATTCAGACGATTAATCTAGAGCTGATTTTGGCGGATATTGATTCCGTTGATAAAAAAATCGAGCGCTCCCGCAAAAATCTCAAGGGCGGCGACAAAAAAGTTGTGCAAGAGGTTGAAGTGCTTGAGCGTGTAAAAGAGGCGCTCTACAATGATATGCCAGCGCGCAGCCTGGAGCTGTCCGAGGATGAGAAGCTGCTCATTCGCGATCTTCATTTACTGACAATGAAGCCTGTACTTTATGCAGCCAATGTGAGCGAAGCTGAAGTTGCTGACACGGACAATAACGAATTCGTTAATAAAGTTCGCGAGTTCGCTGCTGCTGAAAATGCAGAAGTGGTGCCCATTTCCGCGCGTGTTGAGGAAGAAATTGCCGAGCTGGAAGGCGAAGACAAGGCGATGTTCCTTGAGGAGCTTGGCCTTGCGGAGTCGGGACTTAACCGTCTGATTCGTGCGGCGTACAAGCTGCTTGGCCTTTATACGTATTTTACGGCAGGCGTGCAGGAAGTTCGCGCTTGGACGATTCGCAGCGGAACGAAAGCGCCGCAGGCAGCTGGCGTTATTCATACGGATTTTGAGCGTGGCTTTATTCGCGCCGAGATCGTATCGTTTGACGATTTGTCTGCTGCCGGTTCGATGAACGTGGCGAAAGAGCGTGGCCAGGTTCGCCTGGAAGGCAAAGATTATGTCGTAAAAGACGGCGATGTTATACATTTCCGCTTTAACGTTTAGATTTTTCACGGAAGAGGGAGCTTTCGGTCTGCTATTTAAGCGGATTCGGAGGCTCCTTCGTCTAGGTATGCGAACTTAACAAGCGGAAAAGTAGAAAACTGGGCGCGGCGGCAGTAATTCGCTTGTCGATAGAATGCTGCGCATATGTTATAATGGAGTATCAAAGTGTGATAACAGAGGTGAATGATGGTGTTGGACCGTTTACAAGCACTGGCTGATCGTTACGAGAAGTTGAGTGAGCTGCTGTGTGATCCAGATGTAGCAAGTGATCCGAAGCGTCTGCGGGAATATTCCAAGGAGCAGTCCGATCTGCAACAATCTTATGAAGCTTATACTGAATATAAACAAGTGTCGGAGCAGCTGGACGATGCGAAGGTTATGCAGGGCGAGAAGCTGGATGATGAAATGCGCGAGATGGTCAAGATGGAGATTGATGAGCTGTCTGACCGCAAGGAAGAGCTGGAAGAGAAAATTAAAATTTTGCTTCTGCCGAAAGATCCGAACGATGACAAAAACGTTATCGTGGAAATTCGCGGCGCTGCTGGCGGCGATGAGGCGGCTTTGTTCGCTTATGAGCTGTACCGCATGTACACGAAGTTTGCGGATACGCAAGGCTGGCGTGTAGAGCTGATGGATTTTAATGAAAATGACTTGGGCGGCTTTAAAGAGGTTATTTTCATGATTACGGGCAAAGGCGCCTACAGCAAGCTGAAATTCGAGAGCGGCGCTCATCGGGTACAGCGTATTCCAGTAACGGAGTCAGGCGGCCGTATTCATACGTCCACTTCGACCGTTTCGGTTATGCCGGAGGTTGAGGAAGTGGAAGTTGAGATTTTCGACAAGGATATCCGGGTTGATACATTCTGCTCCAGCGGCGCAGGCGGCCAGTCGGTTAATACGACAAAATCCGCTGTCCGGGTGCTTCACGTACCAACGGGCATTATGGCAACTTGCCAAGACGGCAAATCGCAAAATGAGAACAAAGCCAAAGCGCTGCAGGTATTGCGTGCGCGTATTGTCGATGTACAGCGTCAAGAGGAAGAAGCGAAATATGCCGGCGAGCGTAAAAGCAAAGTCGGAACGGGCGACCGCAGTGAGCGGATTCGCACGTATAATTTCCCGCAGAGCCGTGTGACGGATCACCGTATTGGTCTTACGCTGCATAAGCTGGATTCGGTTATGAACGGCGATATGGCGGAAATTATTTCGTCGCTGACGATTGCTGAGCAAGCCGACATTATGGAGAGAGAACTGAACTAACTGAAGTGCTTTCCCAAGTAAGCTGCCAGATCAGGCATGCTGCGTGAAGAGGCAGGATTTTCGAGCATCTGTGCTTGGAGACCCTGCCTTTTATGCGGCTATGCGTTTTATTGGCGGGCATTTAGGGAAGTAAAGAAAGGGACGTTGGATACATGGGCGACAATAGCAAGGAGTGGAAGGTTTTGCTGCCTTGTACCATTAGAGAAGCCTGCTTGCAGGCTTCTTCGTTTTTGGCGGGGCAGGGCGTCGAGGAACCGCGCAATAATGCGGAGCTGCTGCTGCAGCATCTGCTGGGAATTGGGCGCATGGAGCTGCTGCGCGACGGGGGCGATCCTTTTCCGAGCGAGCTGGCTCCGGCATGGGACGAGCTCACTCGGCGAAAAGGGAATGGCGAGCCGGTGCAATATATCATCGGCGAGCAGTGGTTCTACAGCAGGCCGTTTGCGGTTACGCCGGCCGTGCTGATTCCGCGGCCCGAGACGGAGCTGCTCGTCGAGGCTGTGCTTGAGGCGGCGGATCGCCTGTGGCCGGAATCGGCACAGGCGGAAGCAGAGGGTGCGCCAGCGGAAGGCGCGGCCGAGGCGGGGGTTGCCGCTGCGAGCAATATCGCCAGCGAGCAGGCGGAGCAGGAGGAAGGGTCAGCGATAGCGGCTGACCGGGCTAAGGGCTTGGCTGCGCGGCCGACGGTGCTTGACGTCGGTACGGGCAGCGGCGCCATCGGCGTGACGCTGGCTGTGCTGCGTCCGCTCTGGCGCGTATGCGCGTCCGATCTTTCGCCGGACGCGCTGGCTGTCGCCCGCACGAATGCGGCCCGCCATGGAGCGGCGGGCCGCATGGCGTTCGTGCAGGGCGACCTGCTGGCGCCGTTCATCGGAACGGGCGGCGCCGCCGCAGCCCAGGCACCCGGCGCGGTAGACCTCCGCGTCGATGTGCTGGTATCTAATCCGCCGTATATACCGGCGGATGACCTCCCGGGTCTGCAGCGCGAGGTGCGGGATTACGAGCCGCACCTCGCGCTGGATGGCGGAGCGGATGGGCTGGACCCGTACCGCCGCATGGTAGAGCAGCTGCCGCTGCTGAGGCAAATGCCGCGCATCGTCGCTTTCGAGCTGGGCATGGGCCAAGCGGAAGCGGTGGCGGAGCTATTAAGGAAAGCGGATATGTGGGACGAGGTACGGACGATTACAGATTATGGCGGCATTGACCGCCATGTTATTGCGGTGCGTACCAACGGCTAGGCAGGATGAATAATCTCCCTTGTGAAGCACACCTGCGGCATGCTGCTTCTGCATGCTGCTTCTGCATGCCGCGAGTGTGCATCAGCATACTGCAAGTGCTCTGCATGCCACGAGTGTGCATCAGTATACTGCAAGTGCTCTGCATGCCGCGAGTGTGCATCAGCATACTGCAAGTTCGCTCCTGCAGGAGCGAACAGCTCCGAAAATTGCTAGAGGGCTATCACAATAAAATAGCGCAAGGGCTGTTTATTTTTGAAATATAAGAAAGTGTATATTTTCCTTACTGTTCTTTTATTTCTCGGACTGAATAGCACTGCCAAAGGGCGGCGATGGCCGATTACGCTTGTCTATTAAAATTTAATAGTTTTGAGGTTTATAGAACGGGAATCGCGGACATACTTACGGATAGATACGTTCCGGAACGCAAGCAGAGGTACCGACGGGTGCCATCGAGAGGAGCTTGTGTATGTCCCGCAATTATTCCCGTATTTCTTATCGTAGATCCGTCGTTCTTATTATGGTGGTGCTTGCTGTACTTGTAATGAGCTGGGAGCTGCAAAAAGTAGATGCCGCTGTAGCTGGCAGTCATATTCCGGAGGAGTCGATCAGGCTCCGTATACTGGCTAATTCCGACGCTCCTGCCGATCAGGCAGTTAAACGTGTCGTTCGTGATGCTGTGGTCGAGGCAATGAACAGCTGGGTAACTGGACCGCAGACGATAGAAGAAGCTCGTGCCACGATGCGCGAGCATATGGGCGAGATGGAGCTTCTGGTTGGCAAAGTATTGAGCAGCCGGGGTTTTGATTATGCGTTTCACATTGAGCTTGGCCAAGTTCCTTTCCCTACTAAAATGTACGGAAGTGAAGTATATCCTGCTGGCAACTACGAAGCGCTGCTCATTACGCTAGGCGAAGGCAAGGGGCAGAACTGGTGGTGCGTGCTGTTCCCGCCATTGTGCTTCATCGACGCAGCTTCCGGCGAAGCGGTAGCCGCCGATGGCGAGGTGGAGGCAGCAAATGCAGCAAGCAAGGCAGAATCGAAAGAAGCGAAAGCTTCTGTAGAAAAGGCATCTGCACAAAAAGAAAATGCTGGCGATGTTGTCCATGCCAAACAGGATTCTGCTCCTAGCAAAGCGGAAGGCGAAGCGCCGGAAGCAAAGTTTTTCCTTTGGGAAATACTGCAAAAGCTGATTGCTTGGATGCAAAGCCTGTTTGCTTAGGGCGTGTATACAAGCCAGCTCGATACTCTTCATTTCAGAGCTTTAATCCCTGTACAAAGTTAGACTTGGCGGACACAGCGGCCGCTATTTTAATAGAATTACGGGTTAAGGCATAGGTTGCGGACTCAGGAGCAGCTAATGCGATGCCACTAGCCATTTTGACGACAAAATGAGGACGATAGCGGATTTCCTGTCCGCTTATGGCTTGAAATGGATTGAAAAGCCAAAATAGCGGAATCTCAGTCCTCAAAAAAGAAATGAGCGCCCCGCCCCGAGCTCTCAAGCACCCGAGCACCCGAGCTCTCAAGCACCCGAGCACCCGAGCACCCGAGCTCTCAAGCACCCAAGCTCCCGAGCTCTCAAGCACCCGAGCTCCCGAACTCCCGAACTCTCAAGCTCCCAAGCTATGAGGTCTTAGCAACAATGGTCTTAGCAACAAGAGTCACAGAGCTACAGGGGGTCTCAGTAGCAATCGCATGCTTCGGTTCTCAGGCCCACGGTTCTCAGGCTTCGAATCGCCAGATGGGATTGGCCACGATTAAGCTCTGAACAAGGAGTGGCAGAGCTGCTCAGATTTACATACACACCCTAGCATCCAACAGCTAATAGCCAGATTTGGGCCAGTGAGCATCCGCGGGCTGCGGTTATGCTGCTGGCTCCGTTTTTATCCAAGCGTATGGTATACTTACGGGAGTATACAGACTAGAAGGATGACTATAACAGAGCAAGGATTGAAGGATAGAGATGACTACGACGAAGGTATGGCGCATGACGGATGAATATGCGGAGGCGTCTATCGCGGAAGCAGCAGAACTGCTTCGCGGTGGAGAGCTTGTAGCTTTCCCGACGGAGACGGTATACGGGCTTGGTGCCGATGCTCGCAGCTCGGAGGCGGTGGCGCAGATTTTTCAGGCCAAAGGCCGCCCCTCCGATAATCCGCTTATTGTTCACATCGCAACGATTTCGCAGCTTGATGAGCTGGTGCTGCCTTACTCGGCACTTGCGAAGCAATTGATGGAGCAGCTGTGGCCAGGACCGCTTACGCTTGTGCTTCCCGTTCAGCCGGGAGCGGTGTCGCCGCTTGTAACGGCTGGCTTATCCACTGTTGGCGTTCGGATGCCTTCCCATCCGGTGGCGCTGCGCCTCCTTGCAGCTGCGGGCTGTCCGGTTGCCGCGCCAAGCGCTAATCGTTCGGGCAGGCCAAGCCCTACGCTCGCCGAGCATGTGGCTGAAGACCTCAGCGGCCGGATCAGCGGCATTGTCGACGGCGGCGCTACAGGCATCGGCCTTGAATCGACCGTCATTGAACTGACGGGCGAACAGGCGCTTCGCATTTTGCGCCCAGGCGGCGTAACGGTGGAGCAGCTGTGCAAAGCGGCGCCGCAAGCGGAAATTGACGCACCTGCGGAAGCTGAGTCGGCCGTGGAGGAGCTATCTGCGCCACGTTCGCCAGGCATGAAATATACGCATTATGCACCGAAGGGCGAGCTAAGCGTCGTACAAGGAAGCTCAGCCGCCAATCGTGTTGCTTATATGCAGGAGCAGGTGTCGCAAGCCGTGAACGCCGGACTGAAAGCAGGCGTTCTTGTATTCGATGAGCAGGCCGCTGTTATGGAGGACGGCTCCGCTCTCGTGCTGACCTACGGGAGCGGGCAGCAGCTGGAGCAGGCTGCGCACCGCCTGTATGCAGCATTGCGGCAGTTTGATGCTGCTGGCGTTCAGCGAATTTGGGCAGAAGGCTGCGAGCCAGATGGTATCGGAGCCGCACTTATGAATCGGCTGCTCAAGGCAGCCGGTCATCGCACCCATCAGGTATAAGACAAGACCAGCTTAAGCCGGCGAACTATTTTTTCACTAGTAAAATTAAGCTCGTGCCGGTTATACCGGTCGTGCCTGTCATGCGATTTTTTGACTCAAGTTTTGCGGTTTGCCTGGCGCTTTACAAGGGTAAGAATATCTCCAAGACCGATTAAACAAGCTATAGTATGTTTGTCCCCATTGCCGCATATGTTGGGTTAAGAGTGTTTGCGGACGTGGGGGGAGATCATTTTGTGGAGTAGCCATATGCTTGGAGGGCAATTTATTACACTGCTGCTTATGGCGGTTGCACTTGGCATGGATGCTTTTTCGCTAGGAATTGGAATTGGGCTGCGCGGTATTCGCTGGCTCCATATAATAAGATTAAGTGTTATTATCGGTATTTTTCATATTATTATGCCGCTCGGGGGCATGTACGCTGGGAGCTTCGTCAGCGGCTTGCTTGGTCATGTAGCGACTGCGTCTGCTGGCGTACTGCTGGTGCTGCTCGGCGGGCATATGATTTATAGCTCCTTGCGGGGAGAAGATGTGCAAGCCTTTGATTACCGCACCATTTGGGGAACGCTGCTGTTCGCGCTGGGCGTCAGCGCTGATTCTTTTTCCGTTGGCGTTACGCTCGGCATGTTCGCAGCTGATTTGATGCTGACGGTGCTGCTGTTCGGTTTTTTTGGCAGCTTAATGTCGATTATGGGATTGCTGCTTGGAAGAAGAGTCAGCCATAGGCTAGGCGGCTATGGCGAAGCATGCGGCGGCGCGGTGCTGCTGGTGTTCGGTATAATGTTTATTTTCTGAAAATATAAGAATTTATAAGTTTACATGTATAAATAGGCTTATATTTCATCGCGAAACGGAAGCTTTGCCATCAAAGGATGGCATCAGCCGTTTACGCTTGATACACATAGAAAGGGGCATGCGGCGTGAAGCACATTTTGTTCATTTGTACGGGAAATACTTGTCGTTCTCCGATGGCGGAGGCGATGCTCAAAAATATGGTGGGCCAGCAGGGTGTAGCAGTAGAAGTGCGTTCGGCAGGCATCTCGACCATTGACGGTTTGGCCGTTTCCGGCCATGCGACAGAGGTGCTGCGCGGTTATGGCATTGAACATCAGAGCTCTTCGTGCGCGCTGACAGCAGAAGCGGTAAAATGGGCTGACCTCGTACTGACGATGACCGCCAGCCACAAAAGAGGACTGCTCCAATGGTTCCCAGAAGCCGTTGATAAAGCGCACACGCTCAAAGAGTATGTCAATCAAGATACGGGCGTACTGGCAGACATTAAGGAACTGGAGCGGCTGTATACGGAGCTGCACATGAAGCAGACGCTGGGACAGCAGCTGACGGATGGCGAACGCAATCGTCTGCTGGAGTTGGAGCGCCGTATACCAAGCTTTGATATTATAGACCCGTTTGGCGGAACACTCGGTAATTACAAAAGCTGCGCCGAGGAAATTCGTAGCTGCTTGCAGCAGCTGCTCTTGCGGTTAAAGCAGGAATAAGCGAATGGTTGTGGCAGCGCAAATGTAAAAGCGCGAATTTAGGCGCGGAACCGATTGATTTTTCACAAAAATTCGGCTATGATGAGTACAGATATACGGTTTCCGATGTGACTGGCGACGGAAGTGGGTAACCACGGTGGAGCATCGGAACATACGGCCGGTCGCCTGGGCAAAGAGCAGCATGCTGAAGAGCATGTCATGCTCTTTTTTCGTCTTTTAGGACAAATTTAGGTATAATAAAAGCGCCGAATTGCGGAAGCGGAGTTCATGTGCCGAGCGCCGCAAGTATCATTGCAAGTGCAGCATCGTCATACTTTGGAGGAGGTTTATACGTGAAAATTGCCATTGGCGCCGATCATGCCGGCTACCGGCTGAAGGACGAAATTGTACCATTTCTGCTATCGCTTGGTCACGAAATTGAAGATTTCGGTTGCGACTGCAATCAATCGGTCGATTACCCGGATTATGCACTGCCTGTAGCAGAAAAGGTGGCAAACGGGGAAGTGGATCGCGGTATTCTCATTTGTGGAACAGGCATTGGCATGTCGATTGCCGCTAATAAGGTTAAAGGCATCCGCTGCGCGCTGGTGCACGATTTATTTTCCGCCAAAGCGACGCGCGAGCATAATGATACGAATGTGATTGCACTGGGCGAGCGGGTCATTGGACCGGGGGTTGCACAGGAAATTCTTCGTATTTGGCTGGACACGCCATTCTCCGGCGGCGAGCGTCATGCGGGACGCATTCATAAAGTAGGCCAAATCGAGCAAAAATATAACGCTTAAGCTAAATCAACAAGTAAGAAGGCTTTGTTCCATGCTTGCATGGATACGGTTAGTTAGACAAGGAGGCCGCCTGCTATGGAAGCAAACGAGGAAACGATAGCGATAGCAAGCGCAGTAGAGACGGTCGTTCGCGAGCTTGCGGCAGCGGGCAGCCTGCGGGCTGGACAGCTTCTCGTCATCGGCACGAGTACGAGCGAGGTGCTGGGCCATCGCATCGGGACGTCAGGCACGCTGGAAGCTGCTGCGGAAATTTTCGCTGGAGTGGAGGCTGTGCGCCGCGATATTGGTTTTTATCCGGTGTATCAATGCTGCGAGCATTTGAACCGCGCGCTCGTTATCGAGCGTGCAGCGGCTGAACGTTACGGACTAGAGCAGGTTGCGGCGATTCCCGTTCCGAAGGCGGGCGGCTCTATGGCGGCTTATGCGTATCGGCATATCAGCGATGCCTGTCTCGTTGAGACGGTAGCCGCGCATGCTGGAATAGATATCGGCGATACTTTCATCGGTATGCATTTGCGCAGAGTGGCGGTTCCGGTGCGGCCTTCGATTCGCAGCATTGGCGAGGCGCATGTCACGATGGCGGTTACGCGGCCAAAGCTTATTGGCGGTGTACGAGCGGTGTATGAGCTGGACGGTGTGGCAGACAGCCGTGATGCTGTTGTCTTGTCTCCGGAGCAATCAGCTGGGACATGCGATTAATCGCAAGCATTCTATAAAGATTTTATTATTGGCGGATGGAGCATGTAACCCGTAGAACAAATATCTGACGAGTCTATCATGCTTAATCCTTATCTATATAACAAGCACACACAACTAAGGAGGCATTTATAATGGAAAATCTACGTAAACAAGATCCGGAAGTTTTGAAAGCAATGGGACTGGAATTGCAGCGTCAACGCGATAACATCGAGCTAATCGCATCGGAAAATATCGTAAGCGAAGCTGTGCTTGAAGCATTGGGTTCTGCTTTGACGAACAAATATGCAGAAGGCTACCCAGGCAAACGTTTCTACGGCGGCTGTGAGCATGTCGACATCGTGGAAGATATCGCACGCGATCGTGCAAAAGAACTGTTTGGCGCAGACCATGCCAACGTACAACCGCATTCCGGCGCACAAGCGAACATGGCTGTTTATTTGGCGGCGCTTAAGCCTGGCGACACGGTACTGGGCATGAATTTGGCTCATGGCGGCCACTTGACGCACGGCAGCCCGGTTAATGCATCCGGCTTGCTTTACAACTTCGTAGCCTACGGTGTAAATGAAGATTCCTTCACGATTGATTATGAAGAAGTTCGCAAAGCGGCCTTCAAGCACCGCCCTCGCATGATCGTAGCTGGTGCATCTGCGTACCCGCGCATTATTGATTTCGAAAAAATGGCTAAAATCGCCAACGATGTAGGCGCACTATTTTTCGTAGATATGGCTCATATTGCAGGTCTTGTAGCTGCTGGTCTTCACCCGAGCCCAGTGCCTCATGCGCATTTCGTTACAACGACAACGCACAAAACGCTTCGCGGTCCTCGCGGCGGCTTGATCCTGTGCCGTAAAGAGTGGGCAGCTGCGATCGACAAAGCGGTATTCCCAGGTACACAAGGCGGTCCTTTGATGCACGTTATTGCTGCTAAAGCAGTGGCACTGGGCGAAGCTTTGCAGCCATCGTTCAAGACGTATGCGCAAAATGTTGTGAAAAATGCGGCGGTTCTTTCCGATACACTCGTTGCAGCAGGCATTAACATCGTATCCGGCGGCACAGACAACCACCTGATGCTGATCGACACGCGTTCCCTGAACATCACAGGCAAAGAGGCGGAGCACGTACTGGATTCAATCGGTATTACAGCTAACAAAAACGCGATTCCTTTCGATCCAACTAGCCCGTTCATTACTAGCGGTATCCGTCTTGGAACACCTGCAGCGACATCGCGCGGCATGGATGAGAAAGCGATGAAAGTGATCGGCGAAGTGATCGCTGTAACGCTGAAAAATCCAAAGGATGAGGCGACGCTTGAAAAATCCCGTCAAATCGTTCGCGATCTGACTGCGCAATATCCGCTTTATCCAGAATTGAAATACTAATTTTTAACTTTTGAAAAATGCCGCATGGGGCCTCGGCCTCTATGCGGTATTTTTGCGTGTAAACAAGCGTTTGAGGGCTGTCGTCACGTTATTAAAAGGAATTTTTATTCATTTATGGTAGATATAATATGCAGAAAATCCATTCGGCATGCTACAATAGTACAGACTATGCTAATTGGAGGGTGATGGTACAACCATGAGCAATACGATTCTTGTCGTTCTGATTTTTGTTGTATTCCTGGTAATCATAAGCATAACTCAATCCAATCGTTCGCGAAAAAGAAATGATACTGGCCATTCGCCGGGCAAGCGAAGCTTGTCGTTAGCTTCATGGCCGTCTGAGGAGCCGCCGCTTGCATTAGGCGTGCCTTACGAGCATCCTGCCCGTCCAGCTGCTGAACGTCTTGAGGCCGCCCTTACGAGTGACTTTGAAAGCCGGATTAAGGATCGCGTGCTCAAGCAGCTGCCGAGTCTGTCCGATAAGGAATGGAAATGGACCTTCTTCGAGCTGAAGCGCTTCTTCCTAATGTGCGGCCTGCTGCGCGGCGTGCCGATGTATAGCAGCAGGGCCGATGTCATTTGGCATGAAATGCTCATGTTTACACGGGAGTACGAGCAGTTTTGCACTGCCTTCTGCGGCGGGCTGATTCATCATGCTCCGCATGCCGAAAATGAGCGCCCAAATGTCGATGGCCGGGCCTGGTTTGACTGGGTATACGGCGAGCTTTTCCAGCAAACGCCGGCAAGCGGACGGGTGTGGGGCGCATTTTTTAAGACGCCGCTTCCTCGCGATTGGGCGGATGAGTTTGCCGGGCAATCCGAGCAGGCATTGACGGAAAAATGGTTTAATGCCAAATCCGCTGGGGCCTATCCCGATATGCAGAAGACGATCGATTATTTGCTGTGGCGCTTGAAATCGCAGCTTCATAATAGCGATGATGAGCAAGTTAAGCCTTATCCGGTAGGCGCCTCTTCCTCCTGGAAGGGCGGCTATGATCCTGTAATCGGAGCGACGGGCATGCTGTCCGGCATGCTCATTTTCCACTCCATCTCCGCTTCATCTCCTAATGATTTTGCCGAGCAGATGAATGCAGCGCAGACAAAGGCCCAGAGAGAAGCGAATGGCAGCGGCTCCTCGACATACGGCTGTGACGGCTTGGGCTCCACACATGACCGTCATGATTCTGACGGGGGTCATGATAGCGGTGGCCATGATAGTGGCAGCGATTCATCCAGCTCCTGCGGAGGCTCCAGTGGAGGAGACGGCGGTGGAGGCTGTGGCGGTGGCTGCAGCAGCTAAAAACGGACGATTTTTCAAAGAGAAAAATCACAGGATGCAACAGGCCTTTTACAATGCTATAATATACGGGATTGTGTCTACTGATACAGAAATAAGTTATCACACAGGAGGAATAACGCTCCATGAGCAAATTGGTCATCTGCGACCATCCGTTAATCCAGCATAAGCTGACCTTTATTCGGAATAAAGATACGAATACGAAAGATTTTCGGGAACTGGTTGATGAAGTAGCAACATTAATGGCATATGAGATTACAAGGGACATCCCGCTTGAAACGATTACCGTACAGACGCCGGTTGCTGAGACGCCATCGAAGGTCGTATCGGGACGCATGCTGGGGCTTGTTCCCATTTTGCGCGCCGGCCTTGGCATGGTAGAAGGCATTTTGAAGCTGATTCCTGCTGCGAAGGTTGGCCATATCGGCTTGTTCCGCGATCATGAAACGCTCCAGCCAACGGAATATTATATCAACCTGCCAACGGATGCTCCGAATCGTCTGCTCGTTGTTGTAGACCCGATGCTGGCAACTGGCGGCTCCGCAATCGCGGCTATTACTGCGCTCAAAAAACGCGACTGCGAGCATATTAAGCTGATGTGTCTAATTGCCGCGCCTGAAGGCGTGAAGGCAGTACAGGAAGCGCACCCGGACATCGATATTTATATTGCTGCGCTTGATGAGTGTCTGAACGAGAAGGGCTATATTGTTCCAGGTCTTGGCGACGCGGGCGACCGCATGTTCGGCACCAATTAGCGCCTGCCTGGCGCAAGCAGATTATAGGAGTGAATTGTTTTGTCCAAATTAAAAGTAATGACTATTTTCGGTACGCGCCCGGAGGCAGTTAAGATGGCGCCGCTTGTTCTCGAACTGAACAAGCACTCGGACGATATTGAATCCATCGTCTGCGTAACTGCGCAGCACCGTCATATGCTCGATCAGGTGCTAGATTTTTTTGAAATCCAGCCAAATTATGATTTGAATGTGATGAAGGACCGCCAGACGCTAACGGAAACGACTGTGCGCGTTTTGGAGGGCCTTGATCCGATTTTGACGGAAGCGAAGCCGGATATCGTGCTTGTCCATGGCGACACGCAGACGACGTTCCTTGCCAGCTACGCGGCTTTCCTGAAGCAAATTCAGGTTGGCCATGTGGAAGCGGGCCTTCGGACTTGGAATAAGCTGTCCCCGTACCCGGAAGAGATGAACCGCCAGCTTGCAGGCGTGTTGTCCGATGTGCATTTTGCTCCAACCTCTTGGTCGGCAAGCAATTTGCTCAAGGAGAACAAGTCGGAATCGACCATTTATGTTACGGGCAATACGGCAACGGACGTATTCCAGTACACGGTTGATCCTTCCTTTGCTCATCCGGTTATCGACTGGGCGAAAGGCAAACGGATGATTTTGATGACGGCGCATCGCCGCGAGTCGCTGGGCGAGCCTCATCGCAATATTTTCCGTGCGGTAAAACGCATTGCCGATGAGCATGAAGATATTGCCATTGTGTATGCCGTTCACCCGAATCCAGCCGTCAAAGAACCGGCAACGGAAATTCTCGGCGGACATCCGCGTATTCAGCTTATCGATCCGCTGGATGTGTTCGAATTCCACAATTTTTATCCACATGCCTACATGATTTTGACCGATTCCGGCGGCCTGCAGGAGGAAGCTCCTTCGTTTGGAGTGCCAACGCTGGTGCTGCGCGATACAACAGAGCGTCCTGAGGGCATTGAGGCGGGTACACTTGAGCTTGTAGGTACGGATGAAGAGGTTGTTTACAGCCGGGCCAGCGCCTTGCTGAACGATGCTTCCTTGTATGAAAAGATGAGCCATGCGGCAAATCCATACGGTGATGGACAAGCTTCGACACGTATCGTGCAAGCTTTGCTGCATCATTTTGGAAGAAATTCTGAGCGTCCCGATCCGTTCACACAACGTTCATAGTTTACACATGGTCTTATAAATAGCGGCGCAATGCACAGCATACAGTTGTACTGTATGGTTTTGTCGGCTCTGAGGGCTTGATTTGACTGGCTTTTGGGCAATCTGTACAGTAAAACTATACAGGATTATCAATTGACAAACCTTGCGCCGCTTGGATAAAATAAATGAGGATTGACAGGGGTATGGGCCATGGATAAAAAGAACAGAAGAGACAATCCGCTGTTTGCCGCAGGTCTTGTCGGCGGACTCGGACTGCAAGTCGCTATTTGTATCTTTTTAGGGTACTTTCTCGGATCGTCGCTCGGTAAACGCTTTGGCGGAGGTTCGGGTTGGACGGTTGGAGGCATACTGGTCGGTCTGGCTGTCGGTCTTCTCTCAGGCATTCTGCTTGTGAAGAAGGTAATGGAGGATGCCGATGGATAAAATAATGAACACTGCAGTAAGGTCACTGCTCTTCGTGATGGGTGTATGTCTGCTTGTCTGGGCGTTTATGCCGAACTTGCGAACAGCCGCACTCGGTCTTCTACTGGGTCTTGCAGCGAGTTTCATGAATGCGTTTTTACTGAGGCGCAGAGTGGAAATGATTACGCTTAAAGCAGCAGGAGGAACCTCTCGCAGAATGGGTATGGGACTTGGAAGCCGCATCGCTATGGTGCTGCTGGTTGCCATGGTTGCTTATCGCTTTCCGGAAGACTTCAGCATGCCAGCCGCATTAATTGGCTGTATGGTTATGCCTTTTATTCTTCTGGTAGCAGCTTATATTCATAATAGAAATAAACTTTAGTGGAAAGGGGTGAGAATTTTACATGCATGAATTTCCGGTGTGGCAGCTCGGATCGCTACAGATCGACATTTCAACGTTTATTGCGATAACGGTTTCCGCCATCATCACCTTTGTTGTGGCGAGACTTGCTGTGCGCAATTTATCGGTGGACAACCCTTCCAAGATGCAAAACTTTTTGGAATGGGTCGTCGAATTTGTTCACAATCTGATTTCCAGCGCAATGCCGCTTAACCGCGTCAAGCCTTTCATTTCCTTGGGTATGACGTTGATTATGTTTATTTTCATCTCCAACCTGCTTGGTTTGCCTTTCGGTATCGTGACGGATGTCCATCACGCTTACCCGGCACTAGGTATTACAGAGGAGCTGCTTCAGGAGAAGGGTGGACATTTGGAGCTGGCTTGGTGGAAATCGCCAACGGCTGACCTTTCCGTAACGGCTGGTCTGGCGCTGATCGTATTCATCCTCGTGCATTATCTGGGCGTGAGATTGAACAGCAAGCATTACGTGAAACACTATTTCCATCCGTTCCCAATTTTTCTGCCGATCAACTTGATCGAGACAATCTCGAAGCCAGTAACTTTGGCACTACGGCTATTCGCCAACATTTATGCGGGCGAAGTGCTGATCTCGACCATATTGATGCTGGGAGTTATCGGAACTCCGTTCCTCGCTGCTTGGCAAGCATTTAGTATCTTTGTCGGTGCGATTCAGGCTTTCTTGTTCACTATGCTTACGATGGTGTACATTTCACAGGCTGCAATTCACGAGGAAGACCATTAATTTAAGCTTTATGCCTAGGATTTAATTACCCCCTAGGTCAGCAATACAAAACCAAAACGAGATATTATTGAGGAGGATTTTTAAAATGGAAGTATTGGCAGCAGCATTGGCAGTTGGTTTGGCCGCAATTGGCGCAGGTGTAGGTAACGGTATGATCGTCAGCAAAACAGTTGAAGGTATCGCTCGTCAGCCTGAGCTTCAAGGCAAATTGCAAACAACAATGTTTATCGGTGTAGGTATCGTCGAAGTTGTGCCGATTATCGGCGTAGTTATCGGCTTCCTTGCATTCTTTAAATAATTCAAAACACGCATCTGGCGGGGAAGGCCTAGCCCTCTTCGCCTTCGTTGTGATTTAGACAATTTTGTGGTAGGAAAGGAGTGTCTTTAATGGGATGGCATTGGGAATCGACAGTATATGCGATAGTAGCTTTTCTAGTATTGTACTGGTTGCTGAACAAGTACGCATTCGGTCCGCTGCTCAGCGTTATGGAGAAACGGAGACAACTCGTGCTTGAACAGATGAATACAGCTGAATCCAGCCGTAAGCAAGCTGAGCAGCAAATGGTTGAGCAGAAAGCGGCTCTTGAGCAGGCTCGTAAAGAGGCTTATGAAATTATTGAGCAATCAAGAGTTACAAGCAGCAAGCAAGCCGATGAGATCGTGAACACTGCTAAGACAGAAGCGTCGCGCTTGAAAGATGATGCTCTTAAAGACATCGAAAGTGAGAAAAACAAGGCAATTGCAGCACTTCGTTCTGAAGTTGGCGGTATTTCCGTTCAAATCGCTTCGAAAATCATTGAGAAGCAAGTTGACGAGAAATCGCAAGAGCAGCTTGTTAATCAATACCTGAAAGAAGTAAGCGGCAAATGAGCCGGGACGCAGCGGTAGCGAAGCGCTACGCCAAAGCGTTGTTCGAGCTTGCACAGCAAGGCGGCATTATTTCTGAGGTAGAGCAGCAGCTGCAAGCTATTGCACAAACGCTTGGAGAAGATTTGGAAATCCGTAAATTTCTAAGCTATCCGAATATTGATGCTTCGAAGAAGCTGGCTGTTCTTAAAGCCGCTTTCGGCGGAAGCATTTCCGAATTGCTGCTGAATACGCTGGAGCTGGTTTTTGTGCGCGGGCGTCAGGAGCTAATTGTGGAAATCTACGAAGCATTTACAAAAATCGCAGGCGATGTGCTTAAGCAAGCGCATGCGACGGTATATACAGCTCGTCTTTTGAATGACGCGGAACTGGCAGAGGTTGCAGCACAGTTTGGCGGATTGACAGGCAAAACTATTATTGCTGAGCAAGTCGTAGAGCCTGCCCTACTGGGTGGAGTGAAGGTCCGCATTGGCGACCGCCTTTACGATGGAAGCTTGTCCGGCAAGCTTGAACGGTTAGAAAAACAGTTAAAATCTAAAGCACTGTAGATAGGGGTGAGCGAATTGAGTATCAGACCTGATGAAATCAGCACGCTGATTAAGCAGCAGATCGAACAATATAAATCCGAAATTCAAGTCGTGGATGTTGGCACCGTTATTAGCATCGGTGACGGTATCGCTCGCGTTCACGGTTTGGAAAATGCGATGCAAGGCGAATTGCTCGAATTCTCCAACGGTGTTGTCGGCATGGCATTGAACCTTGAAGAAAGCAACGTCGGTGTCGTTATTCTCGGTCCTTACAAGGACATTCGTGAAGGCGATCAAGTAAAACGTACAGGCCGTATCATGGAAGTTCCAGTTGGCGAAGAGCTGCTGGGCCGCGTCGTGAACCCGCTTGGACAGCCGCTTGACGGCAAGGGTCCAATCAACACGAAGCATTCCCGTCCGGTTGAATCTCCAGCTCCAGGCGTTATCGACCGTAAATCGGTTCATGAGCCTATGCAAACAGGTATTAAAGCGATCGACGCAATGGTTCCAGTTGGCCGTGGCCAACGTGAGCTTATTATCGGCGACCGTCAAACAGGTAAAACAGCTATCGCAATTGATGCGATCATCAACCAAAAAGGCAATGGCGTAAAATGTATTTATGTCGCTGTCGGACAAAAGCAATCCACTGTTGCTAACGTTGTAGAAACGCTTCGCCGTCATGGCGCTTTGGAATATACAATCGTTGTAACTGCGGGCGCTTCCGAGCCAGCTCCACTCTTGTTCCTGGCTCCTTATGCAGGCTGCTCGATGGGCGAATACTTCATGTACAAAGGCGAGCATGTACTCGTTATTTACGATGACTTGTCGAAACAAGCGGCAGCATACCGTGAGCTTTCCTTGCTGCTTCGCCGTCCACCGGGTCGGGAAGCTTACCCAGGTGACGTATTCTATCTTCACTCCCGTTTGCTTGAGCGCGCAGCTAAGCTGAGCGATGCAAGAGGCGGCGGTTCCTTGACTGCCCTGCCTTTCATCGAGACTCAAGCTTCTGACGTATCGGCTTACATCCCGACGAACGTTATTTCGATTACTGACGGTCAAATCTTCCTGGAAGCAGACCTGTTCTACTCCGGTCAACGTCCAGCGGTTAACGTTGGTATCTCGGTATCCCGTGTCGGCGGTTCTGCACAAATTAAAGCGATGAAAAAAGTTGCCGGTACGCTCCGTCTTGACCTTGCGGCATACCGTGAGCTTCAAGCGTTCTCGCAATTCGGTTCCGACCTTGATAAATCAACGCTTGCCCGTCTAAACCGTGGTGCTCGCACAATGGAAATTCTGAAACAAGGCGTTAACCAGCCGATGCCGGTTGAGAAGCAAGTAATCTCGATCTACTCTGCGGTTAAAGGTCATCTGGATGAAATTCCGGTTGCCGACATTTTGCGCTTTGAGAAAGAATTCCTGGCGTTCCTCGATTCCAATCACCCGGAAATCGGCAATTCGATCCGCGATACGAAGGATCTGGTTGCTGATAACGAGAAAGCCCTTGTTGATGCGATCAACAAATTTAAGAAAAGCTTTGCCGTATCGGCTTAATTTTGGAGCTTGAGAGGAACGATAGGTTCCTCTAAGTTCTTATATATGCTGCTCGTACCAATCATTAGGCTTCGCAGCCATCCCTTATAGCTTGTGCGGCTCTATCCGGGCTTGCGTACAGGAGAGCTGCGAGGCAACAAAGGCGGGTGAAACCAAATGGCTAAAGGTATGCGCGATATTAAACGCGAAATCAAGAGCAAACAAAATACGAAGCAGATTACGAAGGCGATGGAAATGGTCGCGGCTTCCAGGCTGAGAAGAGCGCAGGAAGCTGCACAGGCATCCCGCCCGTATTCAGAAAAGCTGAAGGAAGTTGTGGCAAGCATCGCTGCTGGCACGAAAGACGTTAAACACCCGATGCTGGAAACCCGTCCGATCAAAAAGACAGGTTATCTTGTCATCACGTCTGATCGCGGTCTGGCAGGCGGCTACAACGCCAACGTGCTTCGTAAGGTAACGGACACGATTCGCAGCAAGCATAAGTCGAACGATGATTTCGTATTGTTCGTCATCGGCAAGAAGGGCCGGGATTATTTCCGCCGTCGCAATATGCCGATCGTAGAAGAAGTAACGGGTCTTCCGGATGCTCCTACGTTTGCAGATATCAAGATCGTAGCTTCAACAGCCGTTCAGAAATTTGCCGACGGCACTTTTGACGAGCTGTATGTGTATTACAATAAATTCGTTAATGCCATTACCCAAATTCCTACGGAAATGCGCCTGCTGCCGCTTGAATCGGTAGACGGAAGCGCAGCTTCAACAGCAGCGTACGAATACGAGCCATCGCCGGAAGGCGTGCTGGAGGCATTGCTGCCTAAATATGCGGAGACGCTTATTTACAGCGCATTGCTGGACGGCAAGGCAAGTGAGTTCGGCGCCCGGATGACGGCTATGGGCAGTGCGACGAAAAATGCGACGAAGATGATCAGCAATTTGACGCTTACGTACAACCGTGCTCGTCAAGCGGCAATCACACAGGAAATTTCCGAGATCGTTGCAGGAGCAAATGCTCAATCTTAGGTAACACACTACGCCGCCAGAAGCCTGAGAGAGGCTGCTCTGCCGGCTAGTAACAAGAAGGAACCAGGAGGGAATACCATGAAAAAAGGACGCGTTGTATCCGTCATGGGTCCGGTCGTCGATCTAGAGTTCGAACGCGGCAACCTGCCGGAAATTTTGAACGCTGTCAAAATCGAGAAGAAGGGCGAAAATGGCGGTGTAGATATTAATCTGACGCTTGAAGTCGCTGTTCACCTCGGTGACAATAAAGTTCGTGCTGTAGCAATGAGCACAACGGACGGTCTTGTACGCGGTACTGAAGCCATTGATACTGGCGCTCCAATCACGATTCCAGTTGGCGCTCCAACACTCGGCCGTGTATTTAACGTACTAGGACAACCGATCGATGAAGCTGGCGATGCTACTTCTTCAATCAATCTTCCTATTCACCGTGAAGCTCCTGCTTTCGACGAATTGTCGACACAATCGGAAATTCTCGAAACAGGAATTAAAGTTATCGACTTGCTGGCACCATACGCAAAAGGCGGTAAAATCGGTCTCTTCGGCGGCGCGGGCGTAGGTAAAACGGTAACGATTCAAGAGCTGATCAACAACATCGCACAAGAGCACGGCGGTATTTCCGTATTCGCAGGTGTTGGTGAGCGTACGCGTGAGGGTAATGACTTGTACCACGAGATGAAAGACTCCGGCGTACTTAGCAAAACAGCAATGGTATTCGGACAAATGAACGAGCCGCCAGGCGCACGTCAGCGTGTAGCTCTAACGGGTCTGACAATGGCTGAATATTTCCGTGATGAGGAAGGCAAAGACGTGCTTCTGTTCGTCGATAACATCTTCCGTTTCACACAAGCAGGCTCCGAGGTTTCGGCCCTTCTAGGCCGTATGCCTTCCGCAGTAGGTTACCAGCCAACGCTGGCAACTGAAATGGGTCAACTGCAAGAGCGTATTACTTCAACGAAAAAAGGCTCGGTTACATCGATCCAAGCGATCTACGTACCTGCCGATGACTATACGGATCCAGCTCCAGCTACGACGTTTGCCCACTTGGATGCAACGACTAACCTTGAGCGTAAAATTTCCGAGATGGGTATTTTCCCAGCGGTAGATCCACTTGCTTCATCTTCCCGTATCCTTAGCCCGGATATTCTTGGCGAAGAGCATTACAATGTAGCTCAAGGCGTTAAGAAAATTCTTCAGCGTTATAAAGAGCTTCAAGATATTATCGCGATTCTTGGTATGGATGAGCTGTCCGAGGAAGATAAATTGACCGTTGCTCGCGCACGTAAAATTCAACTCTTCTTGTCCCAGCCGTTCCACGTTGCCGAGCCTTTCACAGGCATTAAAGGTAAATATGTACCAGTTAAAGAATCCGTGCGCAGCTTCAAAGAAATTCTCGAGGGCAAACATGACGACCTTCCGGAAGAAGCTTTCCGGTATGTAGGTGTGATTGAAGAGGCCGTGGAGAAAGCCAAAACGCTGTAGTAGCGAAAGGCGGGAGGAATCCACATGAGTACCTTTTTGGTAGAAGTCGTTACTCCTGAGCGTAAAGTGTACGCGGAGAATGCGAATATGATTAGTGTGAAAGGTGTTGAAGGTGAGCTTGGTATTTTGCCAAACCACATTCCGCTCGTAACACAGCTTCGTATTGCACCAGTTGTAATCAAGCGCGATGGAAAAGTTGATGTTATTGCTGTAAATGGTGGTTTTATCGAGGTTCGTAAAGATAAAATCGTTATTTTGGCGGAAAGCGCCGAGCTTGCGACCGATATTGATCTTGATCGTGCGAAGGCAGCGAAAGCACGCGCTGAGCAGCTTCTGTCTGCCAAACGCGATGAGATCGATTTCCGCCGCGCGGAGCTTGCTTTGCAGCGTGCAATGAACCGTATTGGCACAGCGCAAAAATAATAATTGATACCCAAACACCGTTAATGTCCTGTAAGAGGCGTTAGCGGTGTTTTTTGTAAATGAAAAAGCAGGAGAGGAGCCCCCACTATGATTGATATTCATACACATATTCTTCCCGGTATTGATGATGGTGCGGCCCGCCTGGAGGATTCGCTTGCGCTGGCAAGAGCGGCTGCTGCCGAGGGAATCAGAACCATTATCGCTACCCCCCATCACCATAACGGTCGTTATGTGAATCCGGCTCAAGTTGTAGAAGAGCTGACCCGTACGCTCAATAAGCAACTTCAGGAGCTGAATATTCCGATTGTCGTACATGCCGGTCAGGAGGTTCGGCTGCACCGGGAGCTGCTCGACCACTTTCAGGAAGGAAGCTTGCTGACGCTAGCGGGTTCATCCTACATGCTGCTGGAGCTGCCATCCTCCCATATTCCGAAAAATACGGAGCAGACCGTCTATGAGCTTGGACTGCTTGGCATTCATGTGGTTATCGCTCATCCAGAGCGGAACGCAGCCATCATTCAGCAGCCTGAGCGGCTGGCAGAGCTTGTTCGTTTGGGGGCATTTGGCCAAGTGACGAGCCATTCCTTGCTTGGCGCTTTCGGCAAGACGGTAGAGCGGGCTTCATGGAAGCTGTGTGAAGCGGGCCTCATTCATCTTGTGTCCTCTGATGCGCATCATGTGGAGCGCAGAGGATTTAGGTTGAAGGAAGCTTATGACCGGATACAGAAAGTTATGGGCACGGAGTGGTCGGACTATTTTCAGCAAAATGCTGCTTCGCTGTTAAGGGGCGATGCTCTTGCTGATGCACCAGAGTGGCAAGGCGGGGCAGTGGCAAACCGCTGGCAAGCTTTGAAAGCTTTTTTCAAGAAATAAGCGGATTTTCGTTTATCCATATCAAATGAGCCTTTTGAACTAATCATTCAATTTAATGAGTAAACCAATCAATTGTACGGAATTCGTACAGATGATTGGTTTTTTTTCACTCATATCACATTTAAATCAACATTTTTGGTTATAAAAGCTAACATTCTCCTAGGAAAACGGTTCAAATGTATGTTAATATACTTTACATACAAGAAAATTAAGGAAGGGCATAGGGGGAGTGCGTATGTTTGATTGGCTAGGTACAAGGACGGGGTTTCCACTGTGGGTATCATGGAAGCTCAATTCTGGCATTAAGGAAGATGTCGAGCACATTTTCGAAGGTGTTGCAGATACTCGCAAAGAGCTGCTGCTGCAATGGGCGGATGAGTATTGGGGGCATATGGAGCGCCTGTCGAATCAATTATCGGATGGCCTATCCGCATTGCAAGCTGCTGCATTCTCTAAAGAACAGCAGAAGTGGATAGCTCCTTTGCTCGAACGATCCTATGCGAGGGGTATGGATTTTACGGAGCTGTTCCTCCTAGACAACCACAATCATGTAGCTCACTCCACCTATCCCACACATATAGGCACACATTATGGAGAGGGCAGCGCGCTGTCTCCGGGCATGCAGTTTTCCCAAAAAGGCGATTCAGCAGGCAAACGCTGTTTTTTTGGTCCTTACGAAGACGGAATTACACTCAAGCTAGGGGCCCGAACCTCCTCTTTTCACGACAAAATGACAATTATGTTCATGCAGCCGCTGCTTGTGAATGGCAGCCGTGTCGGCACCTTATGCGGGAGAGTGCCTAATGATGTGCTGGGCGATTTGATCCAGCGCGAGTCAGGACATGTATATCCGGATTCGGGCGATAATTATTTGTTTATGGCCGAGCCTAGTTTGCAGCGTAATATCGTACCCGGTACAGCGTTATCCCGCAGCCGCTTTGAGGACCGTACGTTCACCCATGGCGAAAATTTAAAGGATGGCGTAACGACAGACTGGGGTACCGTGTCGATTAAGGAGCATACCGAGTTGGAAATTGTTTTTACCGATCCAGCAACGGGAGAGCTGCATCCTGGCGTCGCAGGAACCATTCGCAATGGCAGCAATTTGTTCGTTCAGTTTCCTGGCTACTCGGACTATCGCCATATTGCCGTCATCGGCAAAGGCGTCACCTTCCGAATGCCGCATTGCCCTGATCTATGGGGGATGATGTGCGAGGGCGATCTGGAAGAGGTGTATCGGCTGCGCAGTATTGGCTGGCGGCAGCGCAAGCTGCAAATGTATGCAGCGCTGCTGCAAAGCGTTCTAACGTTTCTGCTTGCTTCTCTAGTCATCGGTTATATGCCGCTATGGGGAGCAGCAGCTGTGCTTGGCGGATTTAATTTGCTGTTCGGTGTTTTGTTTGCGATGTCGGTGCAGCGCAAGGAATCGCAGCGGGTAACTGGGCATCTAGAGCGGATCAACCGATTTATTCGCATTAATGCCGAGGGGAAAGGTGATTTGACCCAGCGGCTATCGACGAAAGAGTTCGATTGCGACGAGACGCAGGAGCTGGCAAAATGGATTAACAATATGATCGATTCACTCGAAGGCATTATGCTGCAGGTGAAGCTCACCGCTGCCGAGGTGCTGAGCAGCCAGTCCGTCATGAATGAGTCGTCTGCCCATACCGCCTTGTCAACGGAGCGTGTAGGCAGCAAGGTGGGCCATATGATTGGCAGCATTCGTCACCAGTTGAAGGATATCGACAAGGCAAAAAATGCTGCGGGTGAAATGCGCGATACGCTATCTGTACTGGAGCGCCAAGCGGCCGAGCAAATTGCGGTGGCGCAAAGCGAGGTTGGCCGCATTGGGGAGAAGATGCAGCATATTTCCACCAAGGTAGAAGATACGAACGGTACGATTCGCAAGTTCATGAAGACGGTTGAAGAAATTCGCGATGTGCTTCAAGTGATTGAGGAGATATCGTCGCAAACCAATTTGCTGGCACTTAATGCTTCTATTGAAGCGGCGCGTGTTGGTGAGCAGGGCCGAGGCTTCGCGGTCGTTGCTTCCGAAATCCGCAAGCTGGCGGAGTTGACGAAGAAATCGACAGAGGAAGTGCACGGCATTACGCGGCAAATTTATTCAGAAGCCGAGCAGGCTTATCATTCAATGGACGAGGGTACGAAGGTTGTAGAAGAGGGTACTGATCTCGTTGCTGCAGCAGCCCGCACACTTCAATCGGCGCAGGCGGACGATCAGCGCAAAACGCAGGTTGTAGAGGAAGTGGTAAAACTGATGGAGCAAATTGCCGAAGTCAGCTTGCAAAACCGCTCGGTTTCCTCTGATGTGGAAGGACAAGTGCAGGAGTTGATTGTGGAGATGGACAACGTTCGCCATACCTCAACGAATGTCGAATCTATTACAATGCTGCTTCAACAGCTCGTGGGCCAATTCAAATTAACAGAGTCTAGAGTCAGATAGTGGCCCAGAGCGTCCCAATAACAGAATAGTAGAGTGGAAAAAGGCTTGCGAATCGCGGTTTCCAGCGGTTTGGCAGGCCTTTTTGCTAGGGGTGCACCTAAAACTCCATCATAGACGGTAGTGGGAGCATTTGTTATAATTGTAACTATTATTAGATTAGAAAAGCAGCAAAATTCAACCCTTTTTCATCGGATAGTTGAAGGTGACGCCAAAGGGACGATAACGCCAGGTTAAGCAGGCATGCATTGGCGAGGCAAATCCCTTTTTTTACAAGGACCGACGCTTATGATTAGCTCGGTCCTTTTGTGTTAAACTTAGGAGAGGGAGAGTGCGGTTCATTGTTTAATGGATGGTTTACGGCAGAAACAACCGCGTTCTTCCTTTATTCGGCCCTTGTTGTGACGGGCTCTATCATTATGATTCATGCCAGAATGCTGCCTAGGCTGGCTCTGGGCGTAGTGTTGACGATTATTGGAAATTCAGGGCTGCTCGTCCGGCTGGATGCCGGTCTGATTGCGCTTTTTCAGGCACTTCTATATGTGGGAACAATGGGAATTTTGCTAGGGTCAGAAATTAGGAGGCATTCGGAAATAGGCCGGCATAACCGGTCGATTGGAATCGCTTCCCGGGAAATGGCAGCTGCTGCAGGCATTCCGTTTTTGCTCGCTATTCTGATGTGTGTCATTGTTAAGATGCCCTATTCTGGCGAAGAAATGCCGCTGCTCCCTGCCCATTTGATGACGGCGGCGACGCTGATGGCTATTGGTGTGTACGGGGCAATTGTCAAAAGAAATTCATTGGTGGCCTTGTTGTGTGTAAGTATCATTTTATGCGGAGCCCAGTTGAACATTGCTGCTTTAAGCTTATATGTGCAAGGAATAGCAGAAGGGCTTCGAACGCTTCCTTTGGTAGTTTTTTTCGCGCAGGCTTCAATTGGAGCGGCCGTATTAATTGTATTATACAAACGAGACTCCACCACCTCTAATCATGAATAATAGTTAAACAGGAGGTGATCGTAGCAGATGCAAATGTATGCTGAGGCTGCTTTTCTTATTCCGCTGCTGCCGCTAGCTTCTTTTTTGATCCTGCTGGCGCTTGGCCGAGGGTCTCATTCTGCTGGCGCCTGGGTTGGAACAGGAGGCGCTGCTGCCTCGCTGCTGTTGTCGCTTCTGGTATGGATTGAGCGATTCCGCTATAGGGCAGTCGATTATAATGATAGCTTTAACTGGATTTCGATAGATCGCCTTACGCTGCGAATTGGATTTGAGGTTACCAGTATGAGCGCACTGCTGCTGGTAGGTGTCAGCTTGCTGAGCGTATTGGTTCATATTTATGCCGCTGGTTATATGAAGAAGGATGAACGCTTGACGGTGTTCTACAGTTATATGTCCTTATTCACCTTCTCGCTGCTGGCACTAACTCTCGCAGATAACGTACTGGCGTTTTATTTGTTCTGGGAGCTTGCCTCCGTTAGTCTATTTTTATTGTTTGGTTTCTGGTACGCGAAGAGCGCGGCGCGTGCGGCTGCCAAGAAAGCTTTTATAATGATGCGTTTAGCGAGTGCGGGATTGCTGCTTGCAACGCTGATGCTGTTCTGGTTTATGCCGGAGCATGCGCTTGATTTTGCTGCTATACATAACGTATTTGAAGGGCAATCTGGTGCGATTGCGAAAAATATAACGGCATTGATCGCAAGCTTGCTGCTGCTTGCGGCGGCAGGAATGGCTGCGCAGTTTCCGCTCTACGCTTGGCTGAGCAGTGCTGAGCAGGCTCCTGCTCCAGCGAGCGCGCTGCTGCAAGGAGCAGGCATGATGACAGGAGCGCTGCTTCTGTCCAAAACGACAGAAATCTTCCAATCGGCTCCAGCCGTAACGGACGCAGCGCTCTATATTGGCGCTGCGACAGCGCTCTATGCTGCTGCAAGGGCGCTAATGGAGCGGAATGTGAAGAAAATATTGATCTATTCGACGATCAGCCAGCTAGGTATCGTTCAGCTTTCGCTCGCCCTAGGGGCCGCCACAAGCAGCATGCTTTATGTGCTGGTCCATGCAATTTGCAAAACGCTGCTTGTACTGGCAGCAGGTCAACTATTGAAGGCAGTTGGAACAGCGGATATAGGGAGCATGGGTGGTTTGCGCAAGCAAATGCCGCTTGCAGCGTGGACGTTTTTCATTGGCGGCCTGGCTTTATGCGGCATTCCCCCGCTCACGGGCTTTTGGCTGCAGCAGTCGATTTGGGCGGAAGCATCAGAGCGGCATCTATTGTGGCTGGCTGCGATGATGCTTGTACTGCTTTTGACCGCGGCTTACATGTCCCGCATGTATTTTCTTATATTTGAAGGGAAGCCGCGTTCAACTGCAACGGCCGTGCTTGATCAAGGCCATAAGCGTTCGCGCCTTATGAGCTATTCGGTAATTGCGCTTGCCGCGATCGTTGTCCTTTCAAGCTTCTTTCAATTGGTCTGGGGCAGCTTGCCTGAACGATGGCTCGATGGGGAAGCGGTTGGCGCGCAAGGCAATATGTCCTTAGGATTAATGCTGGCCGCTACTGCAATCCTTATAGGCGGCGCTTGGCTCGGATGGCTGAAAAACAAACGTGAGGCGAGCGCGATGCGCTCTGACCCAAATCAGCTGAAGGATGCTTCTGCTGGATGGGCAGCAGGCAAAGCGAGTGCGATCAAGCAGCCGTTTGCCGCTGCTGGTGAGGCATTAGCGGCGATTGAACATGCGATGGGCATGCCGCTCCAGCTGGCGGCTCGACTGTTGTATGCGATGGGGAGGCTGGCTGTTAGCTGGAGCCTTCGCAGTACGATTCGAGGAATGGGACTAGCGATCATTTTTGGACTGGTCATCACGATCATCATCATGGCTGCAAAGGGGGAGTGGTAAAATGGCATTTTTGACAGAGCTGCCGCTTTTGTCTTTAATGTGGCTGGCCCCTGCTGCCGGCATGCTGCTTATCCTGCTCACGCCATCCGGTCAAGGAAGAGCGATGCAGACGCTTGCCGTGCTTGCGGCACTGCTTCCGCTGCTTTTCGCCGCTTTTTTATATGCGACATTTAATCAACAGCAAGGGGGCGGCGCTTATACGGAGCAGTATCCGTGGATTGAGGTCCCGCTCCCTTTTGCTTCAACTGTGGGACAAGTATATAGCGAAGCAAAATTATCCTTTTCCTACACGGTTGCGGTAGACGGGCTCTCGCTGCCGTTGCTGCTTGCCGCCGCGCTGGTGACGGGGCTCGCTGCTGTAACTGCTGTTCAGCTTAGGAAGCGGCGCAAAGCGTTTTATTTTTGGCTGCTGTGGCTGGAAGCTTCACTGCTGGGGCTTTTTATCGCCAGGGATGTTTTGCTGTTTATCGTATTTTTACAGGCCGCGCTGGTCGCGCTTTATTTTCTGCTGGGCATATGGGGCAATCCGGACGGTGAGCGGACGGCGAATCGGCTATTGGCTGGGGCAGGGCTAGGTTCTATGCTGTTGCTTGTCGTATTTCTCATTTTGACCTGTACGGCGGGCCTTCGTGTTGAAAAGGCTGGCGAGCAGCTCCAGGCGGTATACAGCGGAGGATACGGCGGAATCGCCCGTGGACTGCTTGCAGGAGAGACGGCAATGAGCCAAGAGGTGCCGGATGTGAGAGCGGCTGCCGCAGCGCCATTGTCCGAAGGTGGGAAGATGGCGCTGTTTATTTTGCAGCTCATCGGCTTCGGGTTGTTTATGCCGCTTCTGCCATTTCATACATGGCTGATGAAAGCGCAGGCCAGCGCACCAATACCGGTCGTGATGATTATTTCGGGTCTGCTTCCGGCTGCCGGGGCGTATGGACTGCTGCGCTATGGCGTATTTTTGTTTCCAGAGCAAGCGGAGAAAATGGCCCCGGCTCTCGCTGTTCTCGGTATTATTCAGCTTCTGTACGGAGCTTTGCTGGCTCTGCGCCAGACGGATATGAGGCAGCTGCTTGCTTATGCCTCGCTTAGCCAAATGGGATTCATTTGGCTTGGCATTGCCGCCTTTAACGAGACAGGGCTGCAGGGGACGATCTTTCAGCTCATGGCGGGCAGCTTATGCTTTGCCCTGATATGGCTCGTTGTCGGCAGCTTGCAGGAGAGAGCTAAAACAACGGCAATTTCCGAGCTTGGCGGCTTGGCCCGCTCGCTTCCGTTTATTTGCGGCATACTCATGGCCGCGGGGTTGTCGCTTATCGGCATTCCCGGCTTGGCTGGCTTTCCCGGGATTTTACTGTCGCTGCTCGGCTTATTCGATTCGCTGCCATGGCTCGCTGCTGCCGCAATACCGGGAATCGTACTCACTGCCGCTTATATGCTGCGAGGCCTGCTGAGCGTAAGCTTCGGGCCGATTGATGAGCGGCATGCGGCTTTCAAGGATGCCCGCCTTATTGAGGCGGCACCGATGATTATATTGCTTGCTTTTATCGTGCTGCTCGGCTGCTTCCCGTCATTTTTGACCGATACGGTGCAGCAAAGCATTACGGGGCTTTATAGTCAATTGCTGGCAGGCAGGATGGAGGGATAAGCTCATGACAAATAGTGAAGCGCTGGGATCGCAGTTTTGGTTAGGTACGGTGCAGCTAATTCCTGAGCTGCTCCTCCTTTTGCTGCTGATTACACTTGCTGCTGGCCTCCGGTTTCGCTTGTGGCACCAAGCGGGATTGGCGTCAGGCTGGTTGACACTGCCATGGCTGGTCGTCGTATTTACAGCGGCCTTATGGCGGATGGCAGCGAACGGCACAGAAGCGGCGATAGCGATTGCCAAGGGCAGACAGTCAGGCGGAGTCGCGGGAATCCCCTATCTGGGCTTGAATGCGGAAAGCTTCATGTTTTTGCTGGCAATTGCGGGAGCTATCGTAGTGGTGCTGCTCAGTCTGGGAGAAGAGCGGGAGCAGCGTATTAACGATTATTTATATATTCCTGCTGCGCTGCTTGGCATACGTTTGCTGCTTGCGCCTTCCAATCTTATTACGCTCTATATGGGAATTGAGCTATTTAGTTTGGCGGCATTGAGCCTGGTTTTGACTACGTTGAACAAGCGGCATAAGCATTTGTCTCGGCCTGAGCGCCCGGCAGTGCGCTTCTCGGCCCGTTCTGGCGTTGGAACTGCCCTGCTGCTGTTCGGCATGTCTTATATTTATGGCTTGACTGGCGATATGGACTTAGCTGCTATTCGGGCATCCATTTCTGATATGCAGTCGTATGCTTCGCTTGTATACTTGGCCATTTTGCTAATGGCATGCGGTTTGGGCGTAAAAGTGGCGGCTCTGCCATTTAGCATTTGGATGTCCAACGAGAATGGTAAAAACACGGGCTTTCCTTATACGGCTGGCGCGATGTTTCTGGTGGTAGCAGGCCAAGGCGCAGCCGCGGCTGCATTGTATCATCTGCTCCATGAAACGGAGATAGTCCAGCTATTGGGTTTAAACAGCGCCTATATCGGCTTGCAGGCGATTGCGGCCTGCCAAATTGCTTGGGGCACAGTCGCGATGCTGAGGCAAAAGCAGGCTGCTAACCTATTAGGCTGGGCGAGCGTCATCAACAGCGGCTATTTGCTTGTTCCGGTCGCACTTAGTCTTGCACCCGCTCATAGCAGTTTATTCGCACCGCTCGGCTATCAATTCGCTGTGTATATGCTGGCGATGTTTGGAGCTGCAGCTATTTTGGCAGCTGTTCGGGAAGCGACAGGGCATGGAAAGCTCAGCGGACTGGCTGGTTTGTATCATCGGTCGCCTTGGCTTGCGGCAGCGATGGCTGTTTTCGTGCTGTCGCTTGCAGGCCTGCCGCTAACGGGTGGTTTTTTTGCCAAAGTGTATATATGGCTGGGCAGCGCTGCGGCAGAGGCATATTGGCTGCTGGGCGTCATGGCCGCATGCAGCCTCGTTGCCGCGTATGCTTATTTTGGCTTCATCCGGCAAATGTTCATGAGAACGGGCAGCGACGAGCGTGCGCTTTCGCTTCCGCTTGCTGCATCTTTAGGCATTGCTATTTGCGCCGTCGGACTTGTCGTGTTGGGCTTGTTCCCAGGCTTGCTGATGAAGTAAACACCACCCTGATTGGAAGGAACCCAATAGGGTAAGAAAACAATATGGCATCAGAAAGCTGGGCCTTTGGTCGCTATCTTATGCCGGAACAAGGACAAGCCTGCTCCAAGCGCGAAAGTTAATGGGAGAGTTAGCAGATACAACGGTATGCGAATGAGAGAGTTAGCAGATACAATGGCAAGCGACAGAATAAGGTACGAGGGAATATAAGCCAAGTGATGATGTAGGTAGGGGTAAGTAAACGGAATTAAGTACGAATGTAAGTGCGGAAGTTAAGTGCGGATGTAAATGCGAGAATTACACGAATGGTAATTACGAATGCCAAGTGCGGATGATAAGGTACGAATGTTAAGTACGAATGTAAAGCAAGAATAAAAAGCTCTAGAAAAATACGAATGCAAAGGCAGAATAAATAACATGAAGTTTAATCATGGTAGGTTCCGCAGTTTGCGCCGCCAGCTTGCTGCGCTGCTGGCGGTTATGTTGCTTTGCGGCGTTGTATCCGCCGCAGAGCCTTGGGCGGCGGAGCGCATTGACGCCGCCTCAAGTGCTAAAGAGGAGCCGCCGCAAAGCTGGCTCCTCAAATGGAGCGACCCCGCGCAAGCAGCTGAGCTGCGCGGGACGCTCGTGATCCGCCGCCAGGCTGAGGCGGCGGTCGATGTCGTACGTCCGGCCGAAGCATCGGCGGACGTCGAAGCATGGCTGCGCCGGCTGCGAAGCACGCCGGGCGTCGAATACGTGTACCCGAATGGACGGGTACACGCCTTAGAGCTGTCCGCCGCACAGCAGGCGGACGACAGCCCTCCAGCCGAGGCTGCCTACGGCGAGGCCTCAGCCCTCACAGCCGCCGCCGCGAAGGCAGCGGCGGCCAGCGATCCCGAGCTTGCGAAGCAAAGCTATCTCAAGCAGATCGGCGCGCTAGCCGCTTGGAAAACCGTGCGCGAGCAAACCGCGCTGACGATCGCGATTGTCGATACGGGCATCGATCTCGACCATCCCGATCTCAAAAAAAATCTAGTCCCCGGCATCAACTTAATCGACACGGATACGCCGCCTGAGGACAATAACGGCCACGGGACAAGCGTGGCCGGAGTAATTGCCGCTTCCGGCAACAATGGCATTGGCGTATCCGGCATTTTGTGGAAGGCGAAGCTGATGCCGATTAAAGCGCTTGATCATAATGGCGATGGGACAGAGCAGGATTTGGGCGAAGCGATTTTGTACGCGGTGCGCAAGCAGGCCAAGATCGTCGTGCTCTCTGTGGGATTATATCGTTATTCTCCTTATATGCAGGACATTGTAAATTATGCAGAGAGCAAAGGGGTGCTGCTGGTAGCAGCAGCGGGCAATGATGGACAGACGCTCGGAAGTATGGCAGCTGTAAAATACCCCGCCGCCTATTCGACGGTGCTGGCAGTTGGCGGCGTAAAAGCGGACAGTTCGCCAGATTTGCGTTCGAATCCCGGTACGGAGCTGGATTTGTCAGCAGCTTGGAACGTTTATACGACAGCGCTAGGCGGTAGCTACAAGAAGGAAGAGGGCACGTCGATGGCCGCACCTCAGGTAGCAGCAGCGGCGGCACTCATCTGGGCCCGTTATCCGAAGCTCAAAACGTATCAAGTAAGGGAGCTGCTGCGCCAAACGACGCGCAACATTGGCGAGTCGGGCTTCGATAATCGCACAGGCTATGGGCTGCTGCAAATCGATAAAGCGCTGAGCACACCTCTTATAGCAGATGGTTTTGAGCCGAATGATACGAGGGGCACAGCTGCCTTTCTCCCCTTGAATAAGCAAATATCTGCCGTACTCAATACGGGCAAGGATATCGACTGGTATACCGTGGAGGCGCCATATGACGGCAAGCTCACGATGAAGTACCAATCACTGACTGAATCAGGGGCTGCAATTCCCCCTATTCGGCTGCTGCATTATGTGAACGGTGTCCAGAAAAATACTTATACGACGAAGCTTGCCAGCGGCAATGCCGAGTTCACGGTAAAGAAAGGGACGCAAAAAATAGGCGTCCAGTTCATGAACAGCGATAACGGGACCCGTCAGCCCTATTTGCTGGACTCCTCTTTTATTATGAAACCTGATGCTTATGAATCGAATAACCAGACATACGAAGCGTTCGCTTTGTCGCCGCGCAGCCAGACGGTAGTGGGCAATTTCCATCAGAAGGCGGATCGCGACTGGTATGCGATTACCTTCAAGCAAAGCGGCACGCTGCGGCTTGCCTTGGAGGGGAATACGGCGCGAATCGACCCAGGCCTTGCCGTTCAGCGGGCCGGACAGTCGCTTCGAACCTATGATGAGGAGTCGGAGGGCCAGGCAGAAATATCGCCAACATTGACAGTAACACCCGGGAAATATTATATTCGTGTGCATAATGCTATTTCGTCTGAGGCCAGCTCCGTCATTGGGCAATATACGCTGAAAATCAATTATGTGCCGAAATACGATGATCCCAATGAGCCGAATAATCAATATTACGAAGGCTTGAGCATACGCAGCGGCACAGAATATGTAGGGGTCATTGACAGCAGCACCGATGTCGATTGGTTCCAGCTGCGCCTCACCCGAGCGAGCCAAATTGATTTGCAAGTGTTTAATGTTCCTTCAGGAAAGGTAATGCAAGTCATAGCATACGATAAAAAGCAGCAGCAGCTTTTTTCACAGAAAACAGGCAGCACAGGCAAGCTGGATGTGAAAAACAAGCGGCTTCCTGCGGGCGTTTATTATTTTAAACTGACAGCCAATGAGCCCTTCGACAAGCAATATTACCGTTTCAAGGTAACGGTCAAAACGGCCTTTGCCAGCGCTCCTGGGATTGCAGAGCAACAGCTTCCGGCCAGCGAAGCGGGAGGCAATGAAGCACGCCGCATGTTTAAAGTGGAGGACCCTGCCGTGGAAAGCAGTGGAGAGCCATTTGCAAAAGAGCGGCTGCTCGTGCAGTAGTTGAGTAAATGAGCAATCAAGCGGCATACCGGAACTTAAGGCGAAAAAAAGGAGGCAGCTGGAGCACAGATGGGTTTGACTCAGGATATGTTGAACAATATGCAGACAGCCACAGGAGTAACGGGGCTGTTCTCCATCGTTGTAACGCTCGTTAGCATTGTACTTATATGGTTTATTATGCAGGAGCTGAAATGGGAAGCGTTTTTTGCGTTTCCCCGCAGCCCCAAGGCTCGCATGTTTCAGGCGGTTCTTGCGATCATACTTGGGCACGCTTTTGCCAGCTTCATTTTGGATTACTGGTCTTGGACGACAATGCTGAAGAGTTTTGTCGAATAACGAGAGCGGAATATGTTAACAATGGGTAGTACATGACGGACTTAAAATCCCGCCTGCTTCCGAACGCTATACAAGTGCGGGAATTTTGTTCCAGTATCAGGCAGGGCAACACCTAAAAGCATCGTTCAGCATAGGATGTTAGGGTCAGGATCGGGCTGCTTTAAATGCTGCGGTTACATGGAAATTTAAAGCTTGTCGATTAGTGTAGATAAGTGTTAATATGGAGTTTGGATTAAGACGGGAATTTTTCACTTTTAAACAATAATTTTAAAGCGAGAGACAGAAATTCAGTTCGCGGAGGGAACCATAAGATGACCAAAATTATCGTCCGCGGAGGCAAGCGTTTATCGGGAACGGTACGTGTCAGCGGTGCAAAAAATGCAGTACTCCCCATTCTAGCAGCCTCTTTACTTGCGACGGAAGGAGACAGCGTCATCTGTGACGTTCCCCTCCTCGACGATGTCATGACTATACAGAAGGTATTGGCATCATTAGGCGCAACGATATCGTATCAAGATACAACAATGAGAATTTCGGCGGGAACGATTGCTTCTTACGAGGCGCCTTATGAGCTGATTCGCAAAATGCGTGCTTCCTTCCTTGTTATGGGACCACTGCTTGCACGGATTGGCAAGGTGCGTATTTCGCTTCCGGGCGGCTGCGCGATTGGAACACGTCCGATTGATCAGCATTTGAAAGGCTTCGAAGCGATGGGAGCGGAAATTACGCTCGGACACGGCTTCATTGAAGCAAGCACAAGCACGCGTCTCAAGGGCGCAAAAATATATCTCGATGTAGCAAGCGTAGGCGCTACTGAGAACATTATGATGGCTGCTGCACTCGCAGAAGGCACAACACTGCTTGAAAATGCTGCAAAGGAACCGGAAATCGTCGACCTCGCTAATTATTTGAATGCGATGGGCGCGAAGGTTCGCGGCGCAGGCACAGGCCTCATTCGCATCGAAGGCGTTGAAAGCTTGCACGGTGTGACGCATCATGTTATTCCTGACCGTGTAGAAGCGGGCACTTATATGATTGCTGCAGCGATTACAGGCGGCGACGTGTTTGTAGAAGGAGCAATTGGCGATCATTTGACACCGGTCATTTCCAAGCTGCAAGAGATGGGCGTGGAGGTGCTGGAGTCGGATAACGGCATTCGGGTTAAAGCGGACCATCCGCTGAAATCGGTAGACGTGAAGACGTTGCCGCACCCGGGCTTCCCGACGGATATGCAATCGCAAATGATGGCGCTGCTGCTCGTATCCGAGGGTACGTCGGTCGTAACCGAAACGGTATTTGAGAATCGCTTCATGCATGTGGAAGAATTCCAGAAGATGAATGCACATATTAAGATCGAAGGCCGTTCCGCTATCGTTAGCGGAAATATGCCGCTAACTGGCGCGAAAGTATGTGCGACGGACCTGCGTGCAGGAGCAGCCTTGATCTGTGCAGCATTGCGTGCTGATGGCGAGACGGAAGTAACGGGTATCCACCACGTAGATCGCGGTTATGTAGATATTACAGGCAAACTGGCTTCGCTTGGAGCGCTTATTCACCGCGTTGAAGCGGAGGAGGAAGAGAAGCAGGCGGCTGTTGTGGAAAATGTACTTCAAGCTAAAGTGGTCGCTGCTGTAGAACAAGCGAAGGAAACGGCCGCTGTTATCGCAGCAGTTGAGCTGGATTCGGCTTCAAGCTTCAAGCGTGAGAAGGAAGCAACGGTTTTGAAGGTTCAGCCTACTTGGGCGTAACCATTTTAATAAGCATAAGAGCAGAGCTGTTTGCAGACGCGCCGGATGGGGCGATGTGAACGGCTCTTTTTTTGAAATTAAAGCCTTATAAGCTGCTCTTTTGTACCCGCGTTTCTATTTTCTCCGTTATACGAGCGTTGCCATCCATAACGGGCAGCGCCGTTTGCATTTTAAATATAAAGATTGTTTTCGTGTGGTATGATGAAAGCATAATTTGTAAGCGTATAACTTTCTGGATAATGAGAAGGAGATTTTATGGCTACTATTCATGATGTCGCGAAGAAGGCGAAAGTATCGGTTACGACGGTCTCCCGCGTATTAAACAACAGGGGGTATATTAGCGAGACGACTCGCAATAAGGTGTTCCAGACGATGAAGGAGCTGAATTATCAGCCGAACGAGCTGGCGCGTTCTTTGCTGCGCAAGCAGTCCAATGTGATCGGGCTCATTATTCCAAATGTGGCGCATCCTTTCTTCGCTGAGCTGGCCAGCTATGTTGAACGTTATGCCTACGAGAACGGCTATAAAATTATGCTCTGCAACTCGCATCTTGATCCTGTGAAGGAGAAGGAATACATCGATATGCTCAAGCGCAACCGGGTAGACGGCATTATTATGGGCAGCCATACGCTTGAGGTTAAGGAGTACAAGGAGCTGCATTCCCCGATTGTGACGATAGACCGGCAGATTAGCGAGGAAATCCCGTTTATTTCATCGGACAATTACGAGGGTGGCAGGCTCGCGGCACAGCTGCTTGTAGACAAAGGGTGCAGAAAAATTGCGCATATTTGCGGGAATTTAGAGCTTCAGCTGCTGGCGAACCAGCGAACGGCTGCCTTTCGTGACGTGATGGCGGAAAATGAGATTGAGCCAATTATCATCCAGACGGATATGAACGTATTCGACGAGCAGCAGTACGAGCAGATTATGAGCCGTCTGTTCGCGGAGCATCCTGATATCGATGGTTTGTTTGCGACAAGCGATATTATCGCTTCCTTCGCGGTGAAGGAATGCCGCAAGGCGGACAAGTCTATTCCGGAGCAGATCAAAATAGTAGGCTATGATGATGTGAGCGCGGCCAATTGGATAACGCCGGCGCTAACGACGATTCGCCAGCCGATTGCCGAAATCGGGCGGATCGCGGTTGATTCAATCATCCGGCAAATGAACGATGAGCCGCTGGAGCACCGGTATGTTTTGGATGTCGAGCTGGTGGAGCGCCTGACGACTTAGGAACAGCTGAAATCCCTTATACAGCAAGGGATTTTTATTTTTATTATTGAATGTCAATCGTTTGACATGTCAAACGATTGACATATTTTTTGACACCGACTATAATACGTTATGAAAGCGGTTTATAAATCGGTTCCAGCATAGAATATTTATCATTTAGAATCGGGGGACGAACGAATGAAATCTTGGAAAAGCTTGCAGGCTCTGCTCGTATCTTTAGTGATGGTTATGGTCGTAACAGCGTGCGGAGGAAATGCCGGCTCAACACCTGCAGATTCATCCACAGCTGAAGGCAGCGCAAATAGTGGAAGTGCTTCAGGAGAGGTGAAAATTACGCTGCTGAATTCCAAAGGGGAAATTCAAACGCAGCTTGAAGATGCAGCGAAAGCGTTTAAAGAGGATTATCCGAATATTACGCTGGAAATCATTCCGGTTCCGGCAGGACAGTCGCCATTCGAGAAAGCATCCGCGCTGTATGCGGCGAACAGCCCGTCGACGATTACGATGCTGGATACAGGGGATGTCGAGAAGTTCAAAGATCGCCTCCTCGATCTGAGCGGGGAAAAATGGATGTCCGACAAGGTCGACGGCAGCACGGATCTGACAACCTTCGATGGCAAAAACTATGCGTTCCCGCTTTCGATTGAAGGCTACGGTTTTATTTACAACAAAGCGGTCGTAGACAAAGCGGTTGGTGGCAGCTTCGATCCGGCAACCATTACGACGACACAAGCACTGGAAGATTTGTTTAAAAAGATCGAAGCCTCCGGTACTGGCGCGCTCATCGTCTCGCCAATGGATTGGTCGCTTGCAGCCCACTACCTTCCGCTCGCTTATGCTGGACAATCAGCAGATAAAGCGGTGGTAAACCAGTTTATTACTGATCTGAAGGCTGGCAGCGTAGATCTTTCGTCCAACAGCGTATTTAACGGCCTCATGGATACGTTCGACATCATGAAGGAGCATAACATCGATAAAGCTTCGCCGCTCGCAGGCACCTATGAGAAGGGTCCTGAGGTGCTGGGCAAAGGCGAGGTTGGCATCTGGTTCCAGGGCAACTGGGCTTGGCCGCAAATCAGCAGCTTTGATACGGCGAGCGGCGCATATGGCTTCCTGCCAGTGCCGATCAGCAATAACCCGGATGATTTCGGCAATACGCAAATTTCCGCAGCTGTCTCGAAACGCCTTGTTCTAGACAAAGAGAAAAGCACGCCAGAGCAGCAGTCGGCAGCAAAAACGTTCCTGGAGTGGATGGTCTACAAAGAGAAAGGCCAAGACTTCCTGATCAATAAAGCGAACATCGTGCCTGCGTTCAAAAACATTACACTGGAGCCGCAAGACCCGCTCGCTAAGTCGATTGGGGCCTATATCACTGGAGGTAAAATCGAGGAATCGATGAGTGCGCTCCCGGCAGATCACTGGAGCAAGGTAGGCGCTTCGATGCAAAAATATTTGGCTGGAGCAGCTGACCGCGCCACGCTTGCCAAGGAAATTCAGGAATACTGGACAACTGTAAAGTAGCGTGAACTAGACGACAAACAACAGCTTAGAAGAGGATGCGATGGACAGGCCTGCATGACTTGTCCATCGCTTCGCTTCCATGAAACGTTAGTGAGGGATTACGATGATATCGGAAAAAGGACTTTGGAGCCGTCTTCGGCTGCGGCTATTGTTCACCGGGCCTACTCTGTTTGCTTTTGCCACCGTCATGATAGTACCGTTTTTGTACGGGATTTATTTAACCTTTACGAATTGGGATGGCATTTCCACGACGAGTACGATGGTCGGTTTCGAAAACTATGCCTACGTATGGAAAGACGCGGTATTTTGGAAGTCATTTTATTTGACGCTTAAATATGTGTTTATAAGTGTGGCGCTCGTCAATGTGGTGGCCTTTTTGCTAGCCTATTTTTTATCAAGCGGCTTGAAGGGCCAGAGCTTTTTTCGGGCCGGATTTTTCATTCCAAATTTGGTCGGCGGCATTGTGCTTGGATTTGTATGGCAATTTATTTTCTCGAACGTACTCGTATCGATTGGACAAAAAGCAGGCATCTCCGTATTCGGCACGTCCTGGCTCGCTGATCCGGATAAAGCATTTTTGGCGCTTATAATTGTAACGGTGTGGCAATATGCTGGTTATATGATGGTTATTTATGTGGCGGGTCTCATGAATGTGCCGAAGGATATTATGGAGGCGGCCAGCATTGATGGGGCAACGGCATTCCGCAAGCTGCGGACGATGATTTTGCCGCTGATGGTGCCATCTTTTATCGTATGTGTATTTTTATCGCTGCAGCGCACGTTTATGGTTTACGATTTGAACCTGACGCTGACAAAGGGCGGACCGTTCAAAAGCACGGAAATGGTCTCGATGCATGTGTATGAGAAAGCGTTCCTCTCAAGAGATTATGGGGTAGGGCAGGCGGAAGCGCTTATACTGTTCCTGCTCGTAGCGGGCATTACGCTATTGCAAGTGTATTTCAGCAAGAAGCTGGAGGTGGAGGCCTGATGAAGCGCTGGAAAGCCTCTATGGAATGGAGCAAGTTTATTGTTTTGCTGGTTGGCCTTGTGGCCTTCGTCTTTCCATTTATTTTGCTAATCGTCAATTCCTTTAAGGAAAATAAAGCGATCACCGCTTCGCCGCTTTCTCTGCCTGACAGCTTCAATCTGGCGAATTACGAGTCGGCGTTTACGAAAATGAATTATGTATCCGCGTTTACGAACACGGTTATCATTACGGTGCTGAGCGTATTGCTTATCTCGGTGCTTGCGGCCATGACAGCCCATTTCTTTGTGCGAAACCAAAGCAAATTTAATCAATATACGTTTTTCCTGATGGTAGCAGCGATGATTATCCCGTTCCAGGCGATTATGATTCCGCTTGTGAAGGTGTATGGCAATCTGCATTTGCTGGATAACAAGTGGACGCTGATTTATATGTATCTCGGCTTTGGAAGCCCGCTTGCGGTGTTCATTTATCATGGTTTTGTGAAAAGCATTCCGGCGGAGCTGGAGGAGGCCGCAATGATTGATGGCTGCACGCGGACACAGACGTTTTTCCGCATTGTGTTCCCTGTACTCGCACCAACGTCGGTGACAATTGCGATTTTGAATGTATTATGGATCTGGAACGACTTCCTGCTTCCATCGCTTGTGCTGACCTCTTCGGAGCAGCGCACGCTGCCGCTCTCGACCTTTTATTTCTATGGCACTTATACCGTCGATTACGGGCCGCTGATGGCAGGACTGCTGCTAACTATTTTACCGATACTCGTCGTCTATTTGTTCGCACAGAAATTTATTATTCAAGGCGTCATGCAAGGCTCCATTAAATAAACGCGTAAGAATAGGATGATTGATCATGTTGTATACGCTCGACAATGCCGAGCAGTTTGTGGCGGAAAGAAAGCATCTGCTGCGGCCGCAGTACCGTCTTGGCTATCATTTGATGGCGGAGTTTGGCTGGATGAACGATCCGAACGGCTTTATTTTTCATAATGGGCATTATCATTTATTTTATCAATATTATCCGTACCAGCCGGTATGGGGACCGATGCATTGGGGCCATGCGATCAGCCGCGATTTGGTTTCATGGGAGTATGCGCCGGTTGCGCTCGCGCCAGATCAGCCGTATGACAGTGGGGGCTGCTTCTCTGGAAGCGCGATTGTCCATGAAGGCAAGCTTCATCTTATGTATACGGGGCATGTCGTGACAGGCCCGAATGGGGATACGGACTATTATCAGACGCAAAATATAGCGGTATCAGATGATGGCCGGGCATTCGCTAAGCTGGCGAGCAATCCGGTGCTTGGGCTGGAGCAAATTCCGGCTGGAGCGAGCCGCAAAGATTTTCGCGATCCGAAGGTGTTTGAGCGTGATGGCTGCTATTATACGGTCATCGGCTCGAATGACGGCGCAGGGCATGGCTTGATTTTGCTCTATCGTTCACAGAATCTCGTGAATTGGACCTTTGTTGGCGAGATGGCGCGCAGCGATGGACAGATGGGCGACAATTGGGAATGCCCGGATTTGTTCCCGCTAGGGGACTATGATGTACTGATGATGTCGCCGCAGCGGATGCCAGCACAAGGCGACAACTATCGTAATTTGCATTCCACCACTTATATGGTAGGAAAATTAAATACGGAGACAGGGTTATTCTCGTATGACGGCTATGAGCCGATTGATTACGGCTTTGATTTTTATGCGCCGCAGACGGCGCTCGACTCGCAAGGCCGGCGCATCGTCATCGGCTGGATGGAAACGTGGGAGCAGGAAATTCCGACCCAGCTCGGCCATTATTGGGCCGGGGCGATGACGCTGCCGCGTGAAGCTGTGCTGCGCAGCAGCGATAGGAAGCTGCTGTTTCAACCGCTAGAAGAGCTGAAGGCGTACCGCCGTGACGGTTTTGAGCTGAGGGAGTTGGAGCTTGCGGGGGAGCAGCTGCTCGCTGTCCGGGGAGATTGCTATGAGCTTGAAGTGGTGCTCCGTATCGGCAGCGCCCGTGAGCTTGGCTTGAAGCTGCGGACGAATGGGGCGGGAGAAGAGACTGTACTTGCTTATCATGCGGAAGAAGGGCTGTTCCGCTTCAATCGGGATTGTTCCGGTATCGGGCAAGGCGGCGAAAGAAGGACGGCCATTGCACTTGCGGAAGGCGGCGAGCTTTCGCTGCGCATTTTCGTCGATCAGTCGTCGGTGGAGGTGTTTCTCCAAGGCGGGGAAAAAGTGATGACCGGACGTATTTACCCGGGCGAAGCCTCGACAGGCATTGCCGCCTTCGCCTCGGGCGGAACGGGTGCACTCGTTTCATTTAAAAAATGGGATATTGAACGCCAGCTTTAATGCGGCTTCAATGCCGCTTGCCTATAAGCGAGGGTAACATCGCGGCTAGTTTAGAGCGGTATTGTAAACATGAGCGTGACTGGCGCATGCCAGGTTTGAGAACAGGACAGAGGTTGTGTCCTGTTCTCTTTTTTATTTTCAGCGGCAGAAACGATGGATGTTCTTGCAGCGCGGAACTAGCTAGGGCGGATACACGGTCAGGCTTGTTCATTCTCCGTTCATTTTTTCATGCTATATTCGTCACGAATATGTCAGTCGGAGGGTGGAATACAGTCGATGAAAAAGTGGAAGCTATGGCTTGGTATTATCCTTGTAGTAGGCGCGGCCGGTGGAGGCGGTGCCTATTATTATTTGAAGATGGGGCAGCCGGCGACGGTGCAGGCGGCAACCTCGCAAACGGTGAAAGCGACGCGGGGCAATATTGAGCTGAAAATAAGCGCGACAGGCAGTGTAGAAGCCAACTCTCGCGAAACCGTAACGTCCGGCGTATCCGGTACGATTGCAAAGCTGAGCTTCAAAGTCGGCGATAAGGTGAAGGCAGGCCAAGTGCTGGCAACGTTTGAATCCGAGAAGGACTACGATAGCCAGATTGAGCAGACGGAGCTTTCGATTAAGAAGCAGCAGGTGCAGATGGAGCAATATCAGACCAAATATAAGGAAGCTGCGGGCACGGAGGATGAACTGGCGACCCAGCAAAGCATCAAAACGGATATGGAAATGCTGGCGCTTGAAATCAAGCAAAACCAAGACAGCCTGACCACGATGAGGGAAGATCAACTGAAGGTGACTGAGGTTGTGGCGACGATTGATGGCGAGGTGACGGAAAGCGAGGTTTCCGTTGGTGACGAGGTTGTAGCGAATACGGTTATTGCGTCTATCGTCAATTACGATTTGCTTGATTTTGTCGTGCAGGTCGATGAGCTGGATATTCCGTCGGTCAAAGTTGGCCAAGTGGTGCAAGTTTATTTGAGCGCCCTGACGGACAAGACGATCGAAGGCAAAGTAGCCAGCTTAGCTCGGGAGGGCACGGCATCGAATGGCGTATCCGCCTATGAGGTGACGATTTCGCTGGATACGATTGATGGCGTGATGACGGGCATGTCGGGGGAAGCGGACATTATTTTGGAGTCCAGAAATGATGTCGTCGTTGTACCGGTAGACGCTGTTATTGAACGTGGCGGCAAATCCTTCGTTCGCGTGCCAACGGGCACGCAAAGTGCGAGCGGGACACAAGGTACAAGCGGGGCAGCAGGGGCACAAGGAAATGCTGGAGCGTCAGGTGGACAAGGCACGGATGGAGCTGCAGGCGCTCAAGGCTCGAACGGTGCGCAAGGTGCTACGGGCACACAAGGTCAAGGCGCACCAGGAGCTCAAGGTGCCGGCGAGACACAAGGCGCTGCCGGTGCTCAAGGTACGAGCGGTGCACAGGGAGCGGCAGGCGCTCAAGGTACGAGTGGTGCACAGGGAGCGGCAGGCGCTCAAGGTACAAACGATGCTCAAGGCGGCACGAGTGCACAAGGAACACGCGGAGCACAAGGTGGAATCGGTGGCCAAGCTGCGGGCGGAGCTGTCCAAGGTACAGCTGGCACCCAGGGAACACGTGGAACACAAGGCGCAGCGGGTACTCAAGGTACTGGAGCAGCAGCACAGGGAGCAGCAGGTACGGGCGGAACGGCGCAAGGCACAACAAACATGCAGCGCGGCGGCGCTCAGATGGAAGGGCAGTTAGTCGAAGTAGAAGCGGGAATCAGCGATGAAACGTATGTGGAAATTATTTCGGGGCTGAATGAAGGCGACTCCGTGCTCATTCCAACGCCGCAGGGCACAGTGGGCATGACAACAACGACGACCCAGCAAAATCAAGCGACTATGGGAGGCGGCATGATGCAAGGTGGCTTCGGCGGTGGAGGTGGCGGATTCGGCGGCGGTGGAGGCGGATTCACTGGCGGCGGCGGAGCAGGCGGTGGTCGCCCATGAGGAACGAGGGCAGCGGCATTCTAATCGACATTAACCATCTCGTCAAAAATTACGTGATGGGCCGGGAAACTGTGACGATTCTTAAAGGCGTATCCTTTCAGGTGGAAAAGGGCGATTTTGTCGCCATTGTCGGGCCTTCCGGCTCGGGAAAATCAACGATGATGAATGTCATCGGCTGTCTGGATACGCCGACCGACGGCAGCTACAAGCTGGACGGCATTGAGGTGCGAGGAATGAGCGAGAATAAGCTGGCGGATATTCGCAACAAGAAGATCGGGTTTATTTTTCAGGGCTTTCACTTGCTGCCACGGCTTACCGCGCTTGAAAATTGCGAGCTGCCGCTCATTTATCGAGGGCTTCCTGCGAAGCAGCGCCGGGCTATGGCGATGAAGGCACTGGAGCAGGTCGGCCTTGGAGAGCGGGTGCATCACCGTCCGAGCGAGCTGTCGGGCGGACAGCAGCAGCGGGTTGCCATCGCTCGGGCGCTGGCGACAAACCCGCCGATTTTGCTGGCGGATGAGCCGACTGGAGCACTCGATATGAAGACGGGGCAGGAAGTGCTGCTGCTCATGGAAGACTTGAATCGGCAGGGCCACACGATTGTGCTCATTACGCATGATATGGAGGTCGCTCATCGGGCAAGCCGTACGGTTATTATGCGGGACGGCGTGCTGACCGAGGAAAGGAGGGACAGGGATGAAGCTGACGCAAGGGTTCAGGATGGCGATCAAGAGCGTCTTGTCAAGCAAGCTTAGAACAGCCCTCTCCATGCTGGGCATACTGATCGGCGTAGCTACGGTTATCGCGCTAGTCGGTATGGGGCAAGGCTCGACGAAGCAAGTGGAGGAGCAGGTTGCCAGCCTTGGCACCAACTCCTTGTCGGTGACCATAACAGGCCGCGGAACGGCAACCTCCCTTTCACTCGACGATGCCATGGCTTTGGCTGATATTCCGAATGTAGAGGGCGTATCTCCGACGGTCAGTGGCAGTGCAACGGTGAAATATGCGAAAAATAGTACGAGCGTGACGGTAGAGGGCATTACGCCGGATTACGAGCAGGTGAGCGATTTCAGCGTGCAGTCCGGCAGATACATCGCTTCGATGGATGTGAAAAACACCCAAAAGGTTGCATTAATTGGGGTTGATACGGCCACGGAGCTATTTGAAGAAGAGGACCCGATTGGCAAAACGATTCAAGTGAACGGCAGCCGCTTTACGATCGTCGGGCTTTTGGAGGCGAAAGGCAGCTCGCTCACCGGCTCCAACGATGAAAAAATTGCGATTCCAATTACGACGGCGCAAAAGCTTTTTGATAGTGTCGGCGTTCGTACAGTCGCTCTCAAGGTGACCGATCTTGATTTGATGGATATAACCGTTGCAGCGCTTGAGGTCAAGCTGCTGGAAAAATTCAGGGGCGATGACAGCAGCTACCGGGTGTTCAACCAGCAGGATGCGGTAGAGACGCTTAATTCGGTCAACGAGACGATGAATACGATGCTGCTTTATGTGGCAGCTATTACGCTGCTTGTCGGCGGCATTGGAGTCATGAATATTATGCTGGTGTCCGTTACGGAGCGGACGCGGGAAATCGGCATTCGCAAGTCGCTGGGTGCAAAGCGCAGAGATATTTTGTTCCAGTTTCTTGTGGAGGCCGTTGTCATTAGCGGCATGGGCGGCGCGCTTGGCATCGGGTTTGGTTATTTGGGCTCCTATGTCATTGGGGTGGTGAATGGGACGGATACTTCGGTTCCGTTTAATACGGTCATTTTGTCGTTTGCCTTCTCTGCTTTTGTCGGAATCGTGTTCGGCATTTTCCCGGCCAATAAAGCTTCGAGGCTGAAGCCAGTCGACGCGCTGCGCCACGATTAGCTCTCCTTTCTGTTCTACCCTATTAAATCCGCTCATAGAATGGACTATCCAGTTAAGCAGGATGGCATTGCTATAAAAAGGTAGCGGAAGGAGCAGGGATGAGACGAAGGAGAATCGAACGCAGAGTGTCAGAAGCGCTGCAGCGCTTGAAGAGCAGCCGCTGGGTGCCTATTTTTTCAATAGGCCTATTGCTTGGCATTACCGTAGCTTTAATGAAAGTTTCCCTTGGAGGTATACCGGCCCGCATGCCCGCGACTCTAGCGAATGCACAGCCGGGAGGGGCAGTGGAGACAGTCTTAGAGCAGCCCGGCACGGGCAGCGGCAGCGGGGCGAATAAAGTCGAAGCGGGCAGCGCTGTTATCGCGCAGCATATGGGCGGGCTGTTGCCCAAAACGACAGGCGCGCTTAACGGGCTCATCGTACGCACTTATATGATGAAGGAACAGCGTACGGAAAGCTTGCCGCTGGAGGAATATGTGCGCGGCGTTATCGCGGCGGAAATGCCAGCCGACTTTGAGCCGGAAGCACTCAAGGCGCAGGCGATAGCTGCACGCACCTATATCGTACGCCGCCTCGCTTCCGGGGATGACAGCGGCGTGGAAAATATAGAGGCAGATGTAACGGATACGATTGCCCATCAAGCCTATTTGCCGCTCGCGCAGCTGAAGGAGCATTGGCAAGGAGCCAAGCAGACGGCTAATATGAAAAAGCTGAATGAAGCGGTGAAGCAGACGGAGGGACTAATCGTCACGTATAATGGCGAGCCGATCCAAGCCGCTTTCTTTTCCACAAGCAGCGGATATACGGAAAATTCCGAAGACTATTGGTCGGGTGAGATTCCTTATTTGCGCAGCGTCGCGAGTCCATGGGACATCGAGCTGTCGCCGCGATACAAAGAAAGCGTGGAGCTGACGCTGGCGCAATTTTATGAGAAGCTTGGCCTTCAGGGGGAGAGCAGGGTTCAGCCTTCCATTCGGGTATTAGCTGCAACAGCAGGAAAAAGCATCAGCAAAATCGAAATCGCCGGAACGGTATTTACTGGCCGCGAGGTGCGCGAACGATTGGGACTAGCCTCAGCCGCTTTTACATGGCAAATGAACGATAAGGCCATTTCCATTACAACTTATGGGTATGGACATGGCGTCGGCATGAGCCAATGGGGAGCGAACGGAATGGCAAAGCTAGGCTATTCGGCGAAAGATATATTAACCTATTACTATACGGGTGCAAAGGTAGAGCAGGCTTCCAAGTTCTCGGCAGCGCTGCTTGGGCGCTCCTAGCGCAGGTAAACACAGGCTTTTTCGAAATCTTAAAGTCTCTATATTTTTATCCATCATTCCATCTACCCTCACGTATAAACCTAGCGAATCTGGCAACAATGGCTAGTGAGGTGATAGAAATGAACAATCAAAACAAACCAAAGCAAGGCTCAGAGGAAACTCCCAAAAATGGACTGGGAGCATCATCTGCCGCGGGTTCAGGCAATGGATTTAAAAGGCTGCTGGCACGCAAATGGGTATCGCCAGCAATATTTATGGCCGCGGCAGCAATTATCGTAACCTTAATGTGGGTCTACCAGGGAGCGGATGACAGCAAGCAAACGACAGCCTCAGAACATCCGGACCAAACGGAAGCCACAGTAGGCGAGGGTACGGTAACACAACCGGAGGGCGCAGTTGATGAAGTCATTCGCGAAGGCGAGCAATTGCAATGGCCGGTTGTGAACAAGGACGCGCTGCAAATCGAGACACCTTTCTATGATGCTAACGCCAGCAGCGATGAGCGGCAGGCAGCTATGGTGCAGATGGGAAATACTTTCTCGCCGCACATGGGTATCGATCTTGTAGACCCGAATGACCAGCCGTTTGATGTGGTAGCCGCTATGTCGGGCAAAGTGAGCCTCGTGCTCAATCATCCGACGAATGGCAGCATTATCGAAATCAACCATGGCGACGGTCTTGTGACCACTTACCAAAGCCTTAGCGACGTGAACGTGGCGGTAGGCGATGAAGTGAAGCAGGGAACGATTATTGCCAAAGCGGCTCGCAACGAGCAGGAAAAGGATTTGGGCGTCCATCTGCACTTTGAAGTGCGTGAAAACGGAAAAGCCGTCAATCCAAGCACCGTAGTCGGCGCGCAATAAACGCTGGCAAAATAGGTCTTCAGGCCTTGCAGGCAGGGGAATATCCCCTGCCTGTTTTGTATTTTTATGAAAATTTTATGACAAACTGGCTTGTCAGGCTTGGCCATAAAGAATATATACCCGCGCCCCTCATATAATGTACCAAACTATCTCGAGTAGGGAGGCGGGAACGTGCACGATTACATCAAAGAGCGAACCATTAAAATAGGCCGTTGCATCGTGGAGACGAAGCACACGGTACGAACGATCGCCAAGGAGTTCGGCGTATCCAAGAGTACGGTCCATAAGGATTTAACCGAACGGCTGCCGGAAATTAACCCCGACCTGGCGGATCAGGTGAAGCACATTTTGGAGTATCACAAGTCAATCCGCCATCTGCGCGGGGGAGAAGCAACGAAAATCAAATATAAGAAAACGAGCACGAAGAAGAGGGAAGTTCTGGCAGCCGGGAAAACATAATTTATTCGCAAATTATTACAAAAGGGTAGAGGATTTTATAGTTTTTTGGCGAATAATGTACGTTAGGGGTTTCTACGTCGTGGGAACTAATTGACCGTAGCGTTTACACTATTCGTTGGAGGACTTACGCCTTATGCTAAGCAAGGACATTGGAATTGATTTGGGAACGGCTAACGTATCTATTCATGTAAAAGGGAGAGGCGTTGTGCTCGATGAGCCGTCTGTCGTCGCGATTGAGAGCGACACGAAGAAGGTGCTTGCCGTTGGTGAGGAAGCTCACCGGATGGTCGGCCGTACGCCAGGAAACATTATTGCAATCCGCCCGTTAAGGGATGGGGTTATTGCTGACTTCGAAATAACGGAAATTATGCTGAAAGCGTTTATTGATCGGGTAGAAGGGCGTAAATGGCTGAGCCGTCCGCGCATCTTGATTTGCGCGCCAACGAATATTACATCCGTTGAGCAGAAGGCGATTCGTGAAGCAGCGGAACGCAGCGGAGCCAAGGAAGTATTTTTGGAAGAGGAAGCTAAAGCTGCCGCTATTGGGGCTGGAATGGACATCTTCCAGCCTAGCGGCAACATGGTTGTAGATATTGGCGGAGGCACGACGGATGTAGCGGTCCTGTCCATGGGCGACGTCGTGACCGCCTCTTCTATTAAAATCGCAGGAGACAAATTCGATGCTGCGATCATGAAGTATATTAAAGATAAGTACAAGCTGCTGATCGGCGAGCGGACAAGCGAGGATATCAAGATCAAAATCGGTAAAGTTTACGAGGACGGACAACGCTCGGAAATGGATATCCGTGGACGCGATATGGTAACGGGCTTGCCGCTGACCATGACGATTCATTCGGAAGAGATTCAAGAAGCGCTTTGGGATTCGGTCATGTCAATCGTGGCTACGGCGAAGTCCGTACTGGAAAAAACGCCGCCTGAGCTGTCGGCAGATATTATTGACAGGGGCGTTATTTTGACCGGTGGCGGTGCATTGCTGAATGGCCTGGATACGCTGCTTGCGGAAGAACTCAAGGTTCCGGTGCTGATTGCGGAAGATCCGATGCATTGCGTCGTTAAAGGTACCGGCATTCTGCTTGATAACTTGGACAAGCTTGGCAAGAAGCCTCGCTTCTAAGAAGCTAGGCAGAAGCAGCGCTTGCATAGCCGTTTGCGCGGGTAGGGCGTTTAAAAGGGGACGCGCCGAGGCGTTAAATTGAGTCAAAGGTCGCATAGGAAGCTATAACTGAAGTCATGCCTATAACCGATATATAAATAGTGGCATATACAGCGAGAGGGAACAGCCTTATACGATCTTCGAGGAGGCAATTGCAATGCTTAGAGGGCTTTACACAGCAGCTGCAGGCTTGACGGCACAGCAGCGCAGACATGATACCGTAACGAATAATATTTCAAATATAAATACACCGGGCTATAAGCAGACGAATGCGGTCACGCGTTCGTTCCCGGATACGCTGCTTTCCATGACAGGGGTGCAGGGCGAGCCAAGCAAGTCCATCGGTCGTCTCGGCATGGGGGTATTTGCAGAGGAGAGCTTGTCGCTGCATGTTCAAGGGGACTTGTCCCAGACGGACAAGCCTACTGACTTCGCACTCGTGTCCAACATTGCGGTGGAGGGTGCGGCGTTTGACGAGTCCGGCAAATACGTGGCGGATGACGGTACGGTAACGTTCCAGCCGCAAGCATTCTTTACGCTTCAGGATGCGCAAGGGGATCTTCGCTATACGCGGGGCGGCTCCTTTACGCTTACGGCGGACGGTTTCCTCGTTAACGGAGACGGCGCCAATGTGCTCGGAGCTGATGGGAATCCTATTCAATTCGCAGCGGGCATTGGGCTTGAGCAGCTGTCGCTGACGAAGGATTTGCGTTTTGTTAATTCGCAAACCGGTGTGGATAGTGGCGTACAGCCGCTTCTGGTGACGCGAATAAACGAGCCGAACCAGCTCGTACGCGCCGGAGACGGCCAGTTCCGTTTTAATGGAGACGCCGCGCAAGCCGTAGCGCTTCAGGAAACGGATCAGGTAGAGGTGCAGCAAGGCTATGTGGAGCGTTCCAACGTAGATGCGGCACAATCCTCCGTTGATTTAATGGCGGCGCTTCGCGCTTATGAAGCCAACCAGAAGGTTGTACAATTTTATGATCAAAGTCTGGAGAAGGCTGTAACGGAAGTAGGCCGCGTTTAAGACGAAGTCAGCAACGGAACGTGAAGGAGGCAGACGATGAACGGCTCAATGATTAATGCGGTAGTCTCGATGGGTGGACTCCAGCAGAAGCTTGATATGATCGCTGATAATATCGCCAACGTGAATACAGTAGGCTATAAGCGGAAGGAAGCAACCTTTGAGGATTTGTTGACGAATGTCAGCAAGCAGCCAAATGATTTTAAACAGCCGGGCCGTATGACGCCGCTTGATTTTAACCAAGGCTGGGGCTCCCAGTTGACAATGATTAAGCCGAATTTGGAGCAAGGAACGATCGCGACAACAGGTAAGGACACGGACTTTGCAATTGAAGGAAATGCGTTGTTCGAGGTCATTGTGAACGCTAATGGCGACCGTGCTTATACGCGCAACGGTGCGTTTCAGTTGACGGTTAATGCAAACGGTGATAACATTTTGGCAACGGCTGAAGGCTATCCTATTGTTTCGACAATGGTGACCCAGCCAGGAAATGTAGTAGTTGAGCAGCCAGTAACTGTTCCAGATGGCTATAAGCTGGTTATTGGTGCTGATGGCAGTGCGCAAGGTGTTGCTGCTGACGGTACAACCATTAATTTAGGCACAATTAAATTGATGCAAGCAACCCGACCTTCTGCTCTTACTCAGCTGGATGATAATTTGTTTGCCGTAGCTGAAGGGCTGAATGTGGGTGATGTAATCCAAGAGGTTACTCCTGACGCGGATAATGCGATCGCGCTGCGCCAAGGCTCTCTTGAGCAATCCAATGTGGATATGAGCAGCGAGATGACTGAGCTGATTAATGTACAACGGGCTTACCAACTGGTAGCTAGGGCATTAACATCAAGCGATTCGATGATGGGGTTGGCGAACGGCTTGCGCAGATAGATAGGGTGATGGTGGTAATGAGTACGACGAATGAACGAGCTGATTTTGCGGATGACAGGCTGGAAGATGAACAAGCAGAACAGACCCGCAGCAGCTCGCGCAGGAAGGGGCAAGGCTCCGCTCCAGAGAAGAAGAAGCGGCCCCTGGTACTGAGAATCATATTATGGATTTTGCGCCGCAGCATTGTGCCTTGCATCATGGTCATTATGCTGATTGCGGGCCTCTATATCGGTTATACGGTGCTGGGCAAGCAATCTGGAGATGATGTGTTTGAGTGGTCAACTTGGCAGCATGTCTATGATCTTGTATTTTCGGATTCGTAGTTCGCACCGTACGATTGGTTAAAGGCGGTATTCGCAGCTTATTGCGGATGCCGCTTTTTTTGCTTCGTCTGCGGGAGAGGTATAAGCAGATAAAAAAAGAACACCGATCCGTTTGTTTAAAATACAAGCGGAAGGTGTTCTTTTTCATAATAATCATAGGCTTATTTAACAGTTACACGCATCGATACCGTTTTGCCGTCAAAGGTAGCTTTAATGGTAGCGGAACCTTTGCTCAGAGCGATAATTTTGCCATTGGATACAGTAGCTACGCTCGCTTTGTTTGTTACCCAAGCTGCGCTCGTTGTTACGTCTACTGGATTGCCTGTCGTATAATTGGCTTGCAGCTTCAGCGAATAAGAAGCGCCTGGGCTAAGCTTAAGCGATTTATCCGAAAGGGTTAGCGATTTAAGCTTAGGTGAAACCGTAATCGGAATTTCCAGCGTTTTTCCTTGATAAGAGCCAGTCAGCTTGCCGCTGCCTACAGCCAGCGCTTTGACGGTGCTGCCATTAACCGTTGCTAAGGTGCTGGAAGAAACGGTCCAGTTCATTTTGGAGCTCAGAACCACTTTCTTGCCGCTCACATAGTAGCCTGTTACTTTAACCGACTTGCTTTTGCCTGGGTAGAGCTCAAGGCTGGATGGTTCTGCTACCAGCTTCTCGATCTCTTCTTCAACGTAAGCTTTGACGGTAGTTGTTTTATTTAAATAGGTTGCTGTTAATGTCACTTTGGAGGCTTCAAGCCCCTTTACTTTGCCATTAACGACAATTGCATTATCCGATGATGCTTTCCACGTTGCTTTGGAGGAAACATCCTCTTCCGATCCATCTTGATTGACAACCGTAATCGTAGGCAGCGCCAAATCCTTGCCGATTACTACGCTAAGTTCTTTGGTGCTTGGGACGAGCTTCACAGGTGTAAGGTGTACATTGAGCTCAAATGTCGCTTTCAGGCCATTAAGCTCGGCTGTTACGACCGTTTTGCCTACAGCATCTGCTGTCCATTTGCCATCTTTAATAGTAGCAATTTTTTCGTCGGCTACTGTCCATTTCACAATTTTGGAAACGTCAGCTGTATCTCCGCCGAAAGTATTGCCGCTCACTTTAGGCAGCGTCTCGCTTTTTTCCGGGAATGTATCGATAGACTCTTTATCGATTGTCAGCTCGGTGACGCTAGGGAAAACCGTAATGTCAATGCTCCGGCTGATGCCTTTGATAGAAGCAGTAATTTTAGTTGTTCCAACCGCTTTTGGCGTAACAAGTCCATTCGTTACTGTAGCGACCAATAGGTTGGAGGATGTCCATTCCGCTTGCGTAGTAACGTTCTCATCATTGCCGGAAAGCGCCTGAACCTCAGCCGTAATTTGCAAGCCAGGGCTGTTCAGCATCATTTGATATTCCTTGGCTGGCGACAGCTTGATCGATTGGTATGGCGTACGAACGACAACATCAATGGTCGAGCTTACTCCTAAATAAGTTGCGGTGATTTTAGTTTGGCCAGTCGCAACTGGAGTTACAACACCATCCTCGACGGTTGCAACAGCAGCGCTGCTAGTTGTCCAAGTAGCCTTTGCCGTTACCGTTTCTATCGAGCCGCTCGTTGTTGTAGCTATTGCTTGAATCGTCTGGTCATCGTCGCCCATATCGATTTCAAGCAGCGTCTTTGGCGACAAAGCCAATGATTTATAAGGGGAAGTGACGACGAGCTTTACAGTGTCGGACTTTCCTTTATATTTGGCTGTAATGGTTGTTGTTCCTACGCCTACCAGCGTGACTGTACCATCATCAACTGTCGCGACGGAAGAGCTGGAGGATGTCCAGGTTGCATTGGTAGTAATGTTTTCATTGGAGGCGCCGCTCTTAATCCCGCTTAGCGTAAATACTTGCTCTGCGCCAAGACTTACATCATAGCTTTCTGCGGCGTTGCTGCCATTTTTCAAAATTTGTACAGAATCATATACGTAATCGGATGTAACTTTAATATTTTGCGTGTATCCGCCGTAAGTAGCGCTAATCGTAGCCGTTCCTTTGCCTACAGCCGTCAGGACGCCCTTGTCCACTTTGACGTAGGAGGTGTTGGACGATTTCCAAGTAGCGGAGGCGCTAACGTCCTTCTTGGTGGAAGAGCTTGAAGTGGCAGCCAGCAAGGAGACGATAACGGCATCGTCATCAATAAATACTTCCAGTGATGAAGTGCTGGTATTGTAATCCCAAGAATCATAGCTTAGTTCAATGCCTGTTACTGTTTCGTCTGCAGCATTCGCGATGCTGCTGAATGTGGTAGCGATGAGCATGACAGATAGAACGGCGGCGAGCCATCTCCTGATTTCTCTGAGCGACTTGTTCCCGTTTACACTTAAATTCACTACATCCTATCCCTTCGTCTATAGAATAAAAAAACTCTCTATTCTATATAACGGTTTACATATAGAGGAAATGAATAAAGATGTCGTATTTTGTTTGAAAAAAATCATTTGCCGCTGCAATTGTACCTGCAAGTCCCAAGTTTAGCCATACGAGGGCTATGGCAGTTTTATTTTTGATACGGTAGTTGTATAATGGTTTGGAGCCTTAATGCCGCGCCCGCCAAGGGGTAGAATGCTTGCCAATCTGCACTTGCGTGCCACCAGGGAGTCCATAGGGATTCGCGGTAAAATGAAAGAAGCTTGGCCGCAGACGCTTCGGGTCCGCACAGCCAAGCCCTCTATCTCAACCTTCACAAACTGCAGCTTCATGAAGGATATCTATAGTTTCAGTAAAAATTGCATTTTTTATACCCTCGACAACAAGGAAGGAGCTTAATTCATGCTCGATATTAATCAAATTCAGGAAATTATCCCTCATCGCCCGCCTTTTTTGCTCATTGACCGTATTTTGGAGGTAGAGCCGGGTGTCAGAGCGGTTGGCCTGAAAAATGTAACGATGAACGAACCTTATTTTGTAGGACATTTTCCGGCTTATCCTGTTATGCCTGGCGTGCTTATCGTTGAGGCACTGGCGCAGGTCGGCACTGTAGCGATGCTTATGCTGGAGGCCAACAAAGGCAAATTAGGCTTTTTTGCAGGCATTGATGGCGTTCGGTTCCGCGGTCAGGTGAAGCCTGGCGATACGCTTACGCTGGAGGTCGTCATTACCAGATTGAAAGGCAGCATCGGCAAAGGACAAGCTACTGCAAAAGTGGGAGATCAAGTTGTTGCTGAAGGCGAGCTTATGTTTGCCCTGTCCGATCCGTCTTAAATTTATTAAAATATAAGAATTTATAAGTTTGATCTTTATCAAACGGCTTATATTTCACACGCGAAACGGTAGCTTTGCCGCCATAGGGCGGTGACAGCCGTTTACGCTAGTTTCATTTATATATAAGGGAGAGATCCGTATGAGTCAAAATGAAGTGGCAATGCAGCGTTACAATGCTTGGTTAAATGATCCATTGATTGATGAAGCGACCAAAGAGGAGCTTCGCGGCATCGCAGGCGATGAGAAGGAGATTACAGACCGTTTCTATCGCGATCTGGAATTCGGTACAGGCGGACTGCGCGGCGTTATGGGCGCGGGCACGAACCGTCTTAATACGTATACCGTCGGCAAAGCGACGCAAGGGCTGGCGAACTGGCTGCTGGGACAAGCTTCGGGCGATGCGCCTTCAATGGTTATTGCTCACGACTCCCGCAACTATTCACCGGAATTTGCGCTGGATTCAGCGCTTGTGCTGGCGGCAAACGGCGTGAAAACTTATTTGTTCCAATCGCTGCGCGCAACGCCACAGCTGTCGTATGCTGTTCGCTCGCTTAAAGCTTCCAGCGGTATTGTGATTACGGCAAGCCATAATCCGCCTGAATATAATGGCTATAAGGCGTATGGGGCTGACGGCTGCCAGCTCATTCCTGAGGATGCGGAGCAGGTTATCGCTTCCATTCAGCAGGTGACGGGTTTTGATCAGGTGAAGCGTCTGAGCCGTGAAGAAGCAGAGGCGCAAGGCCTGCTCGTCTGGCTGGGCGAGGATGCCGATGAATCCTACATTAATACGGTGGTCGCGCAAAGCTTGAATGTGGAGCTTCTTCGCAGCGGTGTTGGCGAGCAGTTCAGCGTTGTATTCACCCCTCTTCATGGAACAGGCAATTTGCCGGTTCGCGAGGTGCTTGCGAAAGTCGGATTTAGCAATGTACATATTGTCGCGGAGCAGGAGCAACCGGATGGCTACTTTAGCACGGTCAAATCTCCTAACCCGGAAGAACGCGAGGCGTTTACGCTAGCGATCAAGCTGGCGCAGCAGGTCAATGCCGATATTATTATCGGAACAGACCCAGATGCAGACCGGATGGGCGCAGTTGTGAAAAACAATAACGGCGAATATGTCGTGCTGACCGGCAACCAATCGGGCGCCTTGATGGTGAATTATGTGCTCAGCCAGCTCACGGAGCGCGGACAATTGCCGGATAACGGCGTTGTTATCAAAACGATTGTTACGAGCGAGATGGGTGCGGATATTGCCCGCTCTTACGGTGTAGCTGTTGAGAATACGCTCACTGGCTTTAAATATATCGGCGAGAAAATGACAGGCTATGAGAAAACGGGCGAGCGCTCGTTCCTTTTTGGCTATGAAGAAAGCTACGGGTATTTGACTGGAACTTACGCACGGGATAAGGACGCTATTGTAGCGGCTTTGCTGATTTGTGAAGCAGCAGCATATTATAGAAGCTTAGGTAAAACACTATATGATGTATTGCTGGAGCTGTATGAGAAGCATGGCGTTTATTTGGAAGGTTTGGAGTCTCGGACGCTGAAGGGTCTTGACGGCGTACAGAAAATTGCTGGCATTATGGATAGCTGGCGCAATCAGCCGCCCGTTGATATTAATGGCGTGAAGGTAGAGCAAGTGCTCGATTACAAGCTCGGATTGGACGGTCTCCGCCCGGAAAACGTGCTGAAATATATGCTTGCTGATGGCTCATGGTTCTGTCTTCGTCCATCGGGTACCGAGCCGAAGATTAAAGTTTATTTTGCGGTTCGCGGCGAATCGACTGCGCAAGCTGAAGAAGCGCTGAATGCTTTGCGTCAGACGGTTATGGCAAGAGTAGACGGATAAGGAATATTTGGCTTTAACCGTGGGCAACCGCTCGGCAATAGAGCAGTAGGAAGCGGAATGACAAGGATCGATGAACGGAGGATTTTCGTGCTTCAAAACTGGCTGCAATGGAATCGCAGAGCTAAGCAGTGGCTCTGGATCATTACGCTCATTGGCGTGATGGCGGCACTTCCTATTGGTTATAACCGTATGAATACGGAGTCGACGTCTAAGCAAGTGGAATATGTGTTTGATTATCGCGACTTGATCGAAATTGCGGAATATTCGGCAAAGCCGCAGGATTTTATATCGCAGCATCTTATTTTTATGAAAGAATCCGGCATTTCGACCATGGCTGTCTATGAAAGCTCGCTTCGCGAGCTGATGCAGGCAGGCAGATTGACCTACTACAACTCCAAGGAGGCGGCTTTGCTCCAAGGCAAGCTGGAGACGCCAGGTCAAAATTTCACTTACATTTTGTATTCCGGCAGTGCTGAGAAGGAGCAGATTGGACCGCTTGTTCGCGCAGCATTTGACCGGGCGGGCATCGTCTATCGGGACTGGTCCTTCGATGGCCGCGATGGCCTTGTGGTAGAGCTGCCGCTGCAAAATTCGCTGCTTCAACCGCTTGGCTTTGATCCGATGTCACTCGAAAGGATCAAAGCAGCAGGCTTCCGTGTTTTGCCTCGTTTGACCGACCGGGTTCTTCCGTATTCACAGGAGGAAGCAGAGGCGACTCTTGCTCAGTTGAAGAATTATGGCGTTACACGGATTTTGTTCGACGGAGATAAAGTAAAAGGCTACACCGACAACGCCGAGGAGAAGAGCTTGCGCGCATTTGCCGAGCTGCTTAACAAATATCAAATCGGTGTAACGACCATCGAGAATTTGAAAAAAGAGCAATCAGGCATGACGACACTCGCCTACCTGACAGACTATAATATTGTACGTCTTTATTCGTTGTCCCCTACGGACGCGATGAGAATGAAGCCGGAAGATATTGCTGACCGCTTCCTGCTTGCAGCAAAGGATCGCAACATTCGGATGTTTTTCCTGAATGGTGCGCCTGCATCGAGCCAGGAGAAATCGGCGGTTATTAATCCGCTGGACAATCTCTACCTGTCCCTTAAAGGGGAGGATGGAAACAAAGGCACGATTCAGCGTTTGGCTGATGCCGGATTTGCTCCGGGTACAGCGGAGCCCTTTGATCGGGAATATCCTTCATGGGTTAAAATGCTGAAAGGAATCGTCGTCATTGGCGCTATCGCCTTGATTGCGCTGTTAATTAATGCTTTTCTGCCAGGTACGCTTATTGCGGTATTCCTGCTCGGTATTGCCGGAAGTGCCGGCTTGTATGTGCTGAGCAGCTCCGTGTTAGAGCAGGCTCTTGCGCTTGGGGCGGGCATTAGTGCGCCAACGCTTGCGCTAATCTGGGTTATGAACCGGATTTATAGCAGGACGGAAGGGAACCAGCGTTTTGTTGGTGGAGCGGATTGGACTTTCCGCAGCAAAGAAAAAGGACAAGGCGTCGTTATTCCGCTGAGCAGCTCTGGTGACGCGGGAAGCAAGTGGGTATTTGAAGGCTTGCCGGCACGCCGCCGTCTGGGACTTGCTATTAGCTGGTTTATTGTAGTAGCGCTTATGTCGCTTATTGCAGTGCCTTATGTGTTCGGTCTGCTGAACAATATAACGTATATGCTTGTGCTTCAACAATTCCGTGGAGTTAGCCTGCTGCATCTCGCGCCGATTGCGCTTGTTGCGATCTACGTTGTGTTTTACACAGGACATGCTCCAATTGCCCGCATTCGCAAAATGCTGTCAACACCGATTAACGTGCTCATGGTTGTCGTTGGTTTAATTGTGGTAGCTGCGGGTATGTATTATTTATCACGTACAGGTAATGAGGGGCAGACGCTGCCATTTGAGCGTCCTTTCCGCGAATGGCTGGAAGGCACGTTTGGCGTCCGTCCGAGAAATAAAGAGTTTTTGCTGGCGCATCCGCTGCTGCTAGTGGGATTGTTCGCCGCGCTGCGTTACCGCGCAGCTTGGCTGTTCGTAATTATTGGCTCCATTGGCCAGCTTTCGATGGTCGACACATTTGCGCACATTCATACGCCGCTGCATATTTCCATCATCCGCGTATTCCTTGGCCTTGGTCTTGGTGCGGCAGTCGGATTTATACTCATCGGAGTGTGGCAGCTGCTGGAAGGAGTCTGGTCTAAATGGTCGCCGGCCCTCAAACGCATATTCGCCGAATAGCGATTTCTGGCTACTACGGCTTTCAGAATAGCGGCGACGAGGCTGTGCTGCGTTCTATTTTGCTGGCGCTTGCCGAGCAGAGCAAGGCGCATGGGCTGGAGCTGCAGCCGGTCGTGCTGTCGGCCGACCCGGCTTGGACGAAGGCGATGTACGGCGTAGAGGCCGTACATCGGATGCGCCCCGCGGACGTGTGGGGCGCGCTGCGCAGCTGCGATGGGCTGATCAGCGGCGGCGGAAGCCTGCTGCAGGATGCCACAGGCACGAAGACGATTCCGTATTATACCGGAATCGTGAAGCTTGCCCAATTGCTGGGCAAGCCGACATTCATTTATTCGCAGGGCATCGGGCCGGTGAACCGCCGGTGGATGGACCCGATGATCCGCCACGTTATGCGGCGGAGCGCTTATGTTTCAGTGCGGGACGATCAATCCGCCGCTTTGCTGGGGCGGATGGGCGTGCCGCATGACCGGATCGAGGTTGTACCCGATCCGGTGATGGGCTTGCCGCTGCCGCTAGGCGCAGCGGCGGCCGGGGCGCCAGGCGGCGAAGCAACCGCGGCGGCTGCGCCTGGCGGTGCGGGGACCGCGAAGGCCGGCAGCGAAGCTATGCCGGTCGTCGGCGTGTCCCTGCGCCGCTGGCGCGAAGATGGCGCGGATCTTGCGCGCGCCGCCGATGCGCTAATCGCGCTGACGCGCCGCCGCCAGGTGCGGCTGCGTTTTCTCCCGTTCCATACCCCAGATGATGCGCAAAGCTCGATGCAGGTCATGGAACGGCTGCAAGGCCAGCTCGCCAGCGGAAGCATCGCTGAGCTGGCGACGCCGGGCGACGACCCGCAGCAAATGCTGCTGGAAGTAAGCCATTGCGATATTTTATTCGGGATGCGGCTGCATGCGTTAATTTATGCAGCAAACCAGATGGTACCCATGCTTGGCTTATCCTATGATCCGAAAATCGATCAATTTCTGAAACGCATCCATCTGCAGCCAATTGGCTCAACGGAGCTGCTTGATGCAGAAGCTTTCGCCGATGAGGCGGAGCGGATGCTCGCGAACGGCGACAGCTGGCGCAAATCGCATCAGGAAGCTATATCAAAGTTGAAGCAACAAGCGCAGCAGCCTGCTGAGCAAATTATAAAACTGCTGCTCCATCCCATATCGAGGTGATATTCGTTTGTCGAACCATGTACCAACCGTATCTATTTACGGCATACCCTTCTCTAAAATGACAATGGATGAGACGGTCAGCTATTTAGTGAAAGCAATTGAGGAGAAGCGTCAAACGCATGTCATTACAGCTAATCCGATTATGGTGATGTCTGCTCTGGAGAGTCCGGATTATTACCGGATGATGACGAAGGCAGAGCTTATTGTTCCTGACGGCGCAGGCGTTGTATGGGCCGCCAATTATGTGGGCACGCCTGTAGCCGAGCGAGTTGCCGGCTTTGACCTGATGCACCGTTTAATGCGCGAAGGCGAGCAGCGCAAATGGACGGCTTATCTGCTCGGAACATCCCAGGAGGTTATTGAAGCGGCAGCCGAAAAGCTGCAGCTCCAATATCCGCAGGTGCGAATTGTTGGATACCGCAACGGATTTTTTGGTCCCGATCAGGATCAGGAAGTTGTGGAGGCGATTCGCCAGGCAGCGCCGCATATTTTGCTCGTTGCCAGAGGAGCCGAAACGCAGGAGCCTTGGATTGCGAAATATAAGCATCAGCTGGGTGTTCCTTATATAATGGGCATTGGCGGCAGCTTCGATATTATTGCGGGCAAGCTGAAGCGCGCGCCGATGATTTTTCAAAAGCTGCGCTTAGAGTGGTTTTATCGTCTGCTTCAAGAGCCCAAAAGACTGCCAAGAATGCTCGTTTTGCCGAAATTCGTTGTGAAAGTGATGCGCGACAAAGAAAACGTAACAAAACCTGGGCCATTATCGTAAAAACTCGTGAAAACCGTTGAAATTGAATGAAAACGGGATTGGAGTTTCTTTTTCGATCGGAGTATAATTCACTTCGGTAGAAACAAAAGGGGAGCTGCATTACATGCCAGAAGGCTTATTGTATTCGATTGGTTTTATTCTTGCTCTGACGTTAGCGCTTGTCATGACACCGCTTGTAAAAAAATTCGCTTTTTTCGTCGGTGCAATTGATAAGCCGAATCATCGGAAGGTTCATACCCGCATTATGCCACGCATGGGTGGTTTGGCAATTTATGCTGCATTTGTTGCAGGTTTTTTATTGCTGTTCCCGTTCATTCCTGATGGAATGCTGACAGATGCAAATATGAATATGATTAAAGCGCTGCTTGTAGGCGGCACGATTATTATTTTAATAGGCGCCTTGGATGACCGTTTTGAGCTGTCCGCCAAAGTGAAGCTGCTGGGCCAGCTGGCTGCGGCAAGCGTCGTCGTATTTGGCTTTGGTATTAAAATCGATCTGGTTAACATTCCATTCGGTGATGCTATGCAGCCGATTGCAGGCTGGATCGCTGTTCCGATTACGATTCTCTGGATTGTTGGCGTAACCAATGCGATTAATTTGATTGATGGCTTGGATGGGCTCGCGGCTGGTGTTTCTGGTATCGCGATCTCTACTATTTTGATCATGGCGATTATTATGGGCAATATCCCCATTATTCTGCTCTGCAGCTTGCTGCTCGGCGGCATCGTCGGATTTTTATTTTTCAACTTCCATCCTGCGAAAATCTTTATGGGCGATTCGGGCTCGCTGTTCCTTGGATTCAGCCTTGCCACATTGTCTATGATTGGCTTTAAGCAGGTTACGATTGTTTCGTTCGTTACACCGTTGCTGATTATTGGCGTTCCGCTTTCGGATACCTTTTTTGCGATCGTCCGCCGCTGGGTGAATAAGCGCCCGATTTTCGCGCCGGATAAAGGGCACTTGCATCATTGCTTGCAGGAGCTTGGGTTTAGCCATCGTCGTACCGTTCTGATTATCTGGGGTGTGGCGGCAATATTCGGAGGGTTTGCGATTTTGCAGTCTACCGTCATACAGTCTACTGCAGCGAATTGGGTCACGTTCTCCGTTATTTGTTTGCTGATGTTCAGCCTGCAAATTGGCGCCGAACTTATTGGTATCGTTGACAAAACGCGCCGCCCGGTCATTAACTTCTTTAATCGCGTGCTGCTGCGGACAAAGGTAGATGCACAATCGCGTTCGAAATAATTTAGGCTTCCCGCTATTATTTTATAATAGGATTTTATGATGAAGCTCCACAGCCTTTGCAAAGGCTGTGGAGCTTTTTTGCGTAACTTTCCCAAATAGACTAAAAATATAGGCCGTAATAACCGATAACTACAGTACGGAACTTTTCTTGGGTCTATGCGTCTAATTGTAACAAGCAATGACAAACATTAACTCAAGAGGGAGAAGGAGGAAAGTTTATAGAATAGAGGACAATAGCTCTTCTTTGCAATATCAACGTTTGTCTATACAGCAAGTTCATAAACCATTTTTATGACGAACAAGTACCGGCCATTAGGGTGTTTGTTCAAAAGCAATGCATATAAGGAGGAACCAGTGTGATGAGAAAGTGGAAACAAATGTTAAGCTTATTTTTATCAATTGCTTTGATTGTAACGTTGGCTCCGCTCCAACCGGCGAAAGCTGCGTCATTGTATTTCCAGTTCACCGATTTTAGTACGCTAGAGTCCAGCCCGACTATTGTAAATACAAATACGGTTAACTTGCGCGGATCATTCGCGGATGTATCTCCAAACTCGATTACGTTTAAAGTAGAGCGATTGGTGAATGGTTCGGTCGTTGCCTCTTCAAACGGAGCACTTACCCCATCCATTATCGGCAATACGTTCTTATTCGCAGGGGTACAGCTTTATGATGGGCTTAACAAAATTACAGTTATGGGTACGAGCACCGGCACTAGCGGTAGTGTAGTTGAAGGAACAAGCTATGTTACTTATGGCAACGTTCCTGTCATTACTAGCGTTCAGCTTGGCAATGGTACTCCTCTTTTAGAAGGACAGCCTGTTATCGTTACAAATGCTAATACTTCTTTTACTGTAAAAGCTAGCAATGCTACTGATGTATTGATCAACGGTGTTGCCATGTTTAATGGTGGCGCAGGTACATTTGTAATGTCTTCGCTTACTATGCAGGCAGGTTTGAATTATCTTACTATTGTCTCTAAAAATGGTGATAAAAGCTTTACGCTTGAACGCCAGGTTGTTTATTTTCCAGCCAATACAGCTACACCTTTTAATGTAATAGCTTCGCCGTCTAATACCTTGCTTGATGGCAATCCTGTTATTGCACAAATCACTGCCAATACAATTAGCGGTAAGATATTGTTCAAAACACCTACAACGACGATTGCTGATCCTACCGTTACGTTAGAGCTTTATAATGAAGCTGGTGTTTTGGAAAATACACTTACCACCACGGTTACAAAAGAATCAACAAGTACTGATTTTACGCAATTTTCTTTCCAGTCTACAGGAACATTTAGTACGGGAACGAATGGAAAGTATACACTTTACGTTAAAAGTACGCCATACAATGGTCTGACAGCGAATTTCCCAATGCCATTTACAGTGCGGAATGCTAGCACACCGTATATTACGGCAATTAAGCAATATTATGAGATCACACCTACTAGCCCGGCAATTGATTCTGCTGTTACTGCTGGGGCCCAAACTAATTTTGTTGATAATAGTTCCGTAAGCCAGCTTCCTTTATGGCTTGCGATTGATGCTGGCCAATTCGATTTAGGTGCTGGGGGTACAGCTACCCTTACAGCAAAGGTGAATGGAGCGGCAGTTAACAGTTCAACATTTGATTACTCGATTTATAGAACAGCGGATTCCAAACAGCGTGTTTTTAAAATCAATGCACTGCCTCAAGGTGATATTGAGCTGACCTTCACAGTTTCTAATGCTTTCGGAAATGATACAGTAACTAGAAAGTTTACTTATAATCCAATATCATCGATTCAGGTTACGAATACATTTAATGGTGCTATCTACTATGACGATGCGCCGTTAACGGCTCTAAAGGGTAAACTATTGAACTTCAAGCTGCCAGCAGACAAGTCCACCCTTACTTATACACTTAATGGTGTTACAACAACGATTGCTGCTGGTTATATCACCGATAGCACTGGGGAATTCAATATTCCTCTTGCTACTAATAGCTTGGTTTATGGAAGCAACGTCATTGAATTGGCAGGTCGTGCAAACGGAGTTGCTGTTGCCACAACGTTAACGATCTATCGTTTCTCGGATAAACGTCCACAAGTAACGAAGATTATCCCGGTTCCTTTTACATCTAGTCCTAAAACAAAGCCTTCTGATCAACGCTACGATTCTGATACAGATAAAAGGTTTGTTGCTGGCACAACAGCTAACGCGTATACAACAACCTTGAAGAAGGTAGACTTACTATTTAATGTAGCGAATCTAGCTAATCTTATTATTAATGTAGATGGGAAACTGTATACAGCTGCATCAGTGGATACATCGTCAGGGACATCGGCTGGTGTTATGACAATTGATGACAATAAACTTTTCTTCGAGCCTGCAACTAAAATTTCTGAACGTTTTTATGCTCTTCGGTTATTTGGAGTGGATCTCCCAACTACTGGGTCAAGGAGCATCACGGTTATATCTCAGGTTGGTACAGAGAGTGTAAGCCAGACGATTACGATTACACGCGAGCTGCCAGCTTATGAGATACTTTCTCCAAAATTGCCTGAGGAAGCTGTTATTAATCAGAACTTCATTCATGTCAGTATCTTTGCAGAAGGCGCTGATCGTGTAGTGATAGGCAAAGTAGATATGAGCAAAAGTGCTGTAGATGATATTTTCCGTTATGAACAAACAGGTCTCAAAGCGGGCACAAATAAAATTAAATTTACAGTCTATCGAGGCAGTGAGAAGCTTAATGGCGAATTCTCAGTCAATTATGCAGCAGATAACTCCATAGGTGCGCAGTACAAAACTGTAATTACAAAAGCAGGTAAAGCGAATGTGTTTAAAGGAGAATTGTCACTCAGCTTCCCTAAAAACACCTTTTTACGCCCGGCAAATAAAACGCCAGGTAGTGATATAACGACTATTGACATGTTTGATTCCCAACAAGTATTGTTTGGCATTGCTGATCGCACAGACGGCAGAACATTAAAGCAATATAATGCAGTAGGGGAATATACGCCAACTACTCCGATCGAAGCGCTTGATGGTACTATTTTAAATATATCCAATACGGATACAGGTGCGTCGCTGCTTCGTCCGAATGCTCACTTTGGTTTTGCATCTAATCTGTTTTGGATGGATGCAGGCTATGTGGATGGGCTAAAATCGACAGAGTATAAGTTCACGCAAGGTAAGCATCCTTATGTATCAGGTAATGAATTCTATCAAAGACCGTTAGACAGATGGCTAGAAACAACAAACTATGGAAATCTTACAATTAAGTATGACTCTCAAATTCGAAATACCGTTGCCAATACATTAAGCATTTGGCGTTACTATGATGGCAGATGGAGCAACATTGGGGGGAAAGTGAACACAGGAAGCAAAACTATAACAACCCCTATTAATGGTTTTGGTTATTATGTGGTAATGCAAATGCGTTATAGTTATAGCGATATGATTGGCCATGCATATGCTCGTAACTCGTTAGAGTTGATGTTTTCTCGTGGTGTTATGAATCCTAAGAGCCCTAATGAGTTCGGCGTATATGATAATATTAGCCGTGGTGAGTTTGCCCAACTTTTAGTGAAAATGTTTCAAATCCCGCTCGACTATAACCCTAATGACATGACCTTTGATGACGTTGTGCCTATACTGGGAATCAGCGAGCTATGGGACTATCGCTATATCGAAACAGCTGTACGTAAAGGTATTATTAGAGGTAAAGGACCGAGACAATTCCTTCCAAATGAGGCTTTGACGCGCGAAGAAGCAGCAGTAATGATTGCCCGCGCTGCTAATCTAGTCAAGGATGGCAAGGAAGATCAGGTGAAGGATCGGGCAGCACTCCAAAAGGCGTTTACGGATGCGAGTTCAATGGATGGTTACGCATTAAGTTCTATTCTTGCTGTCGTGAAAGCGAAATTCCTGGAAGGCTTGCCTAACACAACTACTGGAACAGGAAAAGCTACGTATCGTTTTGATCCGAAGGCTAATCTAAATCGTGCAGATGCTTCGATTATTGCTGAACGTGTAATGCGTAAGAACAAACTGCTATAAGACTGATTTAGCAAAGGTTAGAGGGGGTTGGTCATCGGCTGACCCTTTCTATACCTTAAAATGCGTAAGATTATCCATGGAAAATCTTTTGCATCGACGTATGGCAGGGAGCCAAGCTATACTAAAAAAGTAACAAAACATAGAAGTGTATTTAGAACCAGAGCGACCGTTTTCTTGAAGATCGTGTGCAGTTGTTTCGATGCTACATAGCGAGGGTAAAACTTTTTTGAAATTATTTTTCGGTGGGCGCAACTTTTTTGAAGCCTGTGCGTCTAATTAAGTGGTGTTACATCAATCGCCAAAAAAATCACTCTTTAGACTTGCCTAATATCAGAGTTAGTTGGAATGAATTCTCAACTTTCTCTTTACGATAAGGATATGCCATTGTATAATGTTATAGTGGTATAAAGGTCTAGCAATTTTCTGCGTGTTTACGAGTTTCTGCGACATGTTATTACATAGGGTTAAACATGGCGACAGACATTATTTATACTAAATACTGCTCAACTCTGGGAAGGGGGTGACACACACATGAGGGAAACGAGCAATTCATTTTCTAAAGAAAACTCTCAACAACCGAAGCAATTTAGAGGAGGAGAAAAAAAGGTTATGAAGAAAAGTTTATTGGCATCCGTGCTATCTCTCTCCCTTGCTATGGCCGTAACAGTTCCAGCATTTGCTGCAACTCCAACTGACGTAGCAGGCGTGAAAGAACAAAGTGCAATTGAGGAGCTTGTAGCTCTTGGAATTATCAATGGTTATACTGACGGTACATTCAAACCAGGCAACAGCATTACTCGTGCTGAGCTTGCTAAAATTATCGTTATCGCAACTGGTAGCGAGCAAGCTGCTACTGCTCTGCAAAAGACTAAATCCCAGTTCTCAGACGTTAAAACAAACGAATGGTACACAGGTTACATCAACGTAGCAACTGGTAAAGGTTTGCTGCTTGGTGACAAAGGTACTAAAAACTTCCGCCCGAACGCTAACATCAAGTTCGAAGAAGTTGCTGCAATCGTGGTTCGTGCTCTTGGTTACCAAGATGCTAACCTGACTGGTTCGTGGCCTTATAACGTCACTTTGAAAGCTGAAGAAGTTGGCATTTTCAAAAAAGTTGATCTTGCTCTTGGTACTGCGGCTACTCGTGGTGTTGTAGCTCAACAAGTTAGCAATGCATTTGCTGCTAATCTGGTTGAATGGAATGCAAGCTCCAAGCTTTTCCAACCACTAGTGCCTAACAAAAAGTTGATCTCCCGTTTGGGAACAACAACTGAAGAAGTTGTTACTTCTGCTGTACTTGATGATAACGGTCGCCTTTCTTTGAACGGTCTGTCCAAAGTACTGGCTCCTAACTTCATCATCACTGGTGGAAACAAATTGGTTGATCTGCTTGCTCATAACGTGACTGTTTTGACTGACTCTGATGGCCGTATTCGTGCTATCACTGACAATCAAGATGCTAACGATTTGGTAACTGGTAAACTGAATGTTGATTTCAACAACGCACCTCAAGTTGAAGTTAAAAACGGAACTGCTGTAACTAAATATGCTACTGTAGGTACATCTGTATACTACTACAATAGCGATTCTGTTGGTGCAAGTGATTCGCGTCTGAAAAAAGATGCTGATGTTTCTGTATTCTTGTATGATAAAGATGCAGGTTCGGGTCTTACTGGTAAAGTGCGTGCTGTTGTTGTAACTGATGCTAATGGAGCAAACAAATTGCTTGATTCCTACATCGCTGCAACTTCAACTGCAAAAGCTCGTATCCTTACACAGGATAACCTTTCTGTTACGCTGAACGACTCCACTTCGATCACTTTGAACGGTGAAGCTAAAGCTGCAACTGATCTTGCTAAAAACGATGTTCTTGACATTGTTTATAACAAAGACAGAGTAGCAGTTAAAGTTATTGCTACTCGTAATGTTGTTGAAGGTAAAGTAACACTTGTAAGTACATCTGTTGATGGTACATTCGTTTACACTATTGATGGTAAAACATATGCAAGTGTAAAAGGTGCTAACCTGACTGGTTCGAAAGAAGTAACTAAAGACGGCTCTTTCAAACTGTTCTTGAACAAAGACGGTAAAGTTGCTGGTGCTGAATTGTTGAGCGGTGGAAGCTCCGATGCTAAATACGGTGTTATCTTGAACGCTGAAAACAAAGTTTCCCCATCGGGCGCATTTGGATCTGCTAAAGACGTATTCAAATACTACTCGATTAAAGACAACAAAACAGCTGAAGTTAGCCTGGATGATCTTACTTGGGTTGGCGGAGCTGATCAAAACAAAGCTGTTCAAACTACAATTCGTTATGGTGATGATGTAGATAGCACTACAACAGATTGGACCCTTCCAGCAAATAAAACTTCATTTAATAACAGTGCTGCTGTATTTGTTACTTGGACTTTGAAAAATTCTGATGCAAGCATCACTGGTATTAAAGAAATTACACCATTGACTGAAGTATTGGTAGTGAAAGAGAAAACTAGTACTTCTTTGAAAGTTACTAATACTCTTACTAGCGCTTCAGTTAATTACGAAATTAACGCTAACACTGTAGTATTGGATGCTAGCACTTACAGCAAAGGTATTAATGATGCTGGTGATCGCGAAGTTAAAACTAGCGCACTTGCTAACCTTGCTGTAGGTAACACAGTAACAATCATCCCTGATGGTACTTCTACTTTTGCTAAGTACGTTCTGATCACTAAGAAATCGGCTGATGATGCACAAGAAACGAAATACGGTCTGTATGTTGGGGCTGCTAAATCTGGCGATGACTACTCCATTACTATCAACGTAAAAGGTACTGAGCAAACTCTTGCTTTGACTGGTACTGAAGGTGCTGCTATCTACAACTCGATCGTAACTAGCGTATCTGCTGGTAACTCGACTTACAACAAAGACTCCAGAACTTTGATTGAAGTTAAGGACTCTGTAATCAAAGATAGCAATAACAACCCTGTTGCTGGTAATCTTGGAGAACCAAGCACAGCTTACGACACAGTAAATGTTTATGCTGCTACAAATGCTCTACAAGAAGTAAGTAACTCTGATTCGACTGTAAAAGTTAACAATGAAGTATACTATGTTAACAGTACGACTGCAATCTATGTCTACGATGAAGCAAATGATACTCTTGTAACTGATGGTATCTTTGCTGATGTATCAGCTCACCTTGGTGAAGCAACTAGCAAGTACGGTATCGGTATCGTTGGTGATACTAACTACGGAAACTTCAAACTTGCTAAAGCAATCGTAGTTGTTAAAAAGAAATAATATTTCTTTAACACAAAGAAACCGATGAGATATCTCATCGGTTTCTTTTTTTGCGTTCACACTTGATTCATAAAAGTTTGATATAATTAAAGTAGAAAAAAATGCTCTGAAGGGGTGAATTGCTCGGCTTTACAGCGAAACTTTTTGTTGGGTATGAACGTCTATATAAAAAAAGATGTGGAGTGATATTTTAATGCAGACAGTTGTTTCTGGAAGCTCAAGATTGAAATGGCGTTTTTATGTAGCCATGTTGTTGGTTGCAGCATTGCTCTTTCCAGCGTTGCCGGGCAGTAGTGAAGCGGCTTCTAATGCGAGTAGCATTAAACCTGTGTACATAAACAGCAATTCTTATGTGAAGCTGGATAGCGCGGATATACTATCGACAAGCAAAGGAAAGACGGCTAGCTTTACGATCACGCTTTATAACGGAGGAAGCAAAGCAATTAATCTTCAGGACTATTGGTTCCGTTTAGCGTCTACCAGTGGGACAAAATATACCTTGTATATGCTGGACACTGATAAAACGAAAAAAACCGTTCAGGCGAATTCGAATGTTACTTTGACTTTTTATAGCGAGTTGCCGTCAAGCATGACTTTGCCTAAGCTCATTTTTAAAGTCGTGAAGTTCGATTTCAGTGTTGCCGGTTATGAGAAGACTTTAGGACAATTTAAGTTTCCAGCAGATTATTCTACAGATGTTAAAGCAGGCGGCTATACCTCTGTGAAGTTGAACAGCACTCCTGTAAATATTAGAATCAGCAAATCTACCATGTCCACAAGCACAGATAATAATACGGTTAATATTGAACTCGCTATGCGTAATACCAGCAGCTCTGAGCTGTCGCTTGGTAACCTGCAGTTTCTGGCTCAGTCGGCAGCTGGGGGCATGTACAAGATGAAAGTCACTTCGACTACCTCGGGTACAGCAGAAGCTATTGTATTGCGTCCAAAGATTCTTGAAACGATTAAATTAAGCATCACCCTTCCTAAATCCGTTTCTACTAAAGGACAAAAGCTTGTTATTACACAAGGGATTAGCTCTGGCTCGGGCGAAGGGGCATCGACGTTATCTTTGCCTGTGTCAAAAATAGGGTATAATTTGAAAACAGCAAATACATCAACAGCAACAAATTATGAATATATTAAAGACGACTATACTTACAAAATGAATGTTGCCTCTATTCAAAGAAATACATGGGGCGGTGAGGACAGCTTGATCGGAAAGCTTGTTATTACAAACACAAGCTCTAAAACAGCTCCAATCCCGGCAGTTGAAGGTTCATTGTATCTTGGAGATAATGCAGCTGTGAAGACAACAATCATTCCATTCACAAACCCTGTAGCTATTCCAGCTAAGAGCTCTATAACGATCTATTATACGGGTACGGTTCCTACAACTACATCGTTAACTGATCTAAAGCTCAAGCTTTTTGAGAAGTCTGGTGAATCACAAACAGAATTAGCTGCATTGAAAACACCTGCTGCTATCGTACCGAAATCTATTGCTATTGGTAGTGAAAACAATGTTAATGATATCGGAGAAAACTTCACAGTAAATTTGATGAAAACCCAATTGTTTGAAGGTACTTCTAACAATCTTTATGCAGTTTATATGGATGTTACAAATAAGCAATCACGTGCAATTGCAACTTCCAAGCTTGTAGGCTACCTGAAAACAGCCGATGGGGATAAATATGATATTAAATTGTTGAAAACAAGCAATTTGATTAATCCTGGCAAGAAGGAACAAATTATTGTTACGACAGAGGTACCAAAACAGCTTGATTTAGCAGGCTCAACGGTTGTACTGGGTAGTGCTTTTAATGCTCAAGGTATTGTTAAGAAAGATGATGCTGAAATTTCAGGTTTCGTAAATCCTGTAAGCTATGCATTGCCACAATATAATCAGACAGTTACAACCGAATTTAATAAGGTACAAGTTGGTCCTTATACGATTAATATGGATAATATTATTACTTATTTGACGGATGATAAAATTGATGTTGATTTCTCTGGTCAAGTAACGAAGGATAGTAGCTATGAAGGCTTTAGCGCTAAAAAGTTCACTTTTGCCATCGAAGATCAATCTACTAATCTTTCGATGATTAATGCTCCATTTGAACTTGAAGGTGCTGCTGGTACCGCAGGTCAATATGTATGGAAAGTTGGCAATAACTATACAAACATCGTCCAAAGCGTAACAGATAAGCTCGTTGCTAAAACCATACAGCTTACGATCTATGAAGAAATTAATGGATATAAAACAAAGTTAGTTTCCAAAAATATTAAATGGTCGGCATACTTGAACTGGGCTGACCCAAATAATAAGGAATTTTAATTTCAAATTAGATTATTAGAATAATGTAGTTAATTTTTAAAAAATCAGGTATCTTATTAAGATACCTGATTTTTTGATGAGAGGAGTAATAGAGTTGAAGAAAACGACAATGAAAGTGGCTATTGGTGCAGCACTCCTATTGGTAGGCTTCAGTATTGGCATGCTCAATCCGAAAGCAATAGAAGCAGATGGCGTATCAACAACTCCGGGCTCTATTGACGATCCTGTTATTACAAAAAGTTATTTAGATGAGCAGCTTGCTAAAGCATCTGGTGGCAGCAGCGGTGCGGGTACTGGCTCAACTGGTACGTCCAACGCTCAGGCTTCACTACAAGTTGTTAGTGTACCTAGTGGCAAAGTGCTGCTTGGTGATGAAGGAACAGAAATCATTCTTCGCGTAGGTAAAGCAGTAGCCTACAGCTCAGATAGCAGTGGTATTGTGGATATAACGGATGGCAAGGATCTGGTTAAAGGTAATTCCATCGCTAGCAACCATCTTTTACTAATGCCTCGCTCGGGCAGGGGAGTTATGGCCGCTACAGGCTACACTAAATCGCTAACGGTATTGGTGCGTGGCGGGTACAAGCTGCAATCCGTTAACTGAGTTAGTATAATTTGTGTAAGTTGACAATAGATTATACGCTTGAACAAATGTCCTGAGGTTAATATAAGAGCATGCTCCCATCATCCAACAGTGAGGTGTTCTTATTATGAGTCGTTCTAATAAAGTAGCTGTTCCACTTAGTAAAGCAGCGCTGCAGCAAATGAAATATGAAATCGCTGAAGAATTTGGGCTATACACTTATGCTTCCCAACGATCCGGAGACGATACGGAGTTTGCGGGAGAACTGGGATCAGTACCACAAACTACTGGTTCAGTCCATTGGTCACAGCTTTCCACAAGACAAGCCGGTTCCGTTGGCGGGGAAATGACGAAACGCCTTGTGGCGCAAGCAGAGTCCGTTTTAAACGGTTATATTTAAAATATAGGAAAGGATATGATTTAGCCATCCATTCTCTATATTTCTCGGACTGAAACGCGCCACGCAGCAGAGGACGGCGACAGCCGTTTCACCTTAACCTTTACTGAAAATTAATTCTTATCGGGATAGTATCCATTGACAGGAAGCGACATTTTCGGTAACATACTTTATTAGAGAGTTGTAAAACAGCCTTTTCCATAAGGAAAAGGTTCGTTTTTTGTTTATAAGTTCTGAACTTATTTATATTAAAGCTGTAGGAGGTTGATACGGGTGTCAATTAAAGGTCGTCATTTGTTTACATCAGAATCAGTAACGGAAGGTCATCCCGATAAGATTTGTGACCAAATTTCCGATGCAGTATTGGATGCATTTCTGGAGTCAGATCCATATGCGCGTGTAGCGTGTGAAGTATCTGTAGCGACAGGACTTGTTCTCGTTATTGGTGAAATTAGCAGCCGTGCGGACTATGTCGATATTTCGGCTATCGCACGTCGTACAATTAAAGAAATTGGGTATACTAGAGCTAAGTTTGGTTTCGATTCCAGCACTTGTGCGGTTCTGACTTCGCTTAACGAACAGTCCGCTGATATTGCTCAAGGCGTCAACGCTGCCCTTGAAACACGTGATGGCAAAGATATTCAACAAGAGAACGAAGATATTGGTGCTGGTGATCAAGGCTTGATGTTTGGTTTCGCAACCAACGAGACACCAGAACTTATGCCTCTTCCGATCGCGCTATCGCACCGTATTGCACGTCGCTTGTCTGAAGTACGTAAAAACGGTACACTCGAATATCTTCGTCCTGATGGCAAAACTCAAGTTACAATCGAGTATGTCGATGGTAAGCCGGTACGTGTTGATGCAATCGTTGTATCTACACAGCATGCTGAGGAAATTAGCCTAGAGCAAATTCAAAGCGATATTCTTGAGCACGTTATTAAACCAGTTGTACCCGTTGAATGGCTGGACGCTGAAACAAAATACTACATTAACCCAACAGGCCGTTTTGTTATTGGCGGTCCTCAAGGTGATGCAGGTCTTACTGGTCGTAAAATCATCGTTGATACGTACGGCGGTTACGCACGTCACGGCGGCGGTGCATTCTCCGGCAAGGATCCTACAAAAGTTGACCGTTCTGCGGCGTACGCAGCCCGTTATGTAGCTAAAAACATCGTTGCAGCTGGACTTGCTGATAAATGCGAAATTCAGCTCGCCTACGCAATCGGCGTGGCAAATCCGGTTTCTATCAGTGTAGACACATACGGAACTGGTAAAGTGGATGAAGAGAAGCTGGTTGAAGTTATCAGCAGCAACTTTGATCTTCGTCCTGCAGGCATTATTAAAATGCTGGATCTGCGTCGCCCAATCTACCGTCAAACAGCTGCTTATGGTCACTTCGGCCGTACAGATGTGGATCTTCCTTGGGAACGCGTTGACAAAGCGGATAAGCTGAAAGCAGATGCTTTGGCTTAATAACTATTTTTAATATGATACTCTAAGATATAGCTGTGAAAAGGAACACCCCTAGAATAATCATTGGTAGACCTATGTGTCGATCAATTTATTCAAGGGGTGTTTTTATATGGAAAATTAGGCTTAATATTAATTTGATAAGTATTTCAAGATTGATTTCTCTTTTTAAGTTCTGTTTTGGTCATGCTAAGGTGAACTGATTTGGATTAAATTTCTTGACTGATTGATATACATTGGCATATCATTCAATTAAATACTTCAATTAAGTTTTTAAATTATATATTTCCTTATTTGGATTATAATTTAGTTTAGGGAGCGGGATTAACTTGAAAATAAGTCTAATAGGTAAGAATTTAGTAGTGGCAACTCTAGCATCAACAATTTTCTTATCAGGTGCTACTTTGCCTAATATAATTAAGGGTGACTTTAACTCAGCTAAGGTCGCAGCGCATGGAGAAAGAATAACCTTACAAGGTCCGGATGGTTTGAGTTATGTTGTCGCATTCGTAAATGAGCATTTATGGCTTCTAAGAGATGGATCTTCAACTTGGATTCAACAAGTAACACCACAAAGACTAGCAGGGAATGATTACAGGGATGCTTATCTAGTTGGAGCCAGCTTTAATGGAAATAATATAGTAGCCTCAGTAAGATGGCCAGGCCCAGGCCTAGTTACATACACTTCTACATTTTATAATGTTCCGTCTATTCCTGATCGTGTAGTCATTCAAGCAGAATATTTAGATCCCGCCCGCCCTCTTGCCTATATATCCATACCGGAGATTGGTCAAATCTCCAGATTTGAATATTACTATCAACTCGGTGATCAGGGAACTTGGAATAAAATCGAAAAAATTTCAGTGGGTTTAAACGGCCCAGTTAAATTAGGAGGCTTTACAGTAGCTGAAAATGTGAAAATTAATGTTAGAGTTGATTTAATTGCTACAGGGCAGACCATAGCTACTGGATCTTATGATTTAACTACCGTGCAAGTTCGTAATAAAAATCTTACAGGCCCTGACGGCAAGCTGTATAAGCTCTCTATTTTGAATAACAAAACGATTGAAGTAAGAAACTCCCAAAACAACGTAATTGCTTCTTACAGCATTCCTAATCCGGTCATTGGCGATCTGAGCTCCTATCTAGCTCTAGATTACATGCAATATATGAAGTGGGAAGGCAATGATTTAGTTGTAACTGCATTTGTCCGGAAGGTATCATTACAGACAGGAAGCTTTGTTACAGTAAGATTCAACAATCTGACTGCTCTAAATCCATAAAGGTTCAGAGTTTCTGGAACGGAAATTATTTAATCCATAATGTTAGGGACGTTACGAGAGATCGTAGCGTCTTTTTATTTTATAGCCAAAAAGATAGTAGATAATATTTTATTCATTGGAAATTATCCGGAAAACCTACATTTTCGGCGTTCAGAAGCCGACAAATAAGGTACGAGTGTAAATTTTTGGGGAGTGAATGAAATGAGTCGTTACAAAATTAGTATTCTTCTAGTATTCGTACTCTTGCTACAAATTGCATTGCCGCCAAGTAGCAGCCTTTTGACCAACGAAGTGCATGCGGCAGTCAACGGTCCTATTATTACAAGCAAATCACCAGCTAATACTTTTGGAAATGTCGGACTCGGTGCGCCTCTTTCCTTTACTTTTGATGAAAGTGTAATAAAAGGAACAGGCCCTGCTTCAATTACGATCTACAATTATTCGAATAATACACCATTTGAGACGTTTAATGTTGCAACTAGCAATCGAGTTGCCATTGATGCTACTGGTAGAACGGTTACGGTACAGCCAAGTACTTCTTTTGCTGTAGGCACCGAATATTATGTATTCATTGACCAGGGCGCATTTGTAAATGCATCCAATGGCGCGAATTTTAGCGGCATTTCCAATGCTGCGGATTGGAACTTCAGAACAGTAAGTCAGGTTGACAGTACACCTCCAGACTTGCGGTCTGCGGTGTCGCCCGCTCCTGAATCGGGCGGGGCGCTCATTACGACTACAATAACGATCCCATTTAATGAAAATGTATATACGACATATGGGGCGATTACGCTGGTATCTGCTCCAAGCGCAACAGCTTATGACTCTAGAGAAATAGCGGTCAATTCCGCTCAGGTAGTGGGCAGTGGCACTTCCACTCTGACGATTAAACCTTCTGAAGCGCTCTATCCGAATACGACCTATACAATTACGATTCCTAGTCATGTCATTCAAGACAGCTCAGGCAACCGCTATGCCGGAACGACATGGCGTTTTACAACTGCGCCAGCGCCAGTTAATGCAACGGGCTTAACACCTGGAAATTCCGCGACTTCTGTCGGAGTAAGCAGTTCTTTTAGCATGAGCTTTGATAAAAATGTGAAAGCGAACGCTGGGAAATACATAAGCCTCGTGCGCGTAAATGATAATTATGCGGATCGCTATCAGGCTACAGATACGTCCCGTATCATCGTTAGCGGAAATACCGTTACCTTTACACCTCCGAAGCTGCTTGCAAACACACGCTATTATATTTTAATCGATGCAGGAGCCTTCGCGGACAGTGCGACTGGGGACTGGTTCCAAGGTATATCCAATGCTGCTACGTGGAGCTTTACGACGAGTCCAGGCGATGAGACTGATCCGCCACGGATTCAGAGTACTTATCCTGCCCACACGGCAGCAATCGGAACGCTTAACTCCAGCATTGAAATAAACTTTACGGAGCCGGTTTATCCGAGCGCAGGCAATATAGAAATTCGCAACTCGAACAATACCATTTTTGCCACTATTCCCGTGACCTCAAGCTATGTAACGGGTGGCGGAACGAGCAAAATTACGATTAACCCGAATAAGACCTTTATTAACAATTCGCAGTATTATGTGGTTATTGGGAGCAGTGCTTTCCGTGATGCCGCGGGGAACTATTTCGCCGGACTTTTAGCGAACAACTGGACGTTCCGGGTAACTCAAGATACCGTAAGGCCAACGATTGAGTCACAAAATGCCGTTAATAATACGCAAAATGTACTTACAGATGCGTACTTCTCTGCTATTTTCAGTGAGACTATAGTAAAAGGCACAGGTACGATTACGATTAGACCGGTTACACCAGCACCTGGTGTAGTCGATATTCCAGCTAATTTCTACATTAATCCAGACAACAGCCGTCAAATAGTCATTACGCTTCCAACAGGAACGACGATGGCTCCGAACACGAATTATTATATCGAGATTAGCCCAACAGCAATCTACGATTTATCGGATAATGCGTTCCTAGGTATTCAGAATGCTTATCAATGGGCTTTTAAAACAATAGGTATTGATACGACGCCTCCTGCTGTTAGCAAGATGGAAGTCAAAGGCTCTACTATCGTCATGACCTTTAACGAGGATCTTAAAGCAAGCTCTGTCCCGGCCTTAAGCAGCTTCTATATTACGGTTAATGGCGAGCGGCGTGAATTGCTGTCGGCTGCTGTATCGGGAAGTACCGTTACGCTGACGTTAGCAGGGACGCTCGTTAATATTCAGACGGTCAAGCTTTCCTATTCCAAGCCTACGACGACAACTGGGGGTATACAGGATCTCGTTGGCAATCAAGCGCTAAGCATTGCGAATCAGGACGTGGCATTTGCAGTTGATGCTACAGCGCCAACGCTTTCCAGCGGAACGGCAACAGGCAGCGTTGTAACGCTCACATTCAATAAAGCGTTGGCTTCCGTCAATAATTTGGCGTATCAGCAATTCCGCGTCAATATTGGTGGTGCCTCCTATACACCGACGGCTATTAGTATCAATGGCTCGGTTGTCACGATGAGTGTAAATGCGACGATCGCCAATCAGTCCGTTTACGTCTCTTACACACCGGGCAGCTATCCGCTTAAAAGTACGGATGGAGCCAATGTGGCCGCTTTTAGCAGCTACTACATTACGAATACGGTTGATGTAACAGCTCCAACGCTGCAAGGCGTATATGCAAATGGCAGCATCATTACGCTCAGCTACAACGAGACGCTGAGCACGAGCGCTATTCCGCCTGTGAGCAGCTATACAGTCAGCGTAAATGGCAGCCTCCGTTCGATCGTGCAAATATCGGTGTCCGGCAGCCAAGTACTGCTTACACTAAGCTCGGCTATCAGTTCAAGCGATACGATTTATGTATCGTATAATATGTCTTCACCAAGAGTGGTGGATCTGGCCGGAAATGCGGCAGCAAGCTTCTCGACTCAAAAAGCATCCATGGGATCTGCAAATAGCTCGCTTTACTCAGCAGTCATTAAAGGAAATTCGCTTGTGCTTACATTTGGAGAAACGATGAATAGCTCCTACGTGCCATATACAACGCAATTTTCCGTTATGGCGGGCAGCTCGACGGCTTCGGTTACAGGCGTATCGATTAGCGGTTCTACAGTTACGCTTACGCTCGCAACGGCGATTGCTTCGACGAGTTCGGTGACCTTTAGCTATTATGCTTCAGGAACGACGCTTCGTACTTCATCGGGCAAAATCATTGAGAACATTTTGAGCCAGTCTGTCACGAACAGCTCGTCAATCATTGATTTGATTCCAGGAGAGTTCACCCAATCGTCCGATGGCGGTGTTCTCATGACAAGCGGTGCTTTTACAAAGACGTCGTATCAGACCGCTTCAGGCAGATCGTCAGTGAAATATTCCATTTCAGCGGAAAAACTAGCTCCTGCCTATCAGGCGGCAAGAACGGCCGGCCTTACGAGATCGCGAATTATTGTAGAGATTCCGAATTCTGAAAATGCGGCTGTCGTAGCAGTGCCACTGTCCACACTGCTCAATGCGAGTTCTATCAATACGAATCCGTTTTTTGTTGTAAAATACAATGGCACATCGTATGAAATTCCGCTCGGTGCCTTAAATTATTCCAAGCTTACAAGCTCTGTGGGGACAACGGGCGAGCTATTAATTGAGCTTGAGCTTGGCACCACATCGCTAACGTCGGCATTGACGAATAGGCTGAATCTATCAACGATCTCACTATTATCGGGAATTGTTCATTTTCAGCTCTATGCAGTTAGTGGTACAATGAAAAGCGAGATTACAGAGCTTAACAGCTATGCGACTTTAAGCGTGGATACATCGTTGGCTGTGACGAGAAAAAATACAGCAATCGTGCGGGTTGACCCTGTTGCGGGTGCATTGACCTACGTACCGACGATATTTTCCACTTTGAATAACAAGACGGTTGCTACTTTTAGAAGTAAAAGCATCGGCGCTTTTGCATTAGTTAGCAATTCTGTCAGCCTTATTGATATTAGCAGTCATTGGGCTGGGCCAACGGCGCAGTCGCTTGCCAACAAAAATATTGTTGCAGCGCGCACAGGCAACCAATTCGTTCCAGACAAGCCTATTACCCGCGGTGAGTTCGCAACTTATATTGCGAAGGGACTGGGGCTTTCAGGCAATAAGGCAGCAGCAGCCAAATATTCGGATGTTAATATAGGCACTGAGCTTGCCGCCTATATTGGAGCAGCATCGGAAGCAGGCATCGTGCTTGGCTATACGGATGGAACATTCAAAGCAGATAAATATATTCAACGCCAGGAGATGTCGGCAATGATGACGCGCGCAGCAAGTGCAGCTGGCGCCACCATTCAACTGCCATCTTCAGCCTCTACGTATTTGCAGCCATTTACTGATCGCAACAGCATCAGCTCATGGGCGCGTACGGATGCGGCAAAAGCGATTTATACCGGCGTAATTGGTGGTAAAACTACTAAAACCTTTAGTCCTTTGACGAATGCAACCCGGGCAGAAGCAGTCGTCATGATCAAGCGCTTGTTAGAGCATATTCAATTTCTAAACACGTAGTAAATTGGTACCAGCCCCGGGACACCTTGCATAAAGGTTGTACGGGGCTTTTTTTGTAGCTATATACATATTTGGAATTTCATTCACTTGAGAGAGGACTGATGCCGCAGCGACAGGCGCTCACAGCAAGAAGCAGGATCAGAGACGAACGCTGTTGCCATACGACAAAATTCGCAAAAATCGGAAGATTAGCGGAACTTTTTGCACCTCTTTATAGTCTATATTTAATAGGCTTAGTAGATTAGGCTGCTGCTGCCATCCCTTTTTCATATTTTCGACAAGGATGGAGCGGGCCTGAGATGGGAGAGTTGCAAAAATAATGCGCAAGTTAGTAAGAGGATACGACCAAGGTAACCGCGGAATAGGCAAAAAGGTAGCTATTGTTATAATCGGAGGAGCGTTGCTCCTGCATCCAATTTCAGAGCTTGCTCCGGCAAGCTGGAAGATGCTAAAAATAGAAACGGCCGCAGCTGCGAGCAGCGGAACGCTTAAAGAGCTGCAGCAGTCCAACGTGACATCAGGCGCCAAACGAATCGATTATCTTTGGACGACAACACGCAGCGGCAAAACGGCGCAAGCGAACGTCCATGTCATTGAAGTGGATCTCACGAATAAATATGTGCAATTGAATGCGCTGAGCGGCAAAAACAATACGATCGGCGATCGCGATACGATTTTGAATATGGCGAAAACGAGTGGAGCGGTAGCTGGCATTAACGGCGACGTCTATGTGACAACGGGCGAAGGCTCGCCGATGGGAGCGCAGATTACTAGCGGAACGCTCATGACGACGCCAATGCAAATTAAGGGCATGTATGCTTTTGGAGTTACGAAGGACCGTCAGCCGAAAATCGACAGCTACAGCTTCAGCGGCACGGTTACGTCTGCAAGTGGAGCGACTTTCACCCTTTCAGGCATTAATCAGTCATCTTATACGCCGGAGAGCGGAGACTCTACTTACAGCCACGCCAATACGATGTATATCTATACAAGTGCGTGGGCTGGCTCGGAGCGTCCGAAAAATTCCGCTGCATTGCCGACCGAAGTTCTTGTTCGCAATGGCGTTGTCGAGCAGATTTCCGACGGAACTGCACTTACGATGGCTGCGCCTAAAGACGGATATATTTTACGTGCCAACGGTACAGCCGCTAAATTCATTCGCGCCGAAATCAAGGTCGGAGACAAACTGAAATCGGACTACTCGTTAGTTTCCCAAACAACTGGGAGCAAAGTAGATCCGAATCAATTTGAAATGATGGTTAGCGGTCATACGATTCTGGTTAATAATGGGGTAGCATCGGCATTCTCGCGCAGCATTACAGGTGTTAGCGGAGCGGCATACCTTTCCCGTTCAGCCGTAGGCTATTCGAAGGACGGTACGAAGGTATATCTGATTACCAGCGAACAGTACGGTGACAGCAAGGGCGTGAATTTGGCGGAGCTGCAGCAGATTATGGTGAAGCTCGGAGTCTACAAAGGCATGAATCTGGATGGCGGCGGTTCAACAACGATGATCGAGCGCCCGCTTGGGCAGTTTGCTCTGCAATCGGCTCATTCCACGACGTATGGGACGACGATGCGCAGCGTTGCGAGCGGAATTGGCGTATTTACGACCGCGCCTAAAGGTGATGTCAAGGGCATTACAGTAGGCGGCACGAATGTATTGCTGATTGGGCAGCAGGCGACTTTTACGGTAAAAGGGTACGATACGTATTACAACCCGGTAGCAGTTGATGGTACCAATGCCAAATGGAGCAGCTCCTCATCGGTTGGAACATTTAAGGGCGCGGACTTTACGGCGACAAAAGCAGGCTCCACGACCATTAGCGTCAAATCGGGCTCGGCGAGTGCTACATACAAGGTAGATGTTGTCGGACAGGATCAAATTGCGTCGATGACGATTGATAGCGCAGCGGGCATGCTTTCCAAAGGAGCAACCGTTTCGGTACCCCTTACAATGACCTTGAAAAACGGCAAAAGCTATAAGCTGAGCGGCGATTCGCTTAAATGGGAGTTTGTAGGCTTCACTGGTAAAGTATCGGGCGATACGCTTACCGTGCAATCGGTCAATGAGGGCGCAACGACAGGCTATGCCATCGGTCGATATGACGGCTATCCAACGATGCTCCCGCTTACGCAGGGAGGCTCGGAGAAGGCGCTTGAGGATTTTGAAAATGTGAACTATGGCATTTCGACGCAGCTAACTCCGTCTGCGACGACTAAGGGCAGCGTCAAGCTGACTAGCGATCTGGCAGGCCAGACATCAGCTAAAGCTTTGCAGCTTACGTATGATTTTAGCGCAGGAACAGGGACGAAGGCCGTCTATGCTGTGTTTAACGGTACTTCCGGTAAAGCGATTGAAGGCTCGCCTACTGCCATGACGCTTGATGTTTATAGCGATAAGAGCCTCAACTGGCTGCGGGCGGAGTTCACCGATGCCGATGGCAAATCGCATCTGGTAGACGTGGCGAAGCAGCTCAATTGGAGCGGCTGGAAGACGGTGAAGGCTGATTTATCGTCTTATGGCATGAAATATCCGATCAAGCTGAAGCGGGTCTACGTCGTTACAATCGCGGAGGGCGCAGATGAGCGTGCGGCAACCGGCACGATTGGCATTGACAATATGAAGCTGCAATATCCAGGTGAAGCCGTATCTTCTCCAGCGAAAAACATTGTCATGACGATTGGCAGCAAAGCGGCTTCCATCGGAGGCAAGGCGACAACACTCGACGTGACGCCAATTACGCTAAAGGGAACAACCTACGTTCCAATCCGTTTTGTATCTGAAGCGCTTGGAGCCAATCTGCAATGGGACAATAAGCTGAACCGGGTGACGGTATTTGATGGCGCCCATTTGCTTGAGATGGTTATTGGTAAAAAAGAAATCGTGGCGAATGGCAAGCGTTCCACGACAGAGGTTGCGCCTATTGTGCGGAACAATCGGACGCTTATTCCTATTCGACTATTTTCGGAGCAGCTGGGACTTAAAGTAGGCTTTGATAATAGCACGAAGAAAATCACCATTAACTAGGGAAGAGTTCTAAACCGGGATTGCAGGAGCGAGAGCGGATAATATAGGAGGTTTTGCCCGGATATAATGGGTAATTTCACCTCTATTCCCTCACGTTCCCGCAGCATCTGGCAGCTAGAGTTCAAGGCCAAGGAGGCGGCGGACTATGCAATTGTGTTATGATAGTCTAAAAGAACCTTCTATTGGAAAGGTTGCCGAATTTTTATGGATCAACATATTTTAGATATTAACCGTGTCATTACGAATGCGACGCAGGTCATGGAGGACAGCAAATTTCAGATTTTTGAAATTTGCGAGGCTGCACGCGCTGAATTGGAATCACTTGAGCAGGAGCTCGAAGTGGTTATTCAGGAAACGGTAAAGACGATTGAAAGAGTCGATCAGCTTGAGCTGGATTATCGGCAGGCGAGAATCCGTCTAACGGAAGTTAGCCGTGATTTCGTCAGATATAAGGAAGAGGATATTAAATCGGCGTATGAGAAAGCGACGCAGATTCAGCTCGATTTAATGGTTTGCCGCGAGAAGGAAACGTATTTAAAATCGAGACGCGATGATTTGCAAAAGCGCGTGCGCAATGTAGAATCCTCGATTGAGCGTGCAGAGATGATCGCTTCACAAATTAATGTCGTATTGGAATATTTGTCGGGTGACCTCAATCAGGTCACGCGTATTTTAGAATCTGCTAAAACAAGGCAGCTGATTGGCCTGAAGATTATTTTAGCCCAAGAGGAAGAGCGCAAGCGTATAGCCCGTGAGATCCATGACGGACCGGCGCAGTCCCTTGCAAATATTGTCATGCGTACGGAAATTGCAGAAAGAATGTTTCTAAAGAAGGAATTTCAGCTAGTACAGGACGAATTAGTAGATTTAAAGGGTCAGGTTCGTCTAGGACTCGAGGAAATTCGCAAAATTATTTTTAATCTGCGTCCAATGGCGCTTGATGATTTGGGACTTGTACCCACGCTGCGCAAATTTGTACAGGACTTTGAAGAGAAAACAAAAATACATACTGTATTTGATCTTACGGGCAGAGAGATACGGATGCCTTCCGCCATGGAAGCTGCTATTTACCGTTTGGTCCAAGAAGCCTACTCCAATGCGCTTAAGCATGCTAATGCCTCTTACGTTACTCTAGACATGGTTTATACCTCAGATTCAGTTACAATCACCGTATTCGACAATGGTAGTGGATTCCAACAAGAGCTTATCCAGGTGCATAACGGAGACAACTCGCATTTTGGGTTAGTTGGCATGCAGGAAAGGATTGATCTCTTGGAAGGGAAGATGGATATAGACTCAAATTTAGGAAAAGGCACGAAGATTATATTTAAAATCCCTATTACAGCGGAGAATAGAAAGGAGTAAGATGACGAATGAACCAAAGCGCACCTAATCATAAACGTAAAATTAAAATTTTGCTTGCTGACGATCATCAGCTTTTTCGTGAAGGATTGAAACGTATCTTGAATATGGAGGAGGACCTGGAGGTCATTGGCGAATGCGGTGATGGTATTCAGGTGCTCGAATTTTGCAATCATACGATTCCAGAAATCGTCCTGATGGACATCAATATGCCGATTGAAAATGGGGTCGTAACGACCGAGAGGCTTAAGACGATTTTCCCAGATGTGAAGGTTATCATTTTGTCGATTCATGATGATGAAAGTTATGTGTTCGAGACGCTTCGCAAAGGAGCGACTGGCTACCTGCTGAAAGATATGGAGGCAGAGGCCCTCATTAATGCTATACGCTCCGTAGTTAACGGACATGCTTACATACATCCTAAAGTCACAGGCAAGCTGATCAACCAGCTGCGTCGCATGACGTATTTGGATGAAATGGGTGTCGTGTCTGGCGCGGCAGCAGCGAAAGAGCCAGGCGTGAAATTTGTCGCTGGCGATGACAACCCATTAACGCGTCGTGAGGCTGAAGTATTGCGCCTGATGGCTGAGGGCAAAAGTAACAAGCTCATCGGTGAATTTCTATTCATCAGCGAAAAAACGGTTAAAAACCATGTTAGCAGCATTTTGCAAAAAATGGAAGTGGATGATCGCACGCAAGCCGTTATCAACTCCATTAAGTTTGGGTGGGTTACGCTGTAGCCGTTTAAGCCTAAAGCGAGCGAATGTGTGCTGCATAGTGCCGCAAAAGGTGTCCGAAGGACCAAGCTTTGCGAAGCTGGCAGTAGCTTATTAAATAGATGATTCTAGTATCAGAAGCGAATGATGATACAAGGGAAAAATAAATAGGCAGAAAAGAAGAGCTCCCGGGACCATAGTCATATGGCCGGGAGCTTTTTTTATGGCGTAAAGGGGTTTGCACAGGGAATTATTTTTTTTAGCCAAGAGCTATGCGCTTGTCCGCTAATGGTGGAACCACTAGGCGCCCGCAAGCATATAATGCAGAACAAGACAGGTTAGGGCAGCAGAGCATCTGCTGGGGCGCCCGGATGGCCTGAGAAGTGAGCCTAGGGCGGCAAAAATGGCTGTCAAGGAAGCAGAAGCTTAGAGCGACGGATTATTGGAATACAGGCATGGGCAGGTGCCGAGAAAGGTGTAAAAATGATGGGCTTATTTTATAGGGAAATCGGCTCGTTATGCCAGGTATTCCTTTGGAGACGCACATAGGAAAAAGGAAACAAGCATTGAATTATTTTCAGGAGGTGCGGTGCCATGATCAACATTTTTTTAATAGTCGTGGGCTGCTATGTGCTGGCGGGCTTCCTGGTACATGCAGTTTACCGCTGGAAACGCCATAAACGGCGTTCTGCCAGACATTATGTGCTGCTTGCAAATCCCCAGCATTCTAATATGGAACGGATGATCCGATCCTTCTTCTCGTTCTCGCGCTGGATGGGCGTAGATGTTCAGTTGACTGTCGTAGACGCTGGACTCAGTGAGCAAACAAGGGAAATTATACAGCGGTTGAACCGAGCAGATGGAGGAATCAACCTATACGTGGATCGCTATAATGAAGTTGAATCGACCTCTATGATTTCAGAGGAAGGGCGAGCAGGTGTGAGTAGAATACAGCATTTAAGTGAGCATGGATTAGAGGAAAAGGAACTTGGCGTTGAAACGGAAAACCGGCTGTTGGAGCAGGACACAGATCCCAAGCTAAAGCCGGATTATGCGACTAAGCGTAAGCTGAACAATCCGCAAAGCAAATCGAAACGAACAGCATCCAGTTTATTGTGGAGAATGCAGGCAGACGGAGTCATAACGAAAAATGAATACCCTGTCGTCATTGATTTGCAAAATCCAGAGGATTTATCCAAAATTCCTTTTTGAAGGGAAAGGGAAAGGTCGTTGATAAAAGGCTGGAAATCTATTATAGTAATAAAAATAGAATTTGATTTATAGCTTGTTCATGCCTGAGTATATTTAGATACTTTGACATGACTTCTATAAGTATTTCAGTTGGAATAATGAAGATGAAGCACATCTTTGATAGCGCTTAGGCGTTGTTGAGGTGTGCTTTTTTTGTGTTTCACTTGGGAAGGAGATGAGTTAAATGAAAGCTTATATCTATCTTATGCTGAAATCCGCGCGTTGGTCATGTCGAGTAACTATGAAGCCTGAGGTGGATGCCTCCTTCTGGCACGATGCGGAGAGATTGCTTTTATGGGAAATGTCGCTTCCTCTCGGTATAGCTTTGGATGTCGCTGAGCGTTTTAATGAAGCGGGATCAGATGCAATGAATGTAGACAAAGGAGAAGTGTGGGGAGGGGGGAGGACAGCAAGGAGCAGTACCGGATATTCTATGTTTAATATTTTTAGAACATGGCTGGGTGAAGGCAGAATACATCTGAGGAACAGGGGAAGGGAGAGGACTGGCATAAGCAGTGGGGCTGTTGGTGAGAGGTGGGGTGAGAGCTTAGGAGATACGAGTGAACAGTTGGCGTTAAGCCGCTTGGGAGAAATAATTAGTCAAGCTGCTGGTTTGATGCTTGGGCGGGAGGGGCTGGCGGAGCGAATGCCCGCCATGGACATGCGCGAAGCGCTCGCTGCGGATAGCCGCGAGCGGGACGGAATGGCGCGCGGAGTGGAACGCGCGCCAATGCAGGCGCTTGCCGCCGCCGCACAGCAGGCGGCAGCGGCGCTGCAAGGCCGTGCGCTGCTGCGCGGCGAAGCGCACGCACTGCTTGAAGGGACAGCGCCTGCGGCAGCTGTCCCTGCCGTGGAGAAGGACGCTGCGCTGCAGCTAGCGTCCTTGCTGGGCTTGATACAGCTGCGCAGCGCTGTATCAATGAGGGCCAGCCGCGAAGCAGGCTGGCCACAGCGCGCACAGCGCGGGCTTCGCTGCCTGCGTTGCGGCAGCGGAGAAGAGCAGCTGCACAAGGCGCCCTGTGCAGCTTGTGGGCGGGAGGCATGCGCGTATTGCACCGCATGCCTCACAATGGGGCGCAGCCGCGAATGCGAGCTGCTTATATTAGGCGGAGCTGGCGCCGCCAGCAGCTCCGCTTCCAAGCTTTCGCCCCCAAAGCAGCGACTCGCGCGCTGGGGGCTAAGCCCTGCCCAAGCAGCGGCGGCAGAGGCCGCGCTTCATTTTATAGAGCGTCCTGTTCCAAGCCGCTCATCTTCTGAATCGTCTCACGATGCTCTAACCCGCACGCCGGACGCCCATCAAACCAGCTTCCTGCTATGGGCGGTCACTGGCGCCGGCAAAACAGAAATGACCTTTCCTCTTGTGGAGTCGATTCTACTCCGCGGGGGCAAAGCATTAATAGCTACGCCGCGAAGGGATGTTGTGCTGGAGCTGAGTCCGCGCATTAGGAGGGCATTTCCGGAACACAATGTGGTCACGCTGTATGGCGGTAGCGAGCAGCGGTGGGAGCAAGGAGATATTACGCTTGCGACGACGCATCAGCTGCTGAGATTTAACCAAGCATTCGACTTAGTAATTTTAGACGAACTGGATGCTTTTCCATACCACAATGATCCCCAGCTTCATTATGCTGCGGATAAAAGCTGCTCCCCAACAGGAAGAAGAGTGTTACTTTCCGCAACACCTCCGACCGAGCTGCAGCAGCTTGCACGGCGGGGCAGGCTTGCTCATGCGAGAGTACCTGTACGATTTCATCGTCACCCGCTCCCCGTTCCGAGGCTGCTTCGAACACCTAGCGTGGGGCAAATGCTGGTAAAGCTCCAGCTAACGAGGCGGCTTAAAGAAGCGATGCTGTATTCCTTGAAACGCGGTGCCCAGCTATTTGTTTTTGTACAGCGTATTTCGCAGGTCGAACGTATGGCTCAGCTGCTGCAGACGGTGCTTAAGCAGCTCGAAGTAGCGGGCACCTCTTCGCAGGATACGGAGCGAACTGACAAGGTGCAGCGTTTCCGAGCCGGCGAAATTCGTATTCTGGTGACGACTACGATTTTGGAGCGCGGGGTAACCATTCCAAGAAGCGATGTTTTTATTTTGGATGCAGATGGACAGCTGTTTGATGAAGCTTCGCTTGTGCAGATGGCGGGGAGAGCAGGAAGATCCAGTGACGACCCGCATGGCAATGTTATTTTTTGCGCCAAAGAACACACCCGCTCCCAGATGAGGGCTGTCCATCATATTAAAAAGATGAATCGTATTGCGCGAGCTAAAGGTTATCTCAGTTAGGCAATTGAGTATGAAGGGAAAGTTATGAAAAGGAGGCGTACGTTGAGATGAACAGTATCACAATATACCGTTTAGGGCAGAAGCTTGTCAATTATATGGGGAATACTTTGGGTTTGCTCGGCCCATCCGCTCAGCTTTGTCCATTATGCGGCAAAATCGCAAAGACGCTGCAGCGTGGGGGATTTTCAAAAGATCTAGCGAAAAGGAGCATAATGTCAACATCCTTTGCAAAGCTGCTCTGTAGGAATTGTTTGCAGACATTTCCTTGGATACGAAGCCTAAGTTGCAGAATATGTGGACGGGCTGTGGAGTGCCCTGACTGCATAAGGCGCAGTAATGCTGCCTTTGTTCTCAACAGGAGTGCGGTACAATATAGCGAGCAGATGCGGGAGCTTTTAGCTAAGTATAAATATCGGGGAAATGAAACGCTGGAGCCTTTTTTAGGAGAAATGCTGCTATTCCCTCTCACCGAGATGACTCGTGAGCTGACAGGAAGGCTTGGTATCCGGGCGGGAAGTCCATGGTCTCATATTTGGCACGCCATTACTTACGTGCCTGTTAGCGTTGAGAGGGCTGAGGAACGCGGTTTTAACCAGGCGGAAAGGCTGGCAGCATGGGTTTCCCAAAGCTGTGGAATCCCGCTAGTGAACTTATTGGCACGCCAAAAGCATTCAGCCAAGCAAAGCTTTAAAACGCGCTCGGAGAGAATGCGAGATATGCAAAATATTTTTGATGTTGAACGGGGAGGGCTGGAAGGCTTGGTTCAATCCTTGTCCAAGTCTGTCTCACAAGACGCACCGATGAGGCTGTTGCTTGTAGATGATATCTATACGACAGGAAGCACCATTCAAGCTTGCTCGGAGGCCATTCTTAGAAGGGTATCCTGCCCTTTAGAAATATACGCTCTAACTTGGGCGCGTTCCTGAAGCCTATTAGAAACGTATTCTAAGCCAATCTAATCCAATGTAAACAGCGTGTACCTTTGTTTTTCAATACACGCTGTAAAGCCCTTTTTGCTGTACAAATTACCTTATTGATATCGCATTATTTCTCAGACTCAGCTTTAGGAGGCTGTGAAATATGCTCTTCTTCCGTTCCTTCTTCGGTATACAAATAATCCGTGAAATCCTTCAAATGAATTTGCACATGATCTAAAAAACAATCCTGATCTGCCTGGATTTCATTTTCTAAAGCTTTCAGCTTGATTAGCAGTTGTTTGCTGATTGGAGGTTTAAACAATTCTTCTCCTTCATCGTAGCGTGACCACCATTTTTCGAATGTCTGAATCGTAAATGACTGATTAATAAAATGGCCGCAATGGTTGCACCATAACATCAATGCTTTATCACATTCAGCTTCTTCCGGTGTGAATGAAGACTTGTATCCGCAGTGGGGACATTTGTTCATGAATCCTACCATTTTATCACCTTATTTCCTTAGTTCTGCTTTGAAAAAGTTGAAGTAATCTTTCTGAGCACTGATTGGTTCGTACTGGATGCCATTATCAGCGGGATGGGGCTGAGTGTGAATAGCTTTAAGCTCTTGAATATCTTTGGGTATTCCGCTTGGGAAAGCGGCGCATGATGTTGTTGAACGATCATCTCTATTAAAATGTTTGCAAAACACGCAAGGAATCGTTATATCCATAAGGGCCTCCTACCAGCCGGAACATTTATATCCGCCATATTGTTCATACCATTCCCATATTCTCGGATCTACAGGAACTCCGGTCATTTTTGCTGAAAACGTTTCTGCTATTAATTCAATGGGAAACCATTGTGTAGCATAGTTGCTTAAATTATTCGCGATATAGGAGGCCTCTCTATTGGATAAAATCGTCTGAGCGCCATAATTATCGGGGTCCAGCATAGCTATACGGTAAAAGTCCGCTTCCCCTACATTTTGAAAGTGCAGCCAGTGGCCCATTTCGTGCATAATGGTTCTTAGCCGAAAGGGCGAAGACTTTTGGCCTGCTTCATATTCTGCCTGTGTAATGGTAGCTGCATTAGTAAAGTCATAGGTATTACTAATGACAACTTCGCCAGTGGAAGAATTAAAATAGCCATTGGCACCTCTGCCGCTTTTAATATTTACGGTAAGCGGAAATCTTTTGATCATGGAAGCAAATTCTCCACATTGATTTAACAGCATGGCCAGAGCTTCTGTTACGTAATTGGCCGCATCAAGCTTGCGAGCAAAGTTGGTTTCAATGCCAAGATTCCGTGCCCACTCCTCGGCAGCAGCGACCGATGTAAAGGGCTGCCAGGTGACGGGAAGCTGTATCTCTCCTCCTAGAGGCTCAGGGTGCTCCGGTGTTTCTGGATGGGGGTCAGGATAGCCGCCTAAATCTGTTGTGCCAGTTAGCACCAGGTTTACATGCTCGTCAGTAAGAAGGTGAAACATAATATCCAACGTATTTGACTTGCCTAGTGCTGTATGATATTCAAAAGCGAAAGCAGTGCCTGCCGCAACGGGGTATGCTACTTGAAGATAGAGGCCTTCTTCATAGCTTTTACAGTAAATACGTTGGGCTATCGTTTTCCCGCCTAGTGTAAGATTCCAGTAATCCTTCGGGTCAGCATTTGATGCGCGAATAGAAATCGCATAAAATTCAAGGTCATTGGAAAAATGGAAGGTATCCTTAATCACTCTAGCGCCATTTTGCTTTGACGGAATGTTTATGGTTCTACCAATGAAGTTTGATGAAGGCTTGGTTGGATGAAAGGGTGGATCCAGCCTTCCGCCGACTATATATTGAGCGAACATGGTAATTCCCCCTCTGTAATAGTGATGATACGTTTGATAAAGCCCAGCCAAAGCCGAAAGTTGCAACAACCCTTGACCTGTGGTAACATAATGAATATAGTTAACAAAGCTATGTGTGTTGTGGGTAAATATTAAAGTTTTTTAAGCCATCCTTATGGTGATTTATGCTATAATGACCTAGAATAGCTTTCTGAAAAAGTTAGGCATACTCCTGGCATATCTTCTTAAGTTTGTTCATCGCACGAGAAGCATGGGACTTGTTCAAATCTAATAGATTAGAAATTTCAGTCGGCTTCATGTCCATACCCTCTTCGGTAAATAGCATATATTCAATAATTTTGCGTTCTTGTGCAGTGAAGCGAACCTTGTTATTGAAATAATCATTTTTCACATCTGATAAGTCATAACCCACTTCTTCTGTTTTATATGAAAAGCTATCAACCGAAGTATTGTTTTCTTCATGCGCACCATCACAGAAGTTAACTAAAGTGCTATGTTTGACGATCATTCTATTATTTTTGCGATAGTAGTCAAATACTGTTCTTTGAACAACTGTGTGAGCAAAAGTGAATAGATTTTTGTTTATTTTGCCTGTTCGGATTGCATTCAATATACGCACAATAGACTCGCTTTTAACATCAGCTCTGTCTTCGTAGCGTACATTTTTTAGAATATGGTTAAAAATAGGTGTGAGAGCGTTAATATCGAAGTTCTGTATGCTTATCATGTTCATTAATAGTTCCTCCAGCTATTCGTATTTGTGTATTCGAGCGCAGCAAAGCTAGGGATAGCAGTTCTGGTGTGTGCAGCACCATAACTGATCCTTGAAATTTTGATATTTTTTTTGGATAAATCCTTCTATAGGTATAAAGTTGTACGCAGCAGAATGAGGGCTGTCTTTTTTGCGTTTTCCTCCCTTTTTCTCCTTACTATTAGTTGTCGGAGATAGTTATATAATAGTTGCGTCTGATTTTTATTTATTTTTCCAAATAAGTAGATTTGCAACTTATAAATATGAATAAGTATTATCTTTAATTTCCCCTCTTTCTTTTCTTAAATATAGGATGTGCTATGTGAAGAGTACTTTTAATATCTAAACCTGAATTGTTGGGTAATTTAAATACCTTATTATTTAAAAAAAAGAGAAAAGGTAAGTCTTAGTATCTAGGTAAAGTGCAATATTGATGCTAAGGTCATGCTTTTACTATTTTATATATCGGAAGACCTGTTTGAAAATTGTATATGATGCCGAAAAAATATATTTAAATAAAAATGGATTTTATCCGACTTTTAAGGAAATTGAAATAACTCAATTTGGAAACAAATGTTCTTATTTTAATTTTAACATAGGAACGTTTGTTCGGTCAATAGAGTGATTGTACTTCTATTTTGTTCGGATGGGAGCTATTTTCCCTATATTGAAAGAAGGGGGGATTGTAATGAAATGCATATGTGGTCGATTTATTACGCAGCAGGCACGAGTATTGGCACGAGTGTATCAGACTCCGCCGGAGAAATGCATTCATTGTTTATCGGAGGTGCTGTATATCCCTTATGAGGAGCTGTTAAATCAATATATGGGAATATACGATTGCAGACCTTGTGCTCAAGACAAGAAGAAGGAAGAGCTGCGCAGAAAGCTGCTAGGTTTAGGGTGAGTGTAATGGGAATGAAGAGGTGTTCTTATGAACTTGTACGTCAAATGCATAAAATGCGAATTTCGCTACGTGACTGATAAGGCGAGGGAAAGCTTTGTAGCTGAGGGATTGCAAGGAGATGCGCTTCTATGTCTGCACTGTATCGGGGAGTTAACCGGTAAACTGATGAATGCTACGGGAAATCTCGTCAGATCGGAGGATATGCAGAATCAGCATGCGAGAACACAGGTTATGCCTAGAACGATGACGGGGTGTCGGCCATGCATGAAGCGTAGGGGCGGATAAATGCGTTTGCAGAGAGGAGGGAAACAATGGCTGATTTTAATTATACGCTAGGAGTGGTTGTGAGTGATGTGGACCGAATCGTAAATGCGGTTAAGCGTATTGAAAAGGCGATGCATCATGCTTCTCCTGCCAGTATTGATGTTCTTCGCAGAAATAAAGAACAGCTTGAACGCTTGTTAGCATTTATTATGGGGCAAACGGTCGATTCGCAGCTCAGCTTACATGGTCTCATACAGGCGCATCGACAGTGTTTGCAAAGCTGTATAGATGCCGCTTATAACGATAAAAAAGACTATATAGGGAGGACTAGAATTGTATGACGATGACTTTTGGAGACATCTATCATGTACTGAAAGAAATGCAGCAGGGTGTAAGTGATATGGATGTAGATTTGGAGCGAGTATTTCAGAATGAAGGCAAAGGAATCATTTCAGATGAGCTTGCCGCCATGCGACAAAGCTACTTGAACCTTTACAATGCAGACGTTCGCTTACCTATAAATCTGAATAGTGTTCGCAAACAAGTAGATGTTTGCATGAAAAATATGGATGTATTTTAGCAGCCTGCAATGGAGGAGGTAGTATGATGGCAACGAACAGCATTATTAATATGAATGAGTTGGACGGCGAAGTAGTTGCAGAGTTTACTCAGCAGTTGGTGGGATCAGGTATTTTTATCTATAATGCTCATCATCCAAACGCCAGCCTTATTGTCGAGAATTTGGGTTTTGGTGATGTGTATGTAAGTGACAGAGAAGTTGTCAGTGCTGGAGCCGATTCGCTTCGTTTGCTTTTTAAAGAACAGCTTGCGATTAGAGCGAACAAGTTATTTTTTATGTCCAACAGCCAGCCTGTTGTTTCTATTATTGAAGTAATGTAACACTAATATAAAAAAATAATCATATTTAGTCAATTTGTACGCATGACGGTTATAAAGAAGCCTGCAACAGCTTATATTGTTTCACGAAGCATCACGAAACAGGATGTGACACCCCAATAGCATGAACTATTGAGGGAGAAAATAGAAGGAGGTTTTTTTAAATGGGAATTACGAAAAACAAGAAGATGTTGATTAAAGGTGCCGGCAAGTTTATGGCGAAAATTCCGAATTGCGATGATCTCGTTACAATCGGTACACTTAATAATATGAAGCTGGACATCCAGCTTGATATGCAGGATATTGAAGGTGGAGATTCGAGTGTAGCGCTCGATACCCTGCTTCGGAAGAAAACGATTGATATTACAGCCGAGTCTGCTAAATTCGATCTAAACCTTGTTCGCCTCGTTCTTGGTTCCAAGCTGCGCGAAGGTGTGACAGGTTCAGCATATAGCATGGTAACAGAAACAATTACGGTTCCATCGTCTGCGCCATATACAGCGCAGCTGTCTCAAGTCGCAGTAGCATCCCCTGCTCCTAAAGCCTACGAAACCGTTGTAAACGGCCGTGATCTATCGATTGACGTTACGGTATCGGGCAAAGATGTTGATTTCGATATGGCGCTTGCTGGCAAAGTTGTTGTCATTGTATATGCAACTGCACTGCCAGGCACGACACATGATGCAGATGGCTTCATCTGGGTTCTGGAAGAAAAACATACCGTGAAGCAAAATGGCAGCAGCTTTGAGGCTGATCTGGTATTCGGTTCCTCCCTCAATGTGGATCCGCAAATTTCGGTTCGTACTTTGGCAGGCAATAAGCTGCTGAAGAAAACAACGAATGCCTCCCCTGGCGAATACGAGTATAAAGTATCTGGCGGCAAGCTGTCGTTTAACTCGGCATTGAAAGATGTAGATATTTATGTCAACTACAAACGCAATGAAGTTGTCGATATTTTGGATATTACTACGAAGGACATACCGTTGACGGTTCATGTTGTACATGATGGCCAATTTGAGCAAAAGGATGGTTCGATTCAAGGTTTCCAAACCGAATTGTTCCAATGCCGCGTAAAATCCAACTTTACCCTTGATGCACAGCGTCAACAAGCTTCCACTCATAGTGTAACACTGACCGTTATCGATCCTGAACGTACGGACGGCAAGCTGGGAAGTATTAAACGTTACGAAGTAGGCTCTGTACAAGGTATTGACTGCTAATAAATAGAAGGCCCTCCTCGGAGGGTCTTTTTTTACAATCAGATTGTTAAACTCGCATTTCATTTACTTAGAATGATGGATGAGGTGACTGCAAGGACCTCTCCCTCCTTGCAGGTCATCTACCTTTTATCAAACGTGGGAGAAATTAAAGGGGGCGTTTTGAATGAGTGAACGTGAAACAGTAATTCCAAGAGCAAATGAAGAGGCAGAAGCAGTGGCGAAGGCCACTGAGCAAGCACAAGAGGTTGAAGCGGAAGCAAAAGAAGAAGTGGCGAAAAAGCCAATTACGCAAGAGGAAGCAGATATTCGCGAGAAAGTCTTTTTTGAGGAGGACGAGAAGGTTCGGCTGCGTGATGGCAAAACCTATTCAATTCCACCACTCGGACTTAAAGATGCACGCAAGCTGATGAAAAAGCTGAATACGATTGAATCAGGTGTGATCATTGCAAATCTGATTCCGGATGACGATGATGACGAGGATCGTTATGATGAGCTTTTGAATGTTCTGCTAATGGCTTTTAAGCCTTACTACAGTTCAATGACTGTGGAGCATTTGGAAGAATACGTTGATCTAGATAATGCGAAAAAGATTATCGACTGTATGATTGGTCTGAATGGGTTAAAAAAGTCCATGTAACTACTGAAGTAGAGGAAGAAGAGTACGACAATAAGCCGCCAGTGAATTGGGCGAATATCTTCTTCAAGCTTGCACACTATTGCCAGTTGGATAAATACGATGTGTGGAAGCTGACCCTACCACAGCTGGGTTACTACCTTGAGCAATGCAATGAACACATACAGTTCACCATCAAAGTATCGACGATGTCCCTTGGCGGACTGTTCGGCGGGGGAGGTTCCTCTGATAGCGACGAGCAGGGGGAAGTAGTCAAAAAAGATGGCACTTATGTAGAGGGTTATAAAGTTGCTGACGCAGAAGATATGAATTTTCTTGCCCAGCTGCTATAAGCACGATTAGTCTCCTGTCTGCTCCTTCATGGAGGGGCGGGAGTTTTATTTTATAAAGGTGGTGAAAGCCAGTGGAAAATAGCCAATTAAATATAGTTTCAGAGTTGAACAAGTCTATCAATCATATGATGCGGTTTGGGCAGGAGCTGGAATCGCTAGATTCAAGATTTGGTCGGGTGGAAAGACGAATTGAGTCGCTGCTGACATCTGCTAAATCGTTGAATAGTCAGGTCAATCAACAATCAGGCAGCAGCTTGCGCGAGCAGTTGGACAATGAAATGACTGCCCTAGTGTCGAATCATGTATCCGCCATAAAACAGAGTGGAAACACTCCTGTCAGCTTGAGCCAGGATAAAGTTCGTCAGGCGTTCAACAAAGTGGAAAAAGAGCTGAATAGTGAGCTTCAGAAGCTTATGCGCAATATTCAGATCGAAATGGATCCTGGCTATGCCATGGGGCAACGGATGTCATTTAGTAGTAATGACTTTGATGAAGTGAGTAAAGAGCTAGCCAAATTGATGAAGCGGCAGCTTGCTGCTTTAGCAGCCACGATTGATAAAAACAAAGAAAATTTGATTTCAGCACCAGCATTAGATGGTTTGGAGATGGAAATCAGTCAAGAGACCTTGCGTGTAGTTGTAGGGAAAATTAAACAGCAAATTCTTGGTATGATTAGCAACCCTGTGTTAGCTGGAACAAGCGCGCGTATTACCATATCTGCTGCTGATATGAATAAGGTTATCGTGAAGGCTGCCGAGAGATTAAAGCGGGCTTTCAATACAGTAGAAATAGAGGATCAATCTCTGGATACAGATGAAATAAAAGAACAGCTATCAAAGATCCCGCAGGAGATTGAGCTGGGATTAGAGGAATATGTCGATGAAATTATTCTTGGCATAAATGAGGTATTTAAAGAGGGGAAAGATCTATTTGCTGGCCAGCTAGGCAAGCGGCTGCAATCCATTTTAAACAGAGAGATTAGCTCGACTTTTAGCCAAATTAATCAATATGAAGCAGCCGGCAATGGAGGAAACACAAGGTTTGCACTCAGAGCCTATTTGGATCGAGTGACCCAAGCACTTGACCGCAAGCTGCTGCAAATAGTAGGAGAAGGCATTGAGGGTATTATTGGATATACAGAGGAAGCGAAGATAGAGCCATCTTTGCAGCTAAAGCGTTATCTGACCGCGCAAATGAACAGGCTGAATATGAGCCTTGTTCGAAAGATTCGCGAGCAGTTCGATGATCAGGTTAATTCTATTATTCGAGAGATAGAGACATCTTCAGGTAAAAATCAGCCGCTTAATATGAACCCAACAGGGAATGCAAATCCTTCAACTAGTCAGCCTGCTGCTCCTGCAGCAACGACAACAACTGCTGCTCCTGTAGTGGCAGTATCAGCAGCTTCGAGCAGCTCAGTAAGGAATGCTAATGATTTTTTAACGATAGCAAATTTAACAGAACCGTTAAAAATGTTGAACCAGTCCATTGAAACCTATAAGTTTTTACAAGTCGAACAAATGAAGTTGATTCAGAGCTTTATGCTTAAAGATAATTATCGGGTGGATGACAACGGCAATCCTACTGGCATGGCGAATAAGACGATGATAGATAATGTAATGACGGAGATAAATGCTTTTATTAATGCGGCTGCCGTTAAGTTTGGTGTTAGTAGAGAAAAAGTAAGTCAAGTCGTCGGAGTTGCTACAGGTTATTACTCCGATCCAGCAGAAATCAAGAAGATGAGCGAAATTGCATTAAGCTTGCAAAGTATGACAGGCGGCTCTGAGAAAAATATTTTAACGGGAGCAGAATCCCTTCGCCAGCAATTCGGCCTTGAAGTTGCAGATGTCCAGAAGCAAATTGCTGAGCCAGCTATGGTGGTCTCTAATCAAACGAATATTCCGATCGAGCAGCTTCTAGATATTACTAAGCGTTCAAGAGTAAACAAAGATAATTCAGATATAAGCCCTGCTTTGGCTTTGTTGATGACAGGCGCTGCATTGGAGCCCAATTTGGTGAAAGGGCTAAATACAGGCTATAACCCTAATTTGCTTGCGAGTAACAATAAGAATAATGTTTATACAACTATTTTTAATGAATTACAATCCGATAAGGCGCAGCTCAAGCTGGGAGAATTGGGAATTAAGACGAGCATCCAAGATGAAAAATCGGGTCAGACAATAAATAAAACAGGCGAAGAAATTTTTGAAGAGTTGGTAACGGCTCTGCGTGGAAAAGGGGATGTCGTACAGAATGAAGTGCTAGATTCAATACTTGGGAAAGCGAATGCGTCCTCTGAATCAGCGATGATGCATGAGGTTATGAATCGTTTACTTCAATTGGATGATACAACGCAGGAGTTCATAGGAGACCCTAAAAGCACAGCCTACAACCAAATGCTTCAGCAGTCGTTGGATAACCCTCTAGTAAATGCAAATCGGGCGATGGAAAGTATATCTATAGCCTTTAGTTCCGTGTTTGATGGTATGGCTCCGAGTATAAGTAAATTATCAACTGTACTGGTAAGTTTGGCTAATGGAGTTAGTAAAAACGCTGATTTATTTAGCAGGTTTGGTGAGATACTTTCTAACGTTTTGATTGGAATGTTATTGATTAAGGGAGTGAAGTGGGGAGTTAAAAAATCAGGAGTCGTGGAAGAAGTGCAAGTTCAGAGACGGCAAAGCAGTATGAAAAATTTACTGGAAGATTTCCATGGCAGTGGGCTTATTAGTGGTGATTTGAGAAAGACAAGCCGGAGAAGCATTGGATCAATGCAGAAAAGCCCGGAATTAGATGCTTATATTCGCAATCTACATGAAATGACGGATAGTCAGAAGGAACATTTCAAAAACTACCTGACGGATAAAAAAATAAAGGTTAAAGATATTCCCACTTTATTTACGACGATGGATGAGGCAAAAAATTGGACCGCAAGCACTCCCCTTTCAGCTGCTGAAAAGTTTGAACGGCAAAAGCAATACAATAGTCGAATTCGCAATAGTACGGAGCTGTCCAATCAATTTAATCCTGCATTTCTAAGTCAACTGGACTATAGTACAGCCAATAGAAATAATTACAATCGTGTCATGGCCTCGTCCCCCACGTTTGCCCAAGCCTCAAAACGAATGACGTCAATGTCGCAAACGCAGTTTAAATCATTTGAAGGTCATCTTGGCGAGAGAAGCAAAAATGGACTGCCCCCTATTAATAGCTATAGTGACTTATCCATAGCTCTTAGTGAGTACGATCAACAGCAACGCAAAACAGAGCAGAGTACGAGACAATCTAGCGCAGCTTTCGGAAGTCTGTCTCACGCTATTCGTGGCTTAAATACAGAAGTTAATAAGTCACAGAAAAATGGCGGTCTTAAAGGCTTTCTAAAAGATATTCCTAATCTAGCTAAGGGGGCAGGGAAATCCATCGCGGGATTGGCGGGCGGTATTGCTGCTATGGGTTTACAGATGGCCTTGGCTGTTGTAGGGGCTGAGGCATTGAAGGCTATTACTTGGGAAACAACGGCTTCGGATGCAGAAAAGAAACGTGCAGAAGCAGATACACGTGATAAAAATGACAAAGCGGCGGCAAGTACGATTAATTCATTGGAAGATGGTTTTAGTGTCGCTACTTTTGCTAATTCTTTTACGGGGTTGTTTGGTGATGCGATGAATCTTGTTGATAAAATGATGGGGAGTAAGCCTTCACACGCGGGTTTTCTGACAGAGGGGGGAACAATAGATATTATAGATGGGGTTATTAACATGCTCAATAGAGAAGAAGGAGCCAATATTACTCGTCGTATGGATCTTGCTACCTATCTTAAAGATAATAATTTAACCGAGAAGGAAGTCATTGACAGGTATTCATTACAGTCAGGAAGGAAAGCAGAAACGGATAAGTTACGTGAAGAAGCAGCCGTAAGCGATTATGAATCTAGCTTGGTTTCTCAGGAGGAAGAAGAACGACTTCATAAAATAGCTAAAGAGAGTCATGAAGCCAAACTTAAGGATGGGACGGCAAACATAGCCTCCATTAGTTTAGGAGATGTATCAAGCAGAGTTGAGGAACGATTATCCAAAGTGAAAAATACCAACTCAGAAGAAACACTTAAAGCTGTAATTGGTGGAATGAAAACAGATTCGGACGAATATCTCAATATGCGTAAGAAACAAGTAATCAGTCTGCAAGAGGTCTATGATGAAGAACTGGCTATGCTGGATAAAAATATCGCCAAAGCCGAAGAAATATTAAATAATGCTGAAAAAAATTCATTCGAATATGAAGAAGCATTGAAAAATAAAACCAAATTGGAAGAGGTACGAAACGAGGCTGCAGCTAAATTTGAGATGGAAATGTCTACTGAAAAGAACAATCAACAGCAGGAGTATTTCCAAAAAACGACGGGAAAGGTGAATCGAAACGTTCAGCGAATTGGACTAGTCGCTCAAGCGGAAGAACTCGCAGCAGCTTACCAAATGGATACAGAATCACAAAGCTATTTAGATAAAATGAAGCAGATCACTTCGAACAAAATTGCTTCTCTGAAAATAGAGCTGGGAAACTTGAAAGCTATTAAAGCAACAGGCGACCAGTCTGAGGAGCTGGCCTCGAATATTTTGCAAATGAGCAATTCCATCAGTAGCGAGCAGGCAAAATTTAAAGAATATGCGCTCGCCTCTATCGGCATTGGCAGAGAAAATATTAACGACAACAGCTCGCAAAGAGAAAATGACTTGCTTGCGCTTAAAGTTAAGCTAGGAAATCCGGCGGATGATTCTGCCCTATTGCGCAATAAACGTATCGCTAATGCCAAAACTGAGATTTCAGAAATCTCGAATGTAATTACGGATCTTAAGGGCAGGCTGCCAAGTGCCAGTGTAGAAGAGGCAGATAAAATCAATACCGAAATTCGCGATTTGCAAAAACAATCTTTGCAAGCACAGCTTGGAATATTGGATGAAATGAAATCCTCGGCAGGTACATTTAATATGCCAAATGGTGTTCAAGCTATGACACGATATGAATATCTCACCAGAGGCAATACGCATAATTCCACGACAATCGGAACGGGAGATGTCACGGTTAACATTACACTTCCGAATATAACAAACGGAACGACTGCAAGCCAGCTGCAGGCAATTGGGCAATCATTAGGTCAAGGTTTGTCTGTAGGACGTGTCGGTAATTTACGCAATCAGATGGCCATGAATCCTGGCAACTACCGATTGCTATAAATCACGGCAGCTACCGTTAGAACAAGCGCTCCCCGCCTTATAATGAGGTGGGGAGATTTATTTAAGGAGGCAGAGAAATGACACAACAGAATAACCTCTTATCAGAGGATTCCATATATAAGAAAAAGCTGTTTTACGATAATGGCATTCGTTTTACAGAGGTTAAAGCCAAGCTTATTACGGAGTATAAGCCGCCAACGCCTGTTCTGAAAACACAGGTGAATCAGACGCTTGCATCTTCATCCGGGCTTGTTCAAAATGGCACCTCCCATTATAGTGCATCGCTGACCCTCTTATTTTATTCCAAAAAAGAATATGCGGATTGGATTCAATATGTAGGTACGCAGCATAAGTATTACGATGAAAAAGGTACTATTTATGTAGGCATTGTAACTGGAGAACCGGATGTCAAAACAGCCGAGATGGAAAGCAAGTACATTGTAACTGTAGCGCTTTCTCTCATACGCAAGCAGGAGTTCGAATACCGTTACCAGACCCAATTCATTGATACGGACCGCCACTGGGCCAAGGATTATATTGATGAAATGCAGCAGATGGGACTGATCTCCACGAATTGGGAAAGCGATGGCGAAGCCGTTGCTTATTTCCGGCCTAACGACCCTGCCACTAGAGCAGAGGCGGTTTCCCTGCTCATGCGAACTTACAGCTACGTAGATAAATTGCTGAGGGGGTACTAGGGATGAAACGATGGATAGATGTAGATCCGCTTGATTGGTTTTACAGGGATACGCTAGTGGCTACCCGGCTGAAGACAGATGCTACAGGGGAAGTCGATGTGTTGGCAGGGATGACCTATAACAAGTTTGTGGATGGCTATGAAAGAATGATCAAACGTTTCGTGACCGTGGATGGACAGCAGGAGTTTCTTGTACCCGATTATAAATACCATGTTGATAATCCTTTATTTGTGCTGGTAGGTGGCGTCGAAGTTATGCCTGAGAAGGTGGAAACAGGCAAGGTTACGATGACCAATCCAATGACTGCAGGAATAGAAGTGTTATGTGTCGCTTATGGTAGACCAGAGATGAAAAGAATAGGTTGCTTGGATACACCGTACACAGGATGTTCGGATTTTAGGCTGCCTTCTGCGGAGCTGAAGCATAAGTCGACCTATTTTTTTAGCATGAACTATAAGCCTGAAACCTGTACGGTGATGGGCATTAAGCTGAAGCGCAAAATCATTACGATACAAGCTGGCGAGGATGCGGATCTAAAAATAAGAAATGCCGTTAATTTTAAACGGGATGTATTTGTTATTCACAAGGGCAAAGTTTATTTGCCTTATATGTATAACGGTTTCCCGGCTGTTGTTGGCTATAATGCCAAAATAAACGGGGCTAATCGGCGGACTGTTGAGACGGTTATGGTAGATTCAAGCTGTATAGCATTGAATGACCGTTTTTTTCCTGGCGTACGGATCCGTAGAGGAGATTTCTTCGCGCTTATGGGGCGCCTTTATGAGAATCTTCATAATCGCTACACAGATCGGACTTTTTCATACAATACTTCCCTTGATCGTGTCATTGTGGATCGGGCGGACATTGAAGCGAACTGGTACAAAAATGATGTTTTGACGCTGCTGAATGAGCGTTTTCATGATGGCTGCTTTGTTTTCCCCTTGTATGTGGATGATAAGTTTGAACCCGAAGCATGCATAACCAGGGCCGAGGCAGTGACCTACTTGAATCGTTTCATTGAGTGGATAACAGAGAAATATAGATAAAGGCAGGTGATAAATTTGACTAAAGTATCTAATATGCAATATCCTACGGATCAATTGATGCGCGATATGATGGAGAAGGTTAATGCGCTTGGCAACGAACCGAGAGTCATTGTCGAGCTTGATAAAATGACCTATGTGCCAGGGCTGCGCAGGAAATATGATGCTGTGCAATATGTCGTCGAGAGTGCTGTATCCGAGCTTATATCTATTGATTCTGCAAAGCAATTGACCAGTTACGTAGATGGTCAGCCAATCGACATTCCAACCGAGCTAAGAAATACAAATATGTCGATGCCCATTTTGCAAAGCTCCACGATGAGAGGCCGTACAACGGATAATAATACGATTCAAGGGATGGTCATTACTTCGAGACATAGATCAGCCAATCCTAAAAGACGCGATCATCAAGGTGTCGATTTTGACTTAGCGATGAATGACAATGTTTATGCAGTTTGGGGAGGGAAGGTAACTAAATCAAGTATAAATGGAGGTTATGGGAAAGTAGTATACGTTGATCATGGTAATGGCTGGCAAACAAGATATGCTCATTTAAACAAGCTTGTCGCAAGTGTAGGGCAAAGAGTAGGGGCAGGCGAACTGATTGGACTAGGAGGAAACACAGGAACCTCTAGGTCAAATGGTGGAGATGGTACGCATCTGCATTTTGAAATCAGGCTTAACAACAATGATTTGAACCCGGAGCCTTTCTTACGTGGAACGCAAACCATTCAGATTCCCTCAAAGGCAGAATCTGTTCCGGTAGGAGACTTTTCAGCAACGGATACTCCTCTGCTACAGGAGGCCGGAGCGGCCATTCAGGAATATCATATGAATGCGACAGCTTACATTGCAAAATGCTACAAATGCTCCGGAATTACGAAGAGCGGCACCGATGTGCGGGTATGGAAGGATTGGAAAATTATCGCCGTCGATCCTTCTGTCATCCCCCTAAAAAGTATGGTGGAACTTATTGTAGATGGCGTGAGCTGGGGAGACTATTTAGCAGATGATACGGGTGGAGCCATTAAAGGCAATCGTATAGATATATTAATGGAGACCGAGCAGCAAGCGTTAAATTTTGGTCGGAAACAGGTTGTCGTCCGGGTTAAAGGTTATGGAGATGGCAAGCCGAGAACCGCTAATCAGGAATTAAGCAAAGAAATGGTCACTTATCAGATCAATAAAACAACGTCAAAGCAAACGTATTATAAAGATTTCACTTCCAAGAGAACGAATCTTGACGTGAAAAAATACACCGATTTAACTGGTGCGGAGCAGTTTATGGCGATTGATGACGATACGCAGTTCAATGTGCTTGGTTTTAAAGGGACAAGCCGGGCTGGAGCTGTCAAAACGATTGTTTTTGAACATGATTGGGTAAAAGCAGGGAATGTGGCTTGGGCATACATGGCCGATTTGGAGCTGGAGGATATTGTTACCGTAAAGGTCGATCATTATTTAATCACTCAAATAAAGGGCATCAGCGCCAAAAACGGCATTGCTTATCCGGCATCCATTCCGATTCCTAAAGGCCATCATAAAGTAGAGATTTCTTTCGCTAATCCGTCGAAAGCTTCGGTTGGTAAGTTCGGCCTGCTCTGGATTAGAGCAAAGGAGTTCGACGTGGAAACCATTGAGCGCAAGCAAATGTGGGATTTCGAAGATGGCATGAATAGCGCCAACAACTGGACGCCTTATGGAACGGTCAAGCAGACCGATAAAGGCGATCATCAAGCAATCTCCACAGCGGGCGGAGAAGCGGGCATTGAACGATTGGGCAAGGTGAAGAAATTTCCGTTTACGATTAACTTTATTGTCAAAGTCGAGCCGGGAACAACGGGACGATTATATATTGGCAACGGTACGAAAGCGTTTCTTATCCGCATAAATGACAGCAGCGTGTCAGCTCAAGGCGGAGGAAGCTACAATGTAGATAATAAAAGCGATTTTGTTGAATATACCGTTGTCTGCCATGATGAAACGGATGTCGACATATATGTGAAAATAGACGATGTGTGGAAAAACACAGGTGTTCGAGGCACAGCGATGAGCTATACGGCGAATCGAATTTTGTTCGCTGTAGGTGCTGGCACGATGTACCTGGATCAGGTGAATTATTCAGCTAATGACTATGCTATCGAACAATTTGCGACTCATATTGCCGATGCCTATAAGGAAAAGTGGTACGAAGTAGGCGAATTTGTGTTTGAAGAAATGTTCACTGTGGATGCAGATGTTATGCAATGGGAAGTTAATTCGCATATGGATATGTCATCTCGAACAGCCAAGGTGACGCTCAATAATGCTTCCGGTATTTATTCGCCAACGTGGGAGAGGAAGCCGGAATTTCCTGATTCCTACCGATTGAATGAGTCTCCTATGACTTATTATGAAGAGGGCGAAATTAGACATGTCATTAGTGAAGGAACGCCGATCCGTATCTACGCCGGCTATGGAGATGAGGTTGTGCGTGTATTTACGGGCATGATTAAAGGGGAAATTCAAGAGAACTCGGAAAATAAGACGATTTCATTCAGCTGCGTAGACCGGTTTGATATGCTGGAGGAATTCGTATTCTATAAGCCCATGCAGTATCCTCCGGAGGAGGCTTTTGCTGCGGAAAGTGGAGTTTTTTCATGGATTAAATCAAGCATTGTGGAGGATATCGTTGTTGCCTCGGGCATGACTGGCTGGAAAACACATCCTGAAGACCTTCGTCACGCGGATTATGAGATTGAGGATACGGTGTATATTGATGTGAATAAAGGCAAACACACATTCATGAAGTTCAATCAGGAAACAGGGGAGCTGGAGGCTGTCTCCCAGGAATCCATTATGACAGTTGGCGGCTGGCAAAATCCTTTTGTCGCTTCCGTCTCTTTCCCAATTGGTACAAGGGCAACAGATGCTCTCCAATCCCTTATTCAAGATATTCCTTATCGTGTGTACTGTGATCGTTACGGCACTTTCAAGATGGAACGAATGGATTTTCTCGATTCTCCCGATTGGATGGTCGTTTCAGGAATGAAGTGGGAGTTTATTGATGGAGATAATTTGCTAGGTGTCACTTCTTCAACTGATTATTCCCGTGTTCGCAACCATTTAATGATATCTGGCTCTACAGGAATGGTGGAGCATTTCTTTGATAAGTCGCTGCTTGTAGCTACTAAAGGGAATATTCGTACGGCAGGCTCGCAGCTCGAGTGGATTGAAGAAGTAGACGGGGCTACGATGCGGGGATTAAAAGAAGAGGTAGCGAATAAAATATTTTTTGATCTCAAGCGCCAGGCTCGTACGAAAAATGTAGTAGTGAAAGGGAATCCGTTAATTGAGATTTTGGATGCTGTATATGTATATGATGCAAAAACATTTACCGCCAATTATTATTTGGTCAAAGGTAATCGTCTGGTAGGCAACAACCAAGGTATTATTAATAATTTGGAGCTGACCTGGCAGACGCTCTCAAATGTCGGTTCTTAACACAAGGTAAAGGGAACAGTTACGTCACAGACGTTAATTGTTTCCTTTTTTTCTTATAATGCAAGCGAGAGTGAGGTGTTATTTTGAATAATTTTATTAATGCGAATGAGATATTTCCGATTCTCGATCTTATCCGTAGAGAAATAAAGAAAACGGGCTTATACAAGGGTGGAGACGACCTAAGTATCGTTGACCATGCTGCCGAAGAACCCCTTGTTTTAAGTGTAGATGTGCTTAGGGAGATGGCTGGTTATCCCGCTTTAGTGACTTCCGTCGTTTACACCTATGATAATGGGACGGTTGAGATTTTGACGCTGGAGCGAAATGAGCAGCTAATTGTGGTAGCTTTCCAAATTGAAATTGCAACGGCTGCTGTTTTAAACGAGGAATTAGAGTCGGAAACGAATATCGCAACTTTTAGTACGGTTAGAGGCACTATTACTAGAGAGAACGGTATATTCAAGAATCTGAAGCTTGATTATATAAAGGCGGTGTAATAGATGTCCAGCGGTGCTAATTTTGCTAGTTATGTCGTTGGGGGGCGGCTAGATCCTCCCTTTATGCCAACTAAAACCAACCCTTATATTGAGGGAATTATGTTGGAATCACAGTCTGCTGGAAAAGTAGAAAACAAGCTGCAGCTTACAGAGGATTGTGAATTGCTTTCAGTAGCAGTTGGGGTATCCCATTACGAAGCCAAAGATTATTGGAATCTCTATGTTGGAGAGAAGCTCGTTTGTAGAAATATTTATACAAAGGACATTCCGGAAGGCATGTATTTAACGGCAATTATCCCTTGTCCAAGCGGGACTCAGCTGCACTTTGAATTTTTTAATGAGGGCGGAAAGCCTAAGTATGTGTGGGTGAATTATCAGACTCTCAAATAGAAAGAAGGTGAACATATGGCCGATACAGCCTACCAGCCGACACCTTGGCTGGATACGATGCTCAATGAAGAGCATCTGCTGGAAGGACTTGTAGGCATTTGCGAAAATAATGGCTGGACGAAGATTAGAGAATTTACGAAGGTCGCTTATTCCAATAAGCTCACCAAACCTACGATTAGGCGACTTTATTTACCTCTGGCAAACCCGGTGGTCGATTTGCCTGAACTTTTAAATAACGATTATTTCATTTATTTGGACGGCAGGATTATGCCCTTCTCCTATTATACCGAAAGTAAAAATGCAAACGGAACGACACGGATTACGTTTGAGCCAGGGGTTGCAGGTCAATGTGCCATTTACTACAGCTCTGTTCAGGCTGAGGATACGTTTGATTTTTATGTAGCTAAACACCACATCCTGATGAATGCATCCGGCAATATTTTTGGTATGGCGATGCTTGCGAAGGTAACGGAGCAGATTGGAAATACGGAGTGCCGCGTTCCCTTCGCTATTTATGAACCGTTGGCTGACTATGGAACGGAGCTTACACCACAGAGCACTGGAATATTCTCATGGGCTATTCAAAAAGCGGAGGAGGATCGTTTGTATGAGACGCATACCCTCTATTTTTACCAGCTTGATAAATTTATAGGTACGGGAAAAATGCTTGTGGGATGGGACAATCCGGCGGAATTAAAACGTCTTGCATTGGATGCCGAAATTCAGACCTCCATGTGGGGCCTTAACAGCCAGACCAAAGCGTTACAGTTTAAAATCACACATAAATTTCCACAGCTGTACCAGTCGCCGATTACTGTCGCTCGTACGCGTATTCCACAGCTGGAGCATACGGAGAAATTTGCTTTTGCGGATGTAAAATACACAAATTGGTGGGAAGACAGCAAGGTTTTCTTGAAGGGTTTTATAGATGGGAAATCACTTATGTTTATTATTCATGCGGATACAGCTCCGATATGGGATAGCAACGCAGTGCCTGCTATTCCTTTGTATATGGGTGATTTCAATATGGGCGACTCAGTGGACGAGGTTGTAAATAGGGAAATCAAGTTTGATTTTTCAGGTGCAACAACGCGGAGCTCTACCATTATTTCGAACAAGCCAATGGTGAATTACCGCTCTAAAGTGAAGGTATGGCTTATGGGAGATGCGGATGGAGGAAGATCCGACGAGTTTGTGCGCCTTACGATAGCGGGGCAAGTAATAGGTCACTTTACGACTACAGCAACAGTAGAGCCAACCAATAATCGTGAAGACGCAGAGTATATGGGCGAATTTGATATCACGAATATTCAAGGGAAAAGCGCAGTTACAATTGAAGCGGTTAGCGGCGATGGTGTAAGCGTGTATTATCCTGTTGCGGCTCGTATGTGGCTTGAATTTACGCTTCAAACGGAAACATCTGACGATATGGCTCCTGCTGCTTTATTCGCTGGAACTGCTTATTACAAGGAAGGAGCAGCTCTGGAAGCGTCATTAAAGAGATCGGCAGAGCTAGACTATGACGATGTGGAGCTTAAGCAAGAAATTCTCCAGCCCATGATGAAAGACTACCCCAGTTATCCGAGCAACGGTATTGATTCGGTTATGGTCAAACGAACAAAATATGGAGCAAGATATCAGGCGCATTATCTTTCCTGGAATATTCCATCGAACGTGATGCCGCCGACTCGGGAAGAGAAGGATGGGAAGAAGCATCCTCGTGCCTGGAATAACTATGAAACGGATGTTTACAAATATCAATTTAATCCGTCTAGGTACAGTGATAAAGCCCATTCATCCCGAGCTTTATTAATCCATCCCGAGGATGGCACATATGGTACGCTGCGCAACGTTATTCTCGTCTCTCCCTTAACTATAATGAATGGTGACGAGCTGAAGGCTGTCAAAAACCACTGTGATGCGGAAAACAAGTACGAGGTATACGCTTACTATTTAGTCGAAGGTATTTCACCATTGACGAAAAGGCCAGCTACCGGATTTAGACCGGCAGGCCTTGGCATTTTAAAAGGTGGCTATACGTTGCCCGAGATTCCACCGCCACCACCTGCGCCGCCTGCCTTTACTGCCACCATTAATCCGGGAATATCCGTTATTGAAGAAGGAGATTCGCTTAAAATTTCTTCGTTATACAGCAGGCATTCACCAATTGCGTACTATCAATGGACGGTTTCCAGTGATGTGCATAAAGGAGATTATACCGTTAATGATGCTGAGTACACCTTCCATCATGCCGGACAGTATACTGTAACCTTTAAGATTTGGAATGAACGGGAGCAGCATGCTGCTGTCACGGCAACGGTTCTGGTCAAAGCGAAGCCGGTTCCGCCACCACCGCCGCCACCGCCTCCTTCAGGCACCATGCAGTGTGGTCATATGAATGATAGTGGCGGAGGGGTTTTGACAGAGAAGTATCATGAATTGGGAGCAAGAGCGGGTAATGTGAGAATTGATTATTCAATGGAGGTTGTGCCTGATCGGATCGATGTTTATTACCGGGATCAGCTAGTAGCTTCTTCTAATAATTATGTTTCCGGCAGCGGCTCATTGCATTTTGCTTACAGCCCTGTGGCTGGAATTACGCAGATCAAGGTAGTCATGAAATCACAATCAGAGGGCACCTCCTGGAGTTATACCGTTCACTGCCCTGTTTAGAAGGGAAATCAATGATTGAACAATTAAAGAATTGAGCAAAGGAGTGTTAAATAAATGGCATTTATCGATACAACACCTGCTTCCTTTACCCATAAGGTAACGGAAGAGAACCTGCAGTGGAGACTGGGTGAATTGCTTGCCACAGCAGGCTGGAAAGTCGCTGCTAATTTTAAAAAGATTATCTATGATGCAATCTGGACAAGGCCATCTGGACCATCCAATGAGAAAACAATGGTGCGAAATACAGTTGCAGAGCACTACATTTATGAAAATGCAGAAGGCAAAATGTTTGGCGTAGCTATTGTGGGAAGTTGGGAACTGTCTGTAGGAGCCATGAGGGAACTAAAAATGGATCCGAAGGTTGCGATTAAGGATAAGTTTCATGAATGGGCAAGTAATGAATTTAGAAATTATCGAGCACCGCATACTCTTTATATGTACATGTTAGAGAAGTTATCTGGATTAGGTCCGAATACACCTGATATTGTATTTCCTTGGGATGGCAGTGATGCAAATGAGCAATTGCGTGCAGCAGTAGATATTGAAGCGCAAGAGAGTAAGTGGAGCTTAGAAACAAATTCCAATGGTATCTATACGATTTCAAGAGCGTTTCTAGATCGAATGCAGTCTCCTATTATGACGACTGGCTTGCGAACCAATCTTTTAGACAGCTATTATGCTTCATCTTACAGTGCACCTGCCCAGTATACGAACTGGTGGACTGACTCGGAAATTTCGATTAAAGGCCATTTGAGTCCTACAAATTTGTTCCTCATTATTCAGTCCGACAATGTGCCAGCACCAGAAGGAAACTTAGTTCCATCCATCCCACTTTATTTCGGGAAAATTGACCCGATTGAAGAAGGTGACGAAGCTTATGCGATGTTTGTAGGTTCCGTTCCGAGAGAGAATACAATCGACAAAATTGCGAAATATGATTTCGATAATACGACAAGGATGCCGAGCATTCTTCCGTTGTTGAAAAGCTATCCGAAATACCCAGCCAATGGGTTGGATAATGTCATGATGAGCCGTTCCAAGTTGGGTGCCCGCTATCAAGCGTATTACTTGTCATGGAACGCGCCGCCAAACGCGATTCCGCCACAACGCGCCTCAGATGGCAAGGACTATCCAAGAGCATGGAATAATGCAGAAAATCCATTGTACAAATACTCATTTAATCCTTCACGTTATAGCCAGAAGGTGCATACTTCCAAAGTGTATTTAATCCATCCTGAGGAAGGTGTCCGGGGTTCACTTAAAGATACCATTGCTTTGTCTGCGTTGTCGTTTAATGCGAATAAGCTTCGTGTGCGTAAGGCGCTTTGCCCAAATGAGTATGATGTTTTCCGCTACTTCATGGTAGAAGGAATTTCACCTTTCACGAAAAAGCCCGGCACGCAATATCGTCCGGCAGGTATAGGTTTGTATGTCAACTCAGTAGATGAAGAAGGAAATGAGATTACGTAATAAAGGCTTCGGCTGCCCTAACCAAGCAGCCGGCCTATTTAAACGAGAGGTGGTCACATTATGTGGTTTGATAAAGACTCTAATATTCAACAGCTGCCATTAGACATGGAAAAGCTGTTTAACAACAATGGCTGGAATACGTTCATCAAGTACCGTTCTGTCTACAAAAATACGAAATTTGCCGATGTCCGTTTGTTCCGTTCGCGAGGCAGCGACGGGCAAGTCAGAAATTTCGGTATGGTTTACGGCTATGGTACTAAAAACACCGCGACGCTGGGTGAAGCAGATTTTATTTCTCAAAACTCTATTCTAGGGCAATTAGTACGTATTCCGGACACTGACAGGGGTTTTCAATTTAAAGTATATCCTATCGTTAAGGATACGGTCATTATCTATAGAAACGGTGTTGAGGTACCTAAAACAGACTATACGCTCGATGATTTTAAAGGACAAGTCCTTATGGGGGAGGCACCGGTAGAGGGAGATAAGTATACAGTATCTTACGAGCCTGCCCAGATTGCTCCTAGACCGCCTAAACGCATGTATTTCTTTACTTTTGATGATGTGCGCGGGGAAAAAATTGTACAAGCTATGAGTGATGCTGTATACATTGGAGATCCGGAATCGATTCTTCCAGACGGCGATGGCTCGCGCAAATCGTTTCCTATTCCTACAACGGCGACACTTAAAGCGGGTACTGTGACTTTTTATAAAAATAAAGTTGAGGTATCGCCTGACTTATATACAGTCAATTATGCTAGCAATACGATTACAATGACAGGTGCTGCTCCAGAGTCTGGCGCAGAGATGAACGTCTCTTACATTAAGGTGTTGAACGGAAATGGCACAGATACGCTCGACTACGGCGATATTCCGGTAAAAAGCTTCGATCCAGATAAAGGGGATCAGCTGCTTAATGCAGCATATACCGCTATTTATTATCTGTATCCGTCACTCCCAACCGCAATGTCCTTTACACCGATGGATGATTTTTCACGCGGCTGGCAGCGGGACTCGACCATTTATTATTGGGGCAATATTACCAAAGACCGCATTGTTATGTTTCTCCGCCCAGACCCGACACCAGGGCCGGAAAATACGTATTATGCACCGCTCTATATTGGTCGCTTGACGACTTTGGGCAAAGCGCCGCGGAAGAACCATGTTATTATGTCTGGCTGCCGCGCAGCCGATGAAGTGAAATGGAAAGCGAATATGAAGCTCGGTGCACTATTCGTTGACTATGGAAACAATACTTCAAATGGCAATAGCTCTGTACAATTGCAGCAGTCGATTGGCGGCACCTATTACCAGCATCATTATCTTGCTTTTATCTCCCATGACAAGCAGGTGGACGAGGGCGAAGCGAGATTCAATCCATCTGTATACAGCGGAAAATATCATATTTCTCCAATGTATATTGTGCATCCAAATGACGGTTTTGTCGGTAAATTGGATGAATGCTACGCTGTACACCCGAAAAATATTTCCCAGCTTGATGAGCTGGAGGTTGTGGAAACGGCTGAAAATGAAGATTTGGGCAAAGGCGACGGCACGAGAGCGGTATTCCATCTGTCACATCGTCCGTCGCTGAAAAATGACGGTACGCCCTTCAACATTAAAATTAAAGTGGATTGCGTCGAAATGGAATATGGTACGGATTATACGATTGAAATGGAGACGAAAGCCATTACTTTTGCTGCGGGCTATATTCCAGGAGATGGAGAAGAGGTTATTGCGACCTATGATTATAAACAGCTATATCGGTATACGCTGGCTGATACTCCTGTAAGTCCGCTTACACTGGCCAATATGTCGCCATTTGCTCCAATCGGTCTTGGCATTTTGAAAGAAACGTTAATCAAGAATCAGGGGTAATAGCTTAATTTAATAAGCAAGGGAGGTAGGCGGTGAAATGCTGAACGGTAAAAAATCTTACCTGCTCAGTTTCACCGCCCTTTTTTCAAAAAAGGGCTATGAACTGACGTTCGGTTTGGACTACTTGGTCGATGTGCATAACCAATATCATCTGACTGCTCCAGTGAGCAGCACGTATCAGGCATTAATTGAAGACAAGATGAAGGAGGCGGGAAAAACACCGAATGTGGCAACCGGGGCATTCGGAAAAAGCTATAAAGCCAGCTATGTGTCTGAACCGGAAGGGAAAGAGATGGAAACCGTTCTGGCCAGCATAGTCAACTACCTAAACCGGGTTCATGAGTATTTAAGCGCTGATTATAGTGTCATAAGATCACCGCTGGTTCAAATGGATGAAGCGGAGGCTTCTAATCATACGGGCGTATTAGAAGCAGCCTTGAGTGAAGGGAATGAAGCCACTTTTCGAACCATCCCTGAAGTGGGTGAAGTAGTAGGGAGCATGTCCGCCACCCAAACGGATGTCGATTTATTAACCGAACAGTTCAAATTAGGGCAACAACGATCACCGATGGCTGAAAATCAATCTGACATTCAATCGCGTTATGTATCGGATGTTGTGAATGCTAGTAGGGCAACTAGCCTCTCCAATGCTGAGCAGGTTATTCCCGAATCAACGCAGCCTGTTCAGGCCGCTTCCTTTTATGAAAATGAGAGACAACATATAGTAGACCAGCCTACTAAATTTAGTCCGGCTATTAATCAATCTAAGGATTTTGCTATCGAAATGGAAGTTTTTCATGCGGTTCAAAAAAATAATCCCTTTTTATACGGAACGACCAGAGAATCCTTCTCCCATACAATAAGGCAAAACGAAATGGCGGATGGGGAGATTGAAGCTTTCTCCAACACTTTAAATGTCACAGATGACACACATAAGGCTTATACATTCCACTATTATAACGCCGGTTCAGCAAGCAAAGATGAGGTTGTGCAAGTCGAGCTGGAGAGTGCCCTCTCAGGAAATAAGGAAGAAGGAACTATGGAGCTGCTATCAGAGGCGATCGACGGCAGCCGCAGGGAAGCGGGCGTTGCATGGTCAACGTATAGTAGCGTAGATAATGTGAATGCAGATGCCCAAATCAATTTACTCGCAGCTTCTTCCAGCCATTCTGGAGTTGAAGGAGAAATAGCTTCGGACACCCTCTCAGACCATATAAAGCAAATTTTATCCAGTGATCCGCAAGTAAGCAAAGTAGCCAGACTTATGGAAATTATGTATGGTTCAGCTGCGTTTGAGATGATTGAATCGGGGATGGAACAAATAGGAACTCGTGCTTTGTCTGAAAAGCTTTCAGAGGCTGATGCTCAGGCTGCTGCAGATGCGATCATCGACTCACTGGAACAGATGTTTACTGAAGCTCGGGCAGATGGATTCATGCATGTTACGGAGACCGCTGGGGGAAGCGGCAATCTGCTTTCTTTTACAAGCGAAACCGAACTTGCGGAGGCCAGCGGCAATAAAGCGGGTATTGCGGAAATTCCGGAATATGCTTATACTCGCTCACCCTATAGCGGCCTAATGGATGAAATGACTCTAATCAATCAGTCGGGTTGGGGCCAGGACGCATTGCTGCATCATATTGGACAAGCCATGACTGATGCTAACAGCAAGCTTGCGGAAAGACCTGATTTTGATTATGCCGATAAAGCAGGGCAGGCAGAAGGCATACAGGATATAACTCAGACAGCCGCCAATGGGCTTGGACTTGAGGATACGAATCTGCAGCTGTCAGAAACGGCCCAGTATGTGGATAGGCTGAAGGATTATGTGATGCAGGAGACGGAGCAAGCGCAGTACAAAGATTATCTCACTTATCAGAGTGAAAATGACCGTACGGAGGCGAGCTATGTCACGGAGTTTGAAGGAACGGCTCAATCTATGGAAACGTCGATGTTTAAAGATAAGGATACACAATTGCTGATATCGGATCCCGCGATGGCCGAGTCTGCTTCCGACTATAACTCCATTCTTCACCAGCCGGACAAAGCCGCAATTGCAGATTCTAACGAAGAGGCCTTCTATGAAAATGTGGAATGGGCTGATTTGTTCGCGCCTGACTATTTCAATGTTCTTCATCAGGATGAGAGAGCTGAATCTATAAATAGCAATGAGGTCATCATGGAGTTGGATGGAGTAGGGAGAGGGGAAACCGTGCTTGATGCGATCAGGCATGAAGAAGGCTCCACTCATTTTGGTGATGTCATTATGCCGGCTATTTTGGATGAAACGGCTGCTGGCCAAAGTGAAACCGTGCTTAATGCTGTTACACAGCTAAGCCATTCGGCAGAAAATAAACTTTCCATAAATGGTGGTAATGAGGAAGAAATCATTTCAGCTGATAATGTATTGTCGATTAATGGTGGTGATGTAGCGGAAGCGAATGAAGCAATCCGCAAACGGCGGCTCACGGAAACGAATATTCAGGAGCATGAACAATCAAGCCGCAAGCATGCACCGCTGGAAGTGGATATTGAAAGCTCCGAGCATGCTGAACGGAAACGCATTATACATCAAACAGAGCCGATATCCCCATCGGCAGGAGAACGTCGCAAAGCTACCTTGGAGACTGATATTGCTCAGCCAATCGGCGGGAAACGTCATAAAACGATTGAAGTTTCAATTGATGAAGCTGAACAAGGACGGATGACTACGCATCCTGAACAGAAGAAACCAAGAATTTGGCTCATTATTGGAAAGATAGCATCGTGGAGCATATGGAACTGGAAGAAAACAAGGTAGGTGATAAAATTGGGTATTTATAAAAAAACGAGTGGGCTTCTGTTTGATGATGGATTTGAATACGAGAATCTTCATGCTCGCTATACACTCTCTCCTCTTCATGCGGGAGATTTGGACCATTCGCTTCAACAGTTTGTTTTAAATCATTCGGAAGAAGACAATGTGCTGCTATTTGATATTCCAGAATCAGAACACAGTCTGCTCTTCGAGGTAACAGCAGATTATGTCCCAACAGAGCATAAGGACGAGGGGGGAATTGTTGTCTGGAAGGATGGCGAGTCCCGTATTGAATTTTTGGAAAGTCTGGATACAGCTGTACGGGAGTACAGCAAATGGCGAGCGCTCAGAACAGGGAACCGATGGACGTTTTATGCAGATCGCGGTAGTGGGTGGGAGCTTTTTGATACCGATATTTTGGCCGCGAATAAACTTGGAGTTGCACTAAAGAGCAGAGACAGCAACGGTTTTGTTCCCCTGAAATTGGATCGACTAGTGCTTTGCAAAAGCGATAAAATAACAGTCGGTAATTTAGCTGAAGGCTGCACGGTATATTTATGTGATGAATTCGGCAACTCCATTGCATCGTCAACGGTGGAAAGAACCTGGACAGGAGTGGATATCCAGGTTCCCACAGCTCCTTATTATGGGATGATCAAGGTTTATGACAGCAATGGCATTCTTCTATCGAGCTTAAATGCCTTTAATATTTATGGAGGGGATACCTTCCTATTTGGTACCGAACTGCAAGTACACTGGCAAGGCAAGGAGCTTAACGTAACAAAAGATACGTATTTGGGAACGATGTATGACAATATGACGGTCGTTCAAATGGAGCTAGTCAATCCCTCGTCTAATAAGACAGCTAAAAATGTTAAATTGGGTATTCTCCAGTACCTCGATAAGTTTGGTTACGAGTGGGTCGATTTGTGTCATGACAATGTGGACCAGCCAGCAATGGATTTTTCCCCGACGCTTGAGCTGCCGGAAGTTTCTCCCTTAGGCCGAATAAAGTTTTGGATGAAGGTTGAGCGGAAAAATGAACATTTTGATATCAAACCGTTGAATTTTATTTTGGATATTAATCATGTATAGGGAGGTGGAACGATGGCCGGAACTAAAATGACGTTGAAGCGTTATGGCAAGAAGGAGACTTTTTACTGGGACAGCCTCGAGCTTATTGTGGATCAAGCTTATTTGGACAGCGGCAAAGGTTTATTTATTGTGCTTGACCCATACACCTACATTCCGGATATTGGGCAAATTGAAGTTCATTTTAATGGGCAGCAATTGCTATCGGGTGGCGGCTATGAGGAAGTGGATAAACGGACAATCCGTTTGGATTTGGGCCGTTATCCTCTGGATTATGGGGATTCCGCTCTAGCCGGACAACCGGTCTCCTTGAAACTAGGTGACGAAATTCATATTCGGATTTGGAAGCTTGAGTATTTTGAGAAAGGCACGACTATTGGCTGGGAGCAGGATGCTGAGCTTCTTAGGAAGCTTGAGCAGGAGATCATTAAGGCTAGAAAATATAAGGAGCAGGATGCGCCGCATCTGGATCTTGATGCTCGCCTGGATTCCATTGAGCGCCGGGCTGAAAGCAAGACGATGGTTTTTGTGCTTAATAAGGTCAAAAATGGTGTCGCTAAAATGGATATTCGCTTTCCGTATGAAGGGATTATTACGGAGGTGTATGCTTCCTGCTCCACAACAGGCAGCGAAGCTACCTTATTGGATATAGAGAAGTGCTCGCAGGAACAATTGGATACAAGCCCCAGATGGACAAGTATTTTGCGATCAGGTTTGACAATCGATGGAGGCGCACACTCCAGCAAGGCGAGTACAAGCCCTTACGATTTGCAAATCGCTGACGTTCATGCAAATGATCACTTTCGAATCCACATCATTCAAGCGGGAGCGGGCATTGAAGGCTTAACCGTCGAGTTGGTCATTCAGGTAGTTTAAATATTACGCTTTGCTGTGAGAATAAAGCGGGGGCTCCTTATAATGAAGGTGGAAAGAGAAAGGAGAGATGAGGAAATATGGCAGGTACGAGAGGGATTGCTAGATTCCGTGGAGAGCAGTTTAATAACAAAATTATGCGGAATCAGCATTTTGATGAGGCGAACAAAATCAGTGAAAACTATATTGATATTGATTTTTCAGCTCATCGGGATGTATTGGAAGACACGAAATTGGATGTGTTTGTTCAAGTTAACGATAAGATGGTAGCGGGTTTTAACCAATTGACGGTAACGAACCTTATAGGCTCCCGGCCGGTAGCCACTTCAGTTGCAGTTGAAGGAGTGGTTTTAGAAGAAAAGGTACAAGTTCGTCTTGCTGGTACGGATTCTCCTATTGGAGATGAGGATTCGGACGTTGTATATGGCCGTTTGGAAGAAAATTCAGGGGAGTTTGTTCTCAAATTTTATAGCAAAGTGAACGACGCTGAAGAACCATATACGTTCCCCGCAGCTTCGGAAAATGTCGATTTTCGCTATGTAGTACGGACAAACCTTTCGGTTATTCCGGTAGATGCCATTATTAAAGGCGGAGCCGGTTTTGTTGAAGGGGCGACCGATGCTAAAGCGTATATGAATCTTATTCAGCTGATGAAGGATTTGTACGGTGGGGCAGGTTCGCTGGATAATGATGGCGCAGCTAACTTAGCTACGCCGATTGTCCAGCAAATCGCTAGTGAATCGACTGCTCGCGCCAATGCTGATACAGCTATTCTAAGCGATTTTGTATCCACTGCAGCTGGCAAAGGAGCTCAACTGGTAGGGGTAATTACTGACCCAAACTACGCTGGACTTCATGTGCAGGCTGTACTTAGCAACTTGGCAGGACGGCTCGCAGCAGCTGAACAAAGCCTCGGTAAAGTAGAGGAGGAGTCCACCCGCGAAATTTATGAAGCGGTTGGTGGAGAAACTTTATATACACTAGCCAAAGGCAGCGCACGTAAAGATACTCTATTCGTCTATATTAATGGACAATTGCAGTCACCGGGTATTCATTATGTGAACATTGAGAATGGCCAGGGTGATTATACAGGCATTAATTTTGCACCTGATACGCTGCAAATTGTTGAGGGTGTACCGGATGTGCTGGATGTTAGTTATAAAAAAGTACTCTAAAAGGACTATTCATATAAAAGCCTAATTCATATTCTATTCGTATTCTTTAAACCCGATGCTGCTACAGCATTGGGTGTTTTTTTACCAAAATTCCGGTTAAACAAAGGATCATGCTGCTTATATTGAGGATAGTAACAAAACAAGGAGGGATTTGTAATGGCAAGCCCGGTAGTACAGTGGTTTGATTTAACGAATACACAGCAGAAGACAGAATGGCCAATAGGAGTAGTTGATGCGGGCGGAGTATCTAAAGCGACAACCTTTTTGATTTGGAATAATAAAGGCATAACTAACAATGTGTCAGATATGACTGGTTGTACCATAACGACGAAAGACGTCCTTGGAGGCAACACAGGTGAGGTTGTCGTTAATAAATGGATTGAAGCCCGAGTAGACTCTTTAAATGAAAGTGTTTTTACACCTATAGGTGGGATGACAATGAAGGCCATTCAGGCAGGAGGGTCTGCAGGTGCTGGAATTATTAAAGGAACTGCAAATGATGGTTCCATTGGGGCTGTTGCTAATTTTGCGAAAGTAACGCTTCAAGCGAATGTTCCAGCAACTGCGACTGCAGGTAATTTTTCCTTTCTAACTCGTGTAGCTTATCAATTTACTTAATTATGGCCCCACTGAGAAGTGGGGTTTCTTGTCAACCAATACAATGGGGGAATATATATGTTCGGGAATCAAGGGGTTATTGTGCCTGTCAATCAACCATTCATGTGGGTAGCTGAATATTTGGATGGAACATGTTTGTGCGAATTTGATCATCAGACTGGTAAAGAAAACAGCTTTTACAGTATTGAAAGGGATAAGCTTCTGCGTTTTGGATTAGTAGGCAGCGGATCATCTATGTACTTTGAGGCTTATGGCGGCATTTTCAAAATTGTGGGTCAAATGTTTGATATCAGCTATGTAACGGATAGCAACACGTATCAATTAACAGGAAGACCTTTGATGTATAAGGATATTATTTCTTTTAAAGATGCGGAATTTATTTTTAATCCTAACGTTGCAGGCTCTGGAAAGTCATCTATTACACAATTTAATTTTGGTTATAAAACAAGTTTTTTAATAGATGAGGTCATGTTTCATTTTCAGGTTATTTGTCAAATTCCTAGAAATGAACAAGCTAGGTTGGAATTCAAGCTGGTGTCCAGTGAAGACTTGGATGGACGATTGGAAATTAAACAAAATGGAAGACATGTGGAGACGGTGGATGCTCCTTTAGCAAGAGATAGAGGTGGGGCAATCACATGGGAATTGAAATAATAAACAGATGGAAACGTCGTTTAGGAGGGTGAAAAGCAAATGATACGACCCTATATGGTAACCGATAATTTTGAGTCTAAAGTAAGAATTGCAAATATAACGGGAGATTATGAATATTCCACAGCCCAATTTTATAGTGGGACAAGGTCTATTAAGAGTAAACAAATAGGAGGAAGAAGTTCTACCAGCTTTACCATTTATGTAGAATCAAAAACGGAATCTATTTGTTCATTTATGTATATGGTGAGTTCTGAATACGCTGATTATTTTAACCTTTATATTGACGGCGTACAAAAACTACACAAGTCTGGAATGATCGGTTGGACAGAGTTCTCCACCACTCTTTCAGCAGGTAATCATAAGCTTGAGTTTCAATATATTAAAGACGCCACTATTAATAGTGGATTAGATTCGTTTTTTATTGATGATTTTACATTTTCCTTATTTGATATTGAGCATCCTACATTATTATTTACCGATGAACAGAAATATCCATACCATAATCCAGCAGGTGATATTTTAAAAAATTTGGACTTTGGAACACTTATTGCCGGGCAGATAGCCCTGCCTCAAAAGGTGACTATAACTAACTACAGTGGATTTCCTGTCGTAAACATGCAAGTTTACGTTAGAGAGCCAGAGTTTCCCGAGAAACTTGCTATTGAAATCAGTAAATATAATAGTCCGTTTATCGCAGAAGATAAGATTATTTTTAATGGCATAATCGAGGATGAACAGAGTGAAACGTTTTATGTGAGGGCCGTAACTGAGGAAGACACAATGGCGGGAGGAGATTTTAATATCTACGCCAAAGCTGATCCACTATAAGGGAGGTGATATGCAATGCCAATTCCACCTACTGGCGGAACGTTATGTGCGAATATTAGCACGATGAAAATAGGGGATTTTATTCGCTGTGGTTATACTGCGGCGTCTGGAGCAGCTGGACATTTTTATAGCTTTGGCGACCAGGGAGAGGGGAGTGAATTACCCGAGCAGGGGACAAGCATACCTTCCGGCTTCTTTTATTTTATTAAAGTACAAGAGGGTCTCCTCATTGCGGATCGACTTGTACAAACGAATGTAGCCTGGTCTGTTTTAAATATGGCAGGTTATACCCAAGGCACTAGCTTTAACGATACGCTTATTCCAAAAATGACATCTAATATAGCTCCGTCAGGTAAAGTCACGGCTAGCACGGTTTACAACTCAATTTACGATTCGTGGTTTGCTTTTGATAAAGCAGATAACAGTTATGGATGGCTTACAGCCAATGGTACAAAGACAGGATGGATTGCCTATGAATTTCCGGCGCCTGTACAGGTTAACAAATACAGTATCAAAGCTCCTATTACAGTACCCACAGCGGCACCTCGTCAATGGGCTTTAGAAGCTTTTAATGGGGAAGCTTGGATTTCGTTGCATATAGGAGAATATTCAGGATGGACAGCAAATGAGGAAAAAGTTTTTTTTCTAAACAATCAGATAAGCTATAGCAAATATCGAATAAATATTACGCAAAATGATGGACATGCTTCATACACGGGAATTAATGAACTGACATTATCAGCTGAAGCAGTAAAAAGTAAGGTCCGATCCATTACGGGGGGCATAGCCTATTTATCTGAATCAGGAAATCCGTCAAACATTGATTATAGATTAGGAGCTTACCCGGCAAACAATGAATGGGATACTTATATTACATTTGGTCGTTATACCGTGCCTGAAACGAATAATGGAAATGATGTTTGGCATTTTAATTACGGAACCGATGGTCCCTGTACATGGACATCAGATACTGTTTTTTCGGGGTTTGCTGCAGCCGCAGGTTTTGAAACAAGTGCATTAGGAAGAACCGTTCGTGGTAGAAATGGAGACCCAAAAGGTTACTGGAGTACAATAGCAACATATTCAACGCCGATAAAAATAGGCTTCAGGCCCGTTATTGAATATTCCTTCTAGTCCCAATACTCAATACAATGAGGGCAGGTGTAAAAATGCTTTATCAGTTAAATCTTAGCGGGGGTTCTGGTGGCATATCAGGACAAGCTGTTTATACAGCCCCGAACGGTATAATAGTAACAAGCAGCAAAGTCGTATATACAAATAGCAACTACTATTATATGAGATATTTGTTCGATGGCATAACGAATTCAAGCGCGGCTACTTCCTATTGGTTGACAAATGGTGGACCAGCTACGCTTGATTTTGATTTTAATTCCATTTTAGGAGCAATCAATAGTATAGACCGATTTATTATTTATCCAAGGTGTCGGGATGATTCAATTTCCGATTATCGGATTCTAGTATCGAATAATAAAACCACTTGGACGGAGGTCGTGAGCAGAGTATCTAATACTTATGCCAACTGCCCATACGGGACCATCAGGGAACATGGCATAAAGGGCCATTTCAGATATGTTCGGATTGAACTGTACCAATCAGGAAACTGGGGAGTGCTCCTCAATGAGATTAAAGTAGTAGTCGATGTGGAAGAAGGCTACAATGATTTTTCATTAGGTACACAGTATTTAAGCCCAGAGCCAGGTTGGAAGAGAAATGATGACTCTCAGGTTTCCTACCCTAATGGTTATATTCTCTATAATGGTACGGCTATTTCTAATATGTATGGTGGTTCTTCAAGAATGATTAGAAAGAGTGCATCAGTATCCAGTGGCACTTTCGATACGATTGCTTTTCGATTTTATGGGTCTAAGCTTCGGTTGCTGGCCTGTACGAACCCGGATCGGCAGCAGAAGATGCGTATTGAGATAGATGGGACTCATTTAGGTCATTTTACTTCCAGGTATCCGAATGCGAATATAGGACAAATATTGGTATATGAGAAACACTTACTAACTAAAGCCATTCATGATGTTCAGATAACAATAGATGAATCAGCGGAAGAGGGGGACTTTTACCTTGATGCGATTGACATAGATGAGGATGGTTATATTTTAGGTGAATTAAATGCCGTATTGCCTATACCGGAGCAAGGTTGGAAAAGAATCGATGACAGCCATCCTGCTATCCAATATTCTCCCATGAATGGCTGGACCTCCTCTGTATTGGCAGATCATTATGGTGGAAGTGCAATGGGCTCGGTTACAATTGTTGCAGGAAATAAGTTTGCTTTTGACTTTATAGGCACAAAATTTAGATTGATCACCTCTAAAGCGATCTCTTATAGCGATAAAATAAAAGTAACGATAGATGGAACAATCGTAGAGTACTTCAGTGCTCTGGATACCTATTATTATCATAAAGTTATTTCTTATGAGAAAACAGGTCTATTTTCCGGAAGGCATCGTGTTCAAGTAGAAATTATCAATAAACCGGTGAACTCGGCAGGCTATGATATTAGATTGGATGCCATCGACATTGATGCTGAGGGGCGTATTTTACATCCTCAAGAAGTTTTAGATGCAAGCAAGCTGGAGATTGGAAAACGCATACGCTGTAATTATAAGTCTCTACCTGACGAGTTTGGTTATTTTAGTGGATTAGGGGAGGAGAACAAGAATTTTCTTCCTCAAACCCCAACTGTTAATCCCGATGGCGATTTTTATTTAATTGCTGTAGATCATGATGATTCGGGCAAAATGATGCTGCTGGCTGATCGTAATGTTCAAGGCAGCGTTTTATGGACAACATTAAATAATGAAGGCCTTTCTTCCGGACTTTTACTGGATAAGCAGAGAATACCTGCTATACCTATACTCACATCCAATGCGTCAACTGACGGTAGTGTCATAGTATCAGTAAGTTCGAAATACAGTACAAATTATGATGCGTGGAAAGTATTTAATGGCAATAAATCGACAGGAGATACACTACGTTGGGTAGCAAATAATCCTTCTCCAGCTTGGTTGAATGTATCGTTCTCGGAAGCCAAAATCATTAAACATTATGCGCTGCGTTCTAATACCTATAATGCTGCAGCTCCAAAGGATTGGACTATACAGGCGAGCAACGATGGTCTGAATTGGACCACCTTAGATAGAAAATTAAATCAGTCGGGGCTTCTGGCTAGATTATTGTTTTCATTTGACAATGATACGCCCTATTTTCATTATAGGCTTCACGTCACAGCGACAAATGGTTATACGGGGTATTTTGTTAGTTTAGATGAAATGCAGCTATATGAAGAAGAACGTTCATTATCCAATGTAACAATTAAACTCCCAACAGGCGGCGTTTCTGTAAATGATAAGTTAAATGATTGGGATAAATATGTTGTGGGCAGCTCTTTGGAGGAAAGGATTGAGGCGGGCGATAATAGAGTTTGGAATTGGTCCGGTGTTTGGTCTCACACGGTAAATACAATATCTGCTCTAGCAAGCCGTACAGTCAGGGGGAGTACGGTAAATGGTTTTAGTAGTGTAGCCGCAACTTCTAATACTCTTACCAGCACGGGATTCAGGCCAATGTTTACTCTGTTAAGCAAATCAACCAACTTAATGGATCTAACCTCTAGTATTTACGTTAGGTCAATAGATGATATAGAAGCTAGTCTGCACGTCTATAAAGAGCATTTTGAAAATCCTGGTTCCTCCATGGCTGATGTTACATTGCCGGTAACAGCAACAGACTGGAAGGGGTATAACATAGAGGTCTCTGGCAATTACGATGTAAATCATCTAGAATGGAGAGCCTTTGATAACTCAATGACAGCCACATATCCGTGGGCATCCCCGCCTGGGCATCAAAGTGCGTGGTTAATTTTCACTTTCAACGTTCCATTAGCTATTGCAGGTTATGGGATCGGTGCTAGACCGACCTATTATTCACCTACTCCAAGGGACTGGACATTTTACGGTAGTAATGACAAAACCAATTGGACGTTATTGGATGCTAAAGTCAATGAGCCAGATTGGGCAAGTGGAGAATTTCGTAAATACATGCTGTCGGAGAATCGCAGAGGACAGGAATACCGCTTTTTTAAGTGGGAAATCAGTAACTCTACCGATATAACTCAGCTTAGCATACATGAACTTGAGCTGTATGAAACCGACAGAATGGAAGGTGTTGACCAGAGAAAGAGCTTTTTAACGATTCCAAGCAGAGAAGATTTCGCCGCTTCTGTGACGGTTAAGCCTCATGAGAAAATGGTGGCAACTGTAAATGTTAGACCCGTTTATTTAGACCCAATGCCTTCACAGCTCGAAGTTAAACATACTAGTCCTCTCATTAGCAGCATAGCTGTATCGGTTAGTGACAGAATGCGCGGCACGGTATCGGTCATTCCCCCTGCTAAAATCGAGCAACTGCTATCCTCTGTTCAGGATGCTTTTGTAAGGTCAAAGGTGCCTCGATTAAATTATGGGGAAGAGCAAGAGATGGTAGTTGGTCGAACAGCCGATGGCGAAGAATTTAGGTCATTGATTCAGTTTGATTTAGCTAGCATTCCAGATCGACAACGGATAACGAAAGCCTTTTTAAAGATATATGTTGAAGGCACTAGCTTAATTGAAAATCCAATAGGCTTATATGAAATACAGGGTCAATGGACAGAGTTTGGAGTAACCTGGGCGAGCACACCAAGCCATAGTGATAAAATAAAAGAGGTCCTTATTGAACAATCGGCCAAATATACAGAGATAGATCTTTTAGATAATGTTAAAAAATGGTATGAAAACAAGGCTGATTATCATGGCATTTTGTTGAAGGCCGAAAAAGAAATAGACGATTCAATGGCTAGGCTTGGAACGAGGGAAAGAGGAAGTAAATTTACTCCGGTGTTAGTGGTAGAGTATTATAATCCTGAAGTGAAAAGCACAGGATATGCTGAAGTACAGACAGACATCATTGTACAACAGAACAAAACAAAAGAGCTTAAGAGTACGATTACGATCAGAAGCACGAGGGATCAATCGGATTTTCGCAGTCACATACGCATATTAAATCCAGATATGGTTGAGTCCTCAATCACGATACGTAGAGATAATATGTATTCAAGTTGTACAGTTAAAAGGAAGGAAACGGACCCGCTTCAGTCAGAGTTAACGGTCCGTAACAGGCGGGATAATACGATTGGAACCTTATTAACGGTATCCAGATACTTCCAGACAGGACATGTTACGGTAAGGAAAGCTGATTCGTATTCAATACCATCTAATATAATCATAACCGGGAATGACTACTCTGAACTGTTGACATCTATTGGAGTAAGTAAACCTGAAATTATAGGTAAAGTTATTGTCATTTTTGCGAATTCTATTCCATCGACAATTGTAGTATCCGTTCAGAAGGATCGATTTCTAACTTCTTATATAACAATAAGAAAAAACGAAGTCAATGAGCTTCCATCCGAAATCACTGTATGGGCGGATTCCTCATTAGCGGGAAATATCACGGTCAAGTCAGAGTTTTTTGCCTCCAATATTATCATACCAAGTAGAGGCTTAAAAGAAATAAAGGCATCTATTAGAGTCGCTGAAAAATATGCCCGAGACCTCATTTCTTACGTTGAAATCATTAATCGATCAGATCTAACCAGCTTCATTACAGTTGAGATAAACGAAGATGGTACCTACGCCTTTATTATGTAATGACGCATAGTTAACCCTCTACCGGAGTGAGCTTCTGCATACCGGGAGAGGGTTATTTTTTGTCTCTATTTACTTATATTGAATAAGCAAAGGAAGGGTGGAAATATGATGAATGAAGGTATATTGACGATTGTAGTTGGGGCCATAGTCTCTGTTATTACAGGCGTTATGGGTTATCTCGGCGGTCGTAGTAAAGATAGAATTTCAGATCGTGAGCTGCTATCCAAGGACGAACAAGCTTTTCGCGCAGAATTGCGGGCAGAGCTGCTGGATCATAAAGAAGAAATCCAGAAGCTTAGCCAAGAGATTGTTATTCTACGCAAAGAAAACATGGAGCTGGTCACTGAGAATCGGCTGCTGAATGCAAAAGTAGAGCAGCTAGTGAATCAGCTTTCGGCCGGTAGAGAAGAGAGAATAAATGCTGGATTTTAAAAAGGAGGAGTCAGCTTGTCTTTCACAATGAAATACTTGATTGAACAACGCCTGCTTCCTGTAAAGACGAAACGTCGCTCTGGTATTGCTATGAATCGTGTAGGTTTCGCGGTTGCGCATGATACCGGAAATGATGGAAGTACAGCTGCTGGCAATGTTGGATATTATATAAACTCAGCCAATGAGATGAGCGCATCAGCCCATACTTTTATCGATGACAAACAAATTATTGAATGTATTCCTGCCACAATAGGTTTTAAGGAAAAAGCCTGGCATGTGCTTTATAACACAACAGTGGACAACGCCATTTATGGGGCGGATGCCAACGATGTAGCAATTGGCGTCGAGTTATGTTACTCCCATCTGAAAGGGTCTATAAATAATACAGAGTCCTACAAAAGATATGTATGGTATTTGGCTTATATATGCAATAAATTCAATCTGAATCCGCTAAAGGACATTATAGGGCATAATACTCTAGATCCTAAGCGGAAAGTGGACCCGACGAACGCCTTATCACGAATGGGAAAAAACTTTAACCAGTTGATTGCAGATGTGGCAAATGAGTATAAAGCCTGTACGGGAGTAACAACTGCGTATCCAGTGAAAGAAGCGACGGGTTTGATTTTATGTAAAGGAAGCACCGGGGAAGAGGTCCGAAAGCTTCAAGTGAAACTGAACAAGCTAGGCTGCGAACTGACCGTGGATGGGGATTTCGGAGCAGAGACAGATTTGGCTGTAAGAGCCTTGCAAAAATCATTTGATGTGGCCCAGGATGGCCGAGTTGGACCATTGACAATGGCTAGAATAGACGTGGAGCTAGCTTCGATAGCTGAAAAAATAGTAAAGGAGGACGACCGATTGCTGCTAGTACAATGGCAAGTCGATATGCTGGTAGATGCTTTAACGAAGCTTCAAAAGGCGGGTACATTTGAAAGTATGGAGTGGATTGAAAAGGCTAAAAACAAGACGCTTACGCTATCAGAGCTTACTTTCTTAAATACGATTATTCTTTCGAAAGGTTTGAATGCAAAATGACAATAACCACTTTACCTACAACCGTGGATGCTGTAGTAGCAACAGTCGGGATTTGGCTGTTAGTAGCCGGTTTGACAGAAGCGATTACCGAAATTTTCAAGCAAGTATTGCCTAGTTATATTAAGGAGAAAACAACATATGGCCTTTCCATTATCATTGGCATCGGTCTTGCCTTTGCCTTTCAGCTTAACCCTTTTGGCTTGAATGGAACAGCCGAGTATGTATCGACTATGGCTGCGGGAGTTCTGGCTTCCCGTGGAGCTAATTATTTAAATAGCTTATTAAAGAAGCTAGGCATGCCGACATCAGCTGAAAATAAATAAAAAACGAGGGAGTATCCATATTGGATATCTCCCTTTTTCTAATAAATAATAGGGGAAAGAGTTAATGCAAACTAAGCTCTAACAGCTAAGATGCGACCGAATATAGTCTTGAAGCTGGTCAAGCCAGCTATCCAGACTCTTTTTGGATAAAGCGCTGCTAAATCGGCCTAGCTCATCGTTGTTATATTGCACAATAACAGAAGGAGTAGATTTGATGGAGGTATGCAGTTGAGGATTATACGCTATTTTAGTCACAATAATATGGGGTCTTTCTTGTGCAATCTGCGCTAAAGTGGTGCTTAACTGTCGACAATAAACACAATCTTCATTCGTATACAGCAGCAGGTTTAGTTCAGCAAACTTCTCTTCATTCATGTATCATTCTTCTCCAAACGTCCACATATCTTCAGCTATGCCGATAACAGATTCAATTTGCGACATTTGCTGTTGAAATTCACTCCGCCGTGCGTGGGCTGTGATTAGAACAGCTTGATGGCGAGTAATGATTTCTTCCGCCTCGGCAGCGATGTCTTCCATCACTAGAATTCCGTGCTGAAGACGGAATTGCAGATTAGTGAGAGCATCCTGCGTATTCGTCACTTCGGCTTCTGCCCAAGCCAACTGTTCAACTAGCTCATTGTATGATCGAGAGTCAGGCGTCAATGCTTGATCAAGCAAACTTTGAAAATAAGAAGCGTTATTCATTTCGTATACCTACTTTCATTTTTTATAAAGACTGAAAATTCTGATAATTAATGGGCCAGTTATAAACTAACCCAATTATTCACTTGAATTATGAATGGCTTTTTGCCTAATGTAATACAACACTCTTATTGAATAGAGACTGCAATCGAACCCTTGCTCGTTCAAGAGGGCGAGAACTTTTTCTACACTCGGAATAGATGTGTTCTCTTTTATTTTTTGCGAAATTGCATGGATTTCTCGATCATATTTAGAGGTGACCTTCGAGTGGCCGGCCGGAGCGTTATTTTCTTGTTGCTGAATTTTTGAGCGAATACGTGTCAGCGTCCGATTGATGGTCATGGGATAAACGCCTAGTTTATCAGCAATTTGCGTATAGCTTGCCTCCTTCATAATTAAAATCATGACCGTTTTCTCAAACTCCGTGAATATAGGATCATCTAATAGCTGCTGTACATAGACACGATCGGTTACTTTTTGCTCAAGGTTGAGTTCGGATGTTTCCGCGATATCGAAATTAGCGATACCATCATAATGCTCCAGATCGTCACTGAACGTAGCAATCTCTCTATATCGCTCCACGGATATTTCTAAAAGCTTGGCCATCGTTTCTTCATTCGGCCTATGTCCTAGCGTATGCTCAATTTCCCCCATTTTTTTTATGAGCTCGACCGCACCACGACTTAAACGAACGGACTGTGAATCGCTATATAATAAGTGGTTGATTTCCCACAGAATAGGGCGTACGACAAAAGTGGTGAATTTAATTCCCCTATTGCAATCAAAGTCCTGCAGTGCTGTGAGGAAGCCGATGCAAGCATGCTGATATAACTCATCGTCCGTCACACGGAATTTCATTCTGATTTCTTCAATACTTCCTTTAAAATGCTTGATAATCGAAAAAATAAAATCGCGATTCTCTTTCAAAAATTCGCCAAGTAGCTCATTGTCCTGTTTGCATTTTTTTATGAGCTCCATATTATGCATATCTTTGAGTCCGGATTTTCGAAGCTTTTGATAGCAATGACTCGTCAATGGATTCACCTCTAACTTTCTATTTAATTTCCTAATTTGTAAGGCTCGATACTTTAAGTAGTCGTTGTATCGGAATGAGGAGTTGCGGACATAAAAATAGACCCTATAACTAGGGCCTAGTAAAAAACTTATTCATGTCGTTCAATCGATTCAAGCGTTTTGTTTACTTTTTCAAGGTACTTTGTGCTGTAGTTGCCTTTGGCCACATTGCCTTCCCCTTGATTGTAAGCTACAATCCCTAGTTCTTTTCCAAATCGTTTTTGGGTATAGGCGAGGTATTTGGAACCCACTTCAATATTGACTGCGGGCTCGCGCAGATCTCCAACGACTTTCATATATTTCTGGGTAGCGGGCAAAATCTGAAGCAGTCCCGTATCGTTAGCCGTGCCAACTGCCTTGGCATCATATTGGCTTTCTACTTGAATCATTGCTAAAATGGTATAAGGATCAACTTTGTAAGCTTGACTGTTTTTCATAATTAGAGAAGCCCATTCTTTAGCACTGGCTTTTGCTACCTTATTTTTGAGCATATGAGCGATTAGATTACTTGTAGTTTGGTCTGCTTTTTTAACAGGCGAAGGTACAGAATCTTTTGCATGTTTAGTTGCAACTGGAGGAACGTTTAGACTCTCCTCTTCCTGATCGATAGTCGTTGCAGGTGTTGAGGAATTTTTGTCATGTGGCAGGTACGAGGTCCAGAGTATAGTGATTGTTAAAACGCATGAAATTAGTCTGGGCATGGTATTGCCCTCATTTGTTCTTGAACCCGTTCGCCTTCATTTTGGGCGATTTTTATGAGATCCTCGTATGGTGGCAGATTAATTATTACTTCTTCAAGCCACTCCTCAATCATGTTCACCCTATACCTCTTTAATCCTGCTTCTGTAATGGAAGCCAAAAACAATCTCTTCCCATCATGTTGAAAATAAACTTCTTTGATTGACGTAATGGGCTGCTCGATCAGTAAAATTCCAGTTCGCACTCGATCATCCATTTTAGAAGTCATCCAATTCATACATTTGGCTCCTTTCTATTTTTATATTGTGAGTAGTGTCTTTAAGTGGATCAAAAGTTGCGGATGATAGAATAAGAAATGAAAGATTATTAGATAGAGGGATATAGCTTGTAAAATGATTGTTAAAAGATAACTAGTGAATTTTCCCTTTTTTTCGGCTAGAATAGAGCTAATCATATCTTCAAAAAGGTAGACTAGGGAGGTCGGAAAATAATGATGAATTTAGATAATTGTCCACGCTGCGGCAAGCTGTTCTCCAAGAACTTTCGTGACGTCTGTCCGGCTTGTATTAAGGAAATAGATAAAGAGTATGAGCTCTGCTCCGATTATTTGCGTAAAAACAAAGGCACGAATATAAATGATCTATCTAATGAAACGGGAGTATCGGTCCGCCAAATTACAAAGTTTGTTCGAGAAGGCCGGATTTCGATTGTGAATGCGCCAAATATGTCTTATCCGTGCGAGGTGTGCGGTACTTTTATACGGGATAACAATATGTGTGATAGCTGCAGAGCGCGTTTAATTAGCGATACGGGAAAGATGCGCAACGAGGATACCAGAAGGGCGGAAGAGCAGGAAGCCCAGAAGGCTAATCAGAACATTTATAAAGGTTTGGACCGCTATAAGGATCGTTAGAATTTATTAATATTTGTCAATCGTCAATATAACTATAAATTTCTTGAGGAATCAGCCGATAATACTTTTAAAGGTTATCGGCTTATTAGCATGTGTCCAAATAAATGAGGTGAATAAATTGAAGGTAAATGAACCTGGTCGTATCCATTCCATTAACCAGTACCAGAAGAAGAATGAAATGGCTGTGAATAATGCCAATAAGAAGCAGAAGAAGGATGAGGTACAGATCTCAGCCGCCGCTAAGGAGATGCTCTCTACGAGTCAGATGAACAGCCCCGAACGCGCAAAGCATATTGAGAGCCTGAAGCAATCCATAGCATCTGGAACGTATCATGTTGATTCGGGCAAGCTGGCTGAGAAGCTGCTTCCTTATTTCGGCAACAATCCAAGCGAATGAGGATAGGTGAACGGAGATGTCTCTTGAGTTAATTGCAGATACTCTGCAGCAGCAGCTAAAGCTGTATCATTCACTTCTGGAAATTGAACTTAGTAAGAAGGACATGATTATTCAGAATCATGTTCTGCAGTTAAATGTACAGACCCAGAAGCAGAAGTTGCTTGTTGCGAAAGCGGAAGAGCTTGAACGAATGCGTACCCAACTGACTTCCCGTTATTTTAAGGATATTGGGTTTAGAATTCGCAGCGGTATTTTGGCTGAGCTGATTCGCTCCGTAACGAATCCAGAAATTAAAGTGCAGCTACTGCAGCTTCATAGCCAGCTCAATGATGTGCTGGGGAAGCTGAAGGAAGCGAATGATTTGAATCAGCAACTAATTAAACAATCATTAGATTTTCTGGATTTCTCTATTGGCCTAATGATGGATGACCCGAACGAGGATCTCACCTACCAGCATCCGATGAATCAAGGATATGGAAATAAGTTCAATAAACTATTTGATTCCAAAGCATGATGAGGAGATGAAACGATGAGATCAACTTTTCATTCGCTGGAAACAGCGAAAAGAAGTTTATTCACGCAGCAGGCGGCTATTAACACCGTTGGTCATAATATTGCGAATGCAAATACTGAAGGCTTCTCAAGGCAAAAAGTTACGATGGTAGCTTCTAGGCCAATTGAAGCCTATGGTATGGATCGGTCATTAGCACCGGGTCAACTAGGAACGGGCGTTGAATTCACCTCAATTACTCGAATTCGAAATGCGTTTCTCGATTCACAGTACCGTGAACAAAGTCAAGGCTTGGGTAATTTATCTATCCAAACAGATACTTTAAGTAAGCTTGAACAGTTTGTGAATGAACCCTCAGATACAGGGATAAGAACGGTATTAGAAAATTTCTGGAATGCTTGGTCTGACCTTAGCAAAGACCCTCAAAATGTAACGGGCCGCGAAATTTTGCAAGAAACAGCACGTGGCTTAACGGATACATTCAATGAACTGAGCCGCCAGCTTACTGATTTAGACGCAGATTTAACATCGAATATAGAAGTGAAGGCAAACGAAGCCAACTCTCTTCTTACTATCATATCTTCCCTAAATATGGAAATTCGCAAAATAGAGTCTATTGGTGACGATGCCAATGATTTACGAGACCAACGGGATTTGATGACAGACAAGCTATCCGCGATTATTAATATAACAGTTACTGATACGGATCAAGGATATACGATTTCCTTAGGTGGTAATGAACTTGTGGAAGCAGGCGATGTAAACCCTCTAACTTCTCTGGCTTTAGAGACAGCCTATGCGAACGGATCACTGATCGGTGGTGAGGCGTACGGGATGATCGTATCGCGCGATGTCTATGTAGCAGATTTTTCCCAACAGCTGGATACGCTTGCAAATACGCTTGCAAATGGTGAATTTCAAGTAACGCTCCCGAAAGGCACGGTAAAACCGGGAGAGACAACGGGTATACTTGCTGATGAAGTTATCACGGTTAAAGGGATTAATGGACTGCATAAGCTTGGCTATACGCTTGGGAACCCTGTTGAAGTAGGGGAGAATTTTTTCACCTTCAAAACAGGCTCAACTGGAATTACAGCATCAAGTATACAGCTTAATCCTAATATTGCTGCCGACTCTAATAAAATTGCAACTTCTCTCCGTACAACCACTGATACTACAGGGGCTACTACTGTAGTCAAAGGTAATAATGGGTTAGCACTTCTGATGTCAGAATTAAAGGGGAGCAAATTCTCCTTTGACGAGACAGCGCAGGGTGGAGGAATTACTGAAGCAACGGTTGGTGATTTTTATAGTGCGGTAGTCGGTGCTTTAGGGGTTCAAAGTCAGGAGTCCTCTCGTTTATATCAAAATACCCAGGCTCAATTGGATCAAGTTAATGCTAGCCGAGCATCAGTTAGCGGCGTATCTCTTGATGAAGAAATGTCTGAGCTCATTAAGTATCAATATGCCTATAGTGCATCCGCAAGATTTATGACTACTTTTGACCAAATGCTAGAGAAGCTTATTAATGGAACAGGTGTGGTTGGAAGATAATTCAAATATAGCCGAACGACAAGTAAATTAGATTTAATTGAAAGAGGAGGGCTACGAACATGTCACTACGTGTTACACAAGGTATGATGCACATGCAGCTTACTAGAAACCTGAATCGAAATATGTCCCAGATGGAGCAATTGCAGCAGCAAACGACAACAGGTCGTAAGTTAAATAAAGCTTCCGATGATCCGGTGGGCATTACTTATTCTATTCGTTACCGTTCGGAGATTTCCGCCAATGAGCAATATCAGAAAAATGTGGATTCCGCTTTATCTTGGTTGGATTTTAACGACACTGTAATTGGTCAGGCTGGGGATGTTCTGCAACGTGTAAAGGAATTGGCTACACAAGGCGCGACGGGGACAAATCCACAAATTGCCCTTGATAACATTAAAAGCGAAATTCAACAGCTGAAAAGTCAACTTATCGACATTGCAAACAGTAAGCTGAACGGGAAGTATATTTTTAACGGTGAACAATTTGATCAAATGCCTTATGATCTTTCCGCTCCAGGTTCGGATGCTAAAGCTCTAGAAACGGACGATGGCAAGATTCAATATGCAGTAGGTGTGAATGTGAAGCTGGATATTAATCTGACTGGAAATCAGGTATTTGGAGAACCTGATCCAGCAGGTACTGGAGATAATGTATTCTCCGTAATAGATCGAGTGATAACGGCGCTTGGCACAGGGAACTATAGCGGTGTTACGGCTGAGCTTGGAAATATTGAATCCAGCATGGATCGTTTTTTGAATGTGAGATCTGAAGTTGGAGCGAGAGTTAATCGCGTTGAGTTGATGCAAAGCAGATTAAACGATCTTCATATCAATTTGACAGATATGCAGTCCAAAACCGAGGATGCCGATTTTGAAAAGCTGCTCATAGATACACAAATCAATGAAAATATTTATCAGGCCTCGCTTTCTGTAGGAGCTAAAGTCATTAGTAAATCATTAGTTGACTTCTTGAGATAGAGATGAAGCTGCCTCAGCTGCAAATTCAATCGACGTCGGGTAAAATTGGCATACAGTCAGGTCTAGGCAAGTATGATATTAAACAAGGTCATGCGACGATGGATATATCGACTGTTAATACTATCATAGATGTTAAGTCTACACAGCCGGTTTTAATCATTGACCAATCTAAAATGTGGGACGCGTTAACTGGAGGAAAGCCTGAAGCTTTCTGGAATCGGCTGTATAATCAATTTGGTCAATTTGTAATACAGGGTATTGAGCAAACAGTTCAAGAGTACGATCGAATTGGCGATATTTTGTATAATGGCGACCCGGTTGGTGATATTGCTGGTGAAAGCTTCTCTAGGCAACAGCAAGCCTTGCAAGTTTATGGGCCTGCTTCGGTACTGAATCTGCGCTTTGATGTGGTTATTGAGAAGCCGGAAGTTAACGTGACTCCCGGTCATGTTAAAGTAGACGTACAGACCAATAAGCCGCAAATTGAGTATCGCAGAGGAGGAGTCAATATTTATATGGAGCGGTTTCCTTCTGTACAAATAACGTCTCCTCAAATTGATTTGACTTTATAGACCTGCCATAATGAATACAGAAGCTATAGAATCGTAATGCGATGCTATAGCTTCTTGTTTTAGTGTAACGATCAAAGGAGTGTGACTAAATTGATAATACAAACGACACGATTTGGTGAGATAGAATGTAAGGATGAAGAGTTGTTGACTTTTACACATGGAATACCGGGCTTTAAAGAATTTCTAAAATATTTCTTAATTGTGATTGAAGATAGCCCTTTTATGTATTTACAATCTTTAGAAGATGAGTCACTTGCTTTTATAGTTGTTTCTCCGTTTGATTTTTTTCCTGATTATGAGTTCGAGCTGCCTGAACCTATAGAGCAGGAAATGAACGTAAATCAAACGACAGACATAAAAATATTGAATATCATAAGTGTTAATGGAGATCTAGCGACAGCTACATTAAACCTTGCTGCTCCACTAATTATAAATTTAGCTAATAGAACAGGAATGCAGTATATTATTTCCGATGAGAAGTACTCCATTCGGCAGCCTCTATTTGCGGATTCTTTAATAGTGGAAGGGAGTCGATAATATGCTTGTTTTGAGCAGGAAAAAAGGACAATCCCTGTTTATTGGTGATGATATAGAAATTAGTATTTTAGAGGTGACCAATGATATTGTGAAGATTGGCATAACAGCACCTAAAGATATATCTATTTTGCGCAAGGAACTATATGTTTCTGTAGAGGATATGAATCGGGCAGCTGAGAAATCTCTTATCAGCAACATGGAGCTAAAAAAACAATTTGGTGAAATGAAAAAAAATAATGACAAGCTATAAACTCTGACTGAATTTGGCCGATATATATATTATGGCTGATAAAGGGCGGCCGACCTGGCTCAGCATACCACAAGGATGTGGATCATTCATTTCATTTCAGGGAGGAAATAACAATGCGTATTAATCACAACATTACTGCTTTGAACACTCACCGTAACATGGGTCTGAATACTGCTGCTGCAGGTAAAGGTATGGAGAAATTGTCTTCCGGTCTTCGCATTAACCGTGCGGCTGACGATGCTGCTGGCTTGGCAGTATCCGAGAAAATGCGCGGCCAAATCCGCGGTCTTGAGCAAGCTCAACGCAACGTTCAAGATGGTATCTCCTTTGTACAAACAGCTGAGGGCGCAATGAATGAAGTTAGCTCCATGCTTACTCGTATGAAAGAGCTGAATGTACAAAAGCTGAACGAAACTTATCAAGCAAGTGATAAGGGTAATATTGATTTGGAACTGGATCAACTGGGTGGACAAATCGATAAGATTATGACTGATACAAAATTCAATGGTATTTCTTTGACTGCAGCAGATGTGAAAATTCAATCGGATGATTCTGCTCAGCAAATTACTATTTCCAAAGTTGTTAATACTGACTTCACTGGTTTGGACAAAGGTGCTAACCTTGCTAAGGTTGAAACGGCTATTACAAGCGTTGCAACACAACGTGCAACACTTGGTGCTACTCAAAACCGTCTGGAATACACTTCCAACAACTTGGGTACTACAGTAGAGAACTTGACTGCATCCGAATCCCGTATTCGTGATACAGATATGGCGAAGGAAATGGTTGATCTTACCAAGAACAACATTCTTCTTCAAGCTTCGCAAGCTATGCTTGCTCAAGCAAATTCGCAGCCGCAAGGCGTTCTTTCGCTGCTTCGTTAAGCTTCGCTATAACCAACAGCCTGTTGAGAAATTCAACAGGCTGTTTTTTTGTTTGCTCTAATAATGTTTGTTATTAATGCCGATAATAGTAGTAGATATATTGAAACGGTATGGGAGGTTTGTCAATGAACATTTCCTCGGTAAATCAGTCAACAAGTTATAAGCAGGACAAGAATGTAATTAATGAGTCAATTACAGGTGGTGCAAATGTTGTTTCCCAGATTAAATCAGTTGATGCCCTGCAGCAAGCAGAATTGCAAGGTGAGAAGGTTACTATTGGAGACATGCAGGTAGTGAGGACAATTGATCGCGTGCTAAAGGCTATTCAAGGGCCTGATACGACATTTGAGATGTCGGTACACGAGCAAACTAAAGCAATCGTCATCAAAGTATTAAACAAGGAGACAGGGGAACTAATTCGGGAAATCCCTCCCGAAAAGACGCTGGATCTGGTAGCGAAGTTTATGGAGATTAATGGAATTCTAATTGATAAAAGAGTTTAAGAGGAGGAAGAGAAGATGAGAATATCAGGATTGGCATCAGGCATGCAAGTTGACGATATGGTCAAGGAAATGATGAAAGCCAAACGGACGTCGTATAATACGATGGTTCAGAAACGGCTTTCAATGGAGTATCAAAGAGAGTCTTATAGGGAAATGAGCAGCAAGATTGTTGATTTTCGTTACAATAAGCTTTCATCGTACAATATGTCAAATGCTATTTCAGCCAAGACGACAACAGTTACTGGTAATGAAGCGGCCCTTACAGTAAATTCAACTAATTCATCTGCTTCAGGCTCATTAAATGTAAGTGTGAGTCAGTTGGCTTCTGCCGCAGGTGTGGTTTTTACGTATAATCCGGATACAGATACGAATACAGCCAACAGCACAGCAGGTATGAAGCTGACTGATCTTGGATTCACTGCAACTGGCAGTGATATTATTGTTAAGGTTAATGATGAAGAAATAAAATTAGACGCATCGACAGCAACTTTAAGTGAATTAGCTTCAGCAATTAATGCTAACAAAAATGCTAAAGCATCTGCCTTTTATAATGAGTCAACTGGTCAGCTATCCATTATGAACAGCCAGACAGGATCTACCGCTGTGAAATTGGAAGGTTTCGACACCATAACCGATTTTGACACGAAAACCATCATAGGCAAAGATGCAAAAATCTCTCTTAATGGAGTGGATTATACACAAAGCAGCAATAGATTTGCAATTAATGGCTTTGATTTTACAATCAAAGCGGAGTCTGGTACGAATGGTGTAACTACGTTAACTTCTGTCTCGGATACGAATAAAATCGTTGATTCCATTAAAGCATTTGTTAATGATTATAATACTTTAATCGGTTCAATTAATTCTAAAATTTCTGAAGAGAAATATAGAACGTACCTTCCGTTAACAGATGAGCAGAAAGAAGGTATGGAAGAAAGCCAAATTAAGCTATGGGAAGAAAAAGCGAAAAGCGGACTAATCCGCAATGATAGTATTCTCACCAAGCTGGCATCAGATCTTCGTATTGCTGCTACTACGTTAGTAGGCGGTTTTGATACTGGTGAAGTCGATGGTAATGGCAAGGCCATATTTCAATCGTTAGGTATTTCTACAGGGTCCTATACTGAAAAAGGGAAGCTGGTTCTGAATGAAGAGACGCTTCGTAACGCGTTGGAAAAGGATCCGGATAAAGTAATAGAAATGTTTACTAAGCGTGGGACTGATGTATCACCTGGAAGTACAGAGTCTGGAGTTTTCGCTAAAATGTCCGCATCTGCAGTTAATTCTTTGCAAAGCCTGTCCACCAAGGCAGGCACTTCTCTTACCAGTACGGATTTGAAAGGATCATTTATGGAAAGTTCTATTATAAGTGGTCAACTCCGTCTGATGAAAGAGCGTGAGAGCAGCATGATTACCCGTCTAAATAAGACGGAAACCCAATTGTATAAGCAGTTTTCAGCTATGGAAACAGCTATTAACAAATTTAATTCCCAGGCATCCAGCTTGTCCAGCTTCTCAGGATAAAGGTGATAAGGAGTGAACTGCATTGATTAATTCACCATACCAAATATACAAACAATCATCCGTCCAGACGGCCGCGCCTGAGCAACTCATCATTATGCTGTATGACGGAGCTGTCCGGTTTATAAAGGCAGGAATTGAAAACATTCAACAGAAAAATTATGAGAAGGCTAATGTGAATTTACAGAAATGTCAATCTGTTATCAATGAATTGATTGCTGCTCTTAACTTTGATATTCCGCTTTCTCAAAACCTGTATCAAATTTATGAGTACATGTTGTATTTGATGATTCAAGCAAATGTTAAGAAAGATGCTGGTTTAGCTTCAGAAGCATTGGGATATCTCGAAGAACTTCGAAATACGTGGAAAGAAGCTTTAAAGGGAAGCTCTTCAAGCTTGCAGCTTCAACCGAGTGTGGAATAAATGGATTTAAGAGGATTATATGAGATGACAAAATGGGTAGCGGAAAATCCAAATGCAGAAGAAGAGGAATTATACGCATTAGTGGATTTGCGTGATGCAGTATTGGATGAACTCCAGCTCAATTCGGAAATTTCAGCAGACGACAAAAAAATAATTTCAGATGTTTTGGAACTGGATTCAATTATTTTAGAGAAAATGTTTGAATTCAAAAGTGAGGCTTCTTCTAGGCTAGCAAAAATAAAAGCTGTTCGTCAGCAAAAAAATGCTTATGACACTCATTATTCTACAGACAGCTATTTTTTTGATAAAAAAAAATAAGAGTAATATAGAAATAGAAGTCGTTGGATTGCATTTCCATTCGACTTCTATTATTTTTTTTATCTATTATGCCGATATAACAAAGAGAAATTATTTAATAGCTTCTGAGGAGGATTTACATGGCAGAGGAGTACGCGTTAATTCCTAAATATATGGAGCATTTTCAATGCATTGGTGCTGAGTGTGAGGATACTTGCTGTGCTTTGTGGAATGTCTCAATTGATAAAAATAGCTATGATAAATATATGAATGTGAATGAGCGTAAATGGAGAGATCATTTTAAAGCCAATTTAAAAAAAACCACAAAAAATGCATCAAACAGCAACTATGCTTCGATGACGCTTAGTGATGAGACTGGCGGCTGCAATATGTTGAGTGGAGGTATGTGTAGTATTCAAGCTAAATGGGGCGAGGATTATCTTAGTCCTACTTGTGCGACATATCCTCGGAAGATTAATGAAGTTGATAATATACAGGAAATATCCGCGACTCCATCTTGTCCGGAAGTAGCTCGATTGATGCTATTTGAACCGAACGGAATAGAGTTTGTTTATGGTACACCGATTCGAAAACCTAATACTCATGTAAACCGGAAGGTAGAGGCTAGTACTGGAGAATTATCTTCTTACTTATGGGATATTCGAATAGCTGCTATTGAGATTTTGCAGAATCGGGAATTTACTTTGCCCCATCGTTTATTGCTACTTGGATGGCTCTGTGACCAAATTCATGAGGCTACCAAAAATGGTGATTTTTCAGTGGTAAAAGATGAAATTGAGAAGTTTAAATATGAAATGGCAACGAATGCAGAACTTAGAGATTTTAATGTTTTCCCAGTTAATGAGGAATTTCAATTGACCTTTCTAAATAAACTAATATTGAAACGTGTTGAGAAAAAGATTTGGATTAGCAGATATAAAGAGTGCCTAGAGGATTACATAAATAGCTTTGATGGGGAAAATGAGGATATTGCAAGTGTTGTCAGCCATTATTCAAAAGCCTATAAAGAGTATTATCTTCCATACATGAATGAGCACGAGTACATCTTGGAAAATTATCTCGTTAACACGATCTACCATAGTCTATTTCCAATTGCGGGAAGGCAGAGTATATTTGAGCAATATATGATGCTTACTATAAACTTTGCTTTGATTAAGATGCATTTAATTGGGATTGCTAAATATAAGGGAGGCCTAACCGATGAAATTGTCGTTAAGCTAATCCAGTCCTATTCAAAAAATTATGAGCACAATAACGAATTTGTGACAGAAGTTCGTCAAGAGCTTAAAGAAAAAAAATATGATACTATTGGTCATCTTTCGCTTTTAATAAAAAATGACTAGTTTCAAATTTAGTATGAAATCCAAATTTAATTTAGTGTATGCTTAGGCAAAAATACGAAAGCCACCCGCAATGTATTCGCTTACAATAAATTGTTTGACAATTCTAATAACGCGGTGTTATAGTCAAATTGTGGGCCACATGAGTAAGGTGTTTCACAGTATTTGAAGATGAAGGGACTGTTTATGCATGCAAGGTAAAGTTAAATGGTTTAACGCGGAGAAGGGTTATGGATTTATCGAAACTGATCAAGGCGGCGACGTATTCGTTCACTTCTCGGCTATTCAAACAGAAGGCTTCAAAACTCTTGACGAAGGCCAAGCGGTTGAATTTGACATCGTAGAAGGCGCACGCGGTCCACAAGCTGCTAACGTCACTAAACTGTAATCATCAGGCTGCATTAGCCAGTCTATAGGATTCATTTATATGTAACTTTAAGCTCCGGGCAACCGGGGCTTTTATTTTTTTTGTCAAAAGCCTTTGATTAGAGAGGCTGTACTAGTAAGGATTCTAACAATAAAAATAAAATATGGTGATGATGTTGTCACGGATAACGATTTGATTTACATTGTGCAGCAAATATGGGAGAACGCCAATTATACGCCAAACAACTAAATTATTAATCTAACCAAGTTGCAATTGTGTAAATGGTGATTGCACGACTTACACAACAAATAGCATATCAAAAATGCATCATCAGAAAAAGCTTCGGAAGCTCGAGGGGGACTACCCCGGGCTATTCCGAAGCTTTTTTTGCCATCTGCCTACCCACCCCAACCTCTGTTCAAACCTTCGACATAAATTATTAGAAAATTCTAAATAAATAGAAAATAGTTTTACTATACCTCCCCTACTATGTTATAATAAGAACATGTAAAGGAGGCATGCCCCATGGAATACATCATTCGAGGTCAACATTTACAAGTGACAGATGCACTCAAGGATTATGTCGAGAAGAAGCTCGGCCGCTTAGAGAAGTATTTTGAAGCCCCTACCTCCGAAACAACCGTAACCTTATCGGTAACGAAAGGCATACACGCTGTCGAGGTCACGATTCCGATTGCCCGCAACTTTTTGAGAGCGGAGGAGAAAAGTGCCGACATGTACGCCTCTATTGATACAGTTGTGGATAAGCTGGAAAGACAAATTCGCAAACACAAAACGAAAGTCAACCGTAGATTCCGCCATGATAGCGGTGTGAAATCGCTGTTCAGGGAAGAAGGCTCCGCCGTAGGCGTTCTCGAGCATGAGGAAGAGGATTTCGAAGTCGTAAGGACGAAGAAATTTCTGCTCAAGCCGATGGATGTGGAGGAGGCCATTTTGCAAATGAATATGGTCGGCCATAACTTTTTCGTATTCGCCAATAGCTTAAATGAAGAGGTGAACGTCGTGTATAAACGCGATGATGGAACATATGGATTAATTGAACAAGGCTAATAGAAGGCCAGTCGTACTTATACATCTATTGCAAATTCAAGCCTTTCCTCCTGCGGGAGGGAGGGCTTTTTCATTTTTTTTTGAAATATAGGAAAGGATATGATTTTCCCACCCTTTCTCTATATTTCTCGGAATGAAACGCGCTGCACCGTCAAGGACGGCGACAGCCGTTTCACCTTGAAATATAAGACCTTATAAGTTTTACACTTATAAATGGGCTTATATTCTACCCTCGAAACGGCAGCTTAGCCGCCAGAGGACGGCTTCAGCCGTTTACGCTTGACATGGCGCATTTAACCATAGGGGAGAGAGCCGCTTTTTAATAGGAAGTCGTTTTGATTTCGCCCTCTGCGCGATGTATAATGAACTCAGTTGAATACGTAGGCGATACGCCTTTTTTCCTTTTGGTAAAAATGGTTATATTCTTACCTGAAAATATTGGTGATGCGTTGCGGTGCATCCTGCAAACTGTTACAATTTAAGGCAAACAAGCGTAAGGTGAAAGGGGAAGCCCCATGCTCGGATTAGTGAAAAAAATATTTGGTGATGCGAACGAGCGCGAGGTTAAGCGCCTCACGCGTAAAGTAGAAGAAATCAATGCACTGGAGTCCACCATCTCGGCTTTGTCCGATGAGGAGCTCGCAGCTAAAACTGTACAATTCAGAGCTCGCCTAGCTAAAGGGGAGACGATTGATCAAATATTGCCAGAAGCTTTCGCAGTTACGCGTGAAGCTTCGAAGCGTACGCTCGGCATGCGTCACTTTGATGTGCAGCTGATGGGCGGTATCGTTCTTCATGAGGGCAAAATCGCTGAGATGAGAACCGGTGAAGGTAAAACGCTCGTAGCGACACTGCCTGTGTATTTGAACGCGCTGCTCGAGAAAGGCGTGCACGTCGTAACGGTCAATGATTATTTGGCTTCTCGTGACAGCCAGCTGATGGCTCAGCTTTACAATTTCCTCGGCATGACGGTCGGCTGCAACCTGAACGGCTTGTCGCATGAGGAGAAGCAAAGCGCCTATGCTTGCGATATTACGTACGGTACGAACAATGAGTTTGGCTTCGATTATTTGCGCGACAACATGGTTCTTTACAAAGAACAAATGGTTCAGCGCCCGCTTTATTTCTCAATCATTGATGAAGTTGACTCCATCCTTGTCGATGAGGCGCGTACACCGCTTATTATTTCGGGACAAGCTGCCAAGTCGACTGAGCTTTATTATTCGGCAGACCGCTTCTTGAGCCGTTTGAAGGCGGAAGAGGATTACACGATTGATGTGAAGCTGCGCAATGTCATGCTGACGGAAGAAGGCGTGGAGAAGGCGGAGAAGGCGTTCCACATTGAAAATCTTTTTGACCATGAAAATGTGACGCTCAATCACCATATCCAACAGGCGCTCAAAGCCAATGTCATTATGAAGCGCGATGTCGATTATGTCGTTCAAGATGATGAAGTCCTCATCGTCGATGAGTTTACTGGACGTCTAATGTCTGGTCGCCGTTACAGCGATGGCTTGCATCAAGCGATTGAAGCGAAGGAGCAGCTCAAAGTACAAAATGAGAGCATGACCTTGGCTACGATTACGTTCCAGAACTATTTCCGGATGTATCGCAAGCTTGCGGGCATGACGGGTACGGCGAAGACGGAGGAAGAAGAATTTAAGCGGATTTACGGCTTGGACGTTATTCAAGTTCCAACGAACCGCTCCATGATTCGTAAAGACCTTCAAGATGTCGTTTATAAATCGGAAAAAGGCAAATTCAATGCCGTTGTGGAAGAGATCGTAGCTCGCCACGCGAACAAACAGCCTGTACTAGTCGGTACGATTTCCATTGAAAATTCCGAGCGTCTGGCAGAAATGCTTAAACGCCGCGGTATTGCACATAAAGTACTGAATGCGAAGTTCCATGCGGAAGAGGCTGAAATTATTTCGCGTGCCGGTCAAGAGGGCTCCGTTACTATTGCTACTAACATGGCGGGACGCGGTACCGATATTATGCTCGGTGAAGGGGTAGCTGAATTTGGCGGCCTTCATATTATTGGTACGGAGCGCCATGAGAGCCGCCGGATCGATAACCAGCTGCGTGGTCGTGCCGGACGTCAAGGCGATCCGGGCTCGTCCCAGTTTTATTTGTCGCTGGAAGATGAACTGATGCGCCGTTTTGGCTCGGATAATATTATGGCCATGATGGATCGTCTCGGTCTGGAAGAGGATCAACCGATCGAGAGCCGGATGATTACCCGTGCAGTAGAATCGGCTCAGAAGCGTGTAGAAGGAAACAACTTCGATCTGCGTAAAGTCGTTCTTCAATATGATGATGTCATGAACCAGCAGCGTGAAGTGATTTACAAGCAGCGTCTGGACGTGCTCACTTCCGATAACATTCGTGAAATCGTCATGGAAATGATTAAAGCGGTCATTGATCGCACGGTTAAAGCTCACTGTACGGAGGATATTCCAGAAGAGTGGGATTTGGAAACCATTATCGACTTCGTAGATGCGAACCTTCTGAATGAAGGCACCGTGACGAGAGACGATATTTGGGGCAAGGAAATTGAGGAAATTACCGAATTTATTTATGACAAAGTCGTTGCTTATTATGACGAGCGTGAAGCAGAGCTTGGTGAAACGACGATGCGTGAATTCGAGAAGGTCGTTTCACTTCGCGCGGTTGACAGCAAATGGATGGATCACATCGATGCAATGGATCAGCTGCGCCAAGGTATCCACCTTCGGGCATACGGCGGCACGGATCCGCTTCGCGAGTACCAATTTGAGGGCTTTGAGATGTTCAAGGCGATGATTGACACGATCCAAGAAGAAGTTGCCAAATACATTATGAAGTCGCGCGTAGAAAGCAACCTGGAGCGCCAAGAGGTAGCTCAAGGCCAGACGACGACGAACAGCCCAGGCGAAAGCCAGGAAAAGCGTCCGGCGAAGCGTTTGGACCGGGTTGGCCGCAATGATGATTGCCCATGCGGCAGCGGCAAGAAATACAAGCAGTGCCACGGTAAATAAGGTGCTGTGATCGGATAGGCAAGGCTTAACGCGCCAGTGTGCGGAGCAATGCGGCAAAAGCTGCAGCGCTTCGCAGCAGGCGCGTTTATGCCATCAGGCAGCAGCAGAGCAGCAGAGCAAGAAAAAGCTGGGCAACCAGACAAGATGAGAAATTTGAGGTGAAACGTACGCTATGATAGAACCAACGGTGAAACAAGATTTGCGGGAAATAGCGAAGCGGCTCCAAGATCTCAGGGGGTCTCTTTGACTTAGATCTAAAAAATGAATTAATCGCCAACTATGAGGAAAAGATGACGGCGCCTGATTTTTGGGATGACAATGACAAGGCGCAAAACGTTATTTCCGAAATGAATGCGGTCAAATCGGTCGTCGATCAATATTTGCGTTTGAACGGCGAGATGGAAGATTTGCAAACGATGCTGGAGCTGGCAGAGGAAGAGCAGGACGAGACGCTTGAGCCTGAGCTGCTGGAAGGAACAGCCCAGCTGCTGCGCAAGCTGAATGATTTTGAGCTGACGCTGCTCCTCAACCAGCCTTATGATAAGCTTAACGCAATCGTTGAGCTGCATCCTGGCGCAGGCGGCACCGAGTCGCAGGACTGGGGCCAAATGCTGTACCGGATGTATACACGCTGGGCAGAGAAAAGTGGTTTCAAGGTTGAGCTGCTAGATTATCTTCCCGGTGATGAGGCAGGCATCAAGAGCGTTACGATTTTGGTCAAAGGCTACAACGCTTACGGCTATCTTAAAGCGGAGAAGGGTGTACACCGCCTCGTTCGCATTTCGCCGTTTGATGCGTCAGGCCGTCGTCATACGTCCTTCGCATCTTGCGATGTAGTACCGGAAATAACCGATGACATCGATATCGAAATCCGCAGTGAGGATTTGAAGGTTGATACATACCGCGCCAGTGGAGCGGGCGGACAGCACGTCAACAAGACGGAATCGGCGATTCGTATTACACATATTCCTTCGGGGATCGTCGTGGCCTGCCAGCAGGAGCGTTCGCAAATCCAGAACCGTGAGCGGGCGATGAATATGCTGCGCTCCAAGCTTTATGAGCGGAAAATTGAAGAGCAGCGGCAGCATCTCGCGGAAATTCGCGGTGAGCAATCGGATATTGCCTGGGGCAGCCAAATCCGCTCCTATGTTTTTCATCCGTACAGCATGGTCAAGGATCATCGCACCTCGGTGGAGACAGGCAATGTAGGCGCCGTTATGGATGGAGACCTGAATGCCTTCATTAACGGATATTTGCGCCATCAAATTCGCCACGACTAAACGGCAGGCTATTATAGTGCTCCTAGCAGTTAGCTACCGCATCTGGCAAATGCGGTTATAGGAAATAGGATATGGATGAATACGCATGGATCAAGCCATATTGACGTAAGCTAAGAAGAGTTCCGACTCGAACAAGGGTGGAACTCTTCTTTTTTTATGAGCGCTTATAGGTATGACTTTATGAATTTGGGTGGGATTCGAGATGAGCAAAGTGATGAATGATGCACGAAACGGCAAGCTGCATGCGGCCAATTCGAAGGTAATAAATAAACGGAAGAAAAAACCGCTTAGCCCTGGCAAACAGCTCGTTTGGAGCATGCTTCTGGTGCTGCTGGGCTCTTTTATAATGGCGGCAAGCTTTAATTTATTTCTGGTGCCTAATGAGATTGCTTCAGGCGGTGTTTCCGGCATTTCAATTCTGGTCCAGCGTTTTGCTGACATTTCGCCAGCTTATACGCAGTGGGCTGTTAATATTCCTTTGTTTTTTGTAGGGCTGTGGCTGCTGGGCAAACGTTATGCGCTTAAAGTGGCGCTTGGCTCCGTCGTGCTGCCGTTATTCGTCCTGCTTACTTCCCATTGGGATACACCGACACATAATCCTTTGCTTGCTGCTATTTATGGCGGGATCGGCGTTGGGCTCGGGCTTGGCATCGTCTTTCGCGGAGGCGGCTCAACGGGAGGGCTTGGTTTGGCTGCGCAAATTTTGCATCGTTACACGGGATTGTCGCTGGGGCTCTCCGTCGCTATTTTTGACGGGTGTGTCATCATTGCGGCGGGCCTGCTTATTTCGCCGGAAGTGGCGTTGTATGCTTTAGTCGGGCTGTTTGTAACGAGTAAAACAATTGATATTATTCAAAGCGGGCTGCCGGTGTCGAAGGTTGCTTTTATTATTAGCAGCGAGCCGGAAAAATTGTCAGAGACGATTCTTTATGATCTCGACCGCGGTTTGACGAGGCTTGATGGACATGGCGGCTACAGCGGGGAGGGGCGGACCGTACTTATGGTCGTCGTGGGGCAAATGGAAGTAGCGAAGCTCAAGCAGCTCGTTCGTACAGTTGACCCAGCTGCTTTCGTCATCATTAGCAATACATCAGAGGTAGTAGGGGAAGGTTTTAAGCTGGAATAGGAATAGCGACATTGATCCCAAACAACGGGTTGTACGAGCGTGCTAGGCACAAAAATACATCCATTCGCTCATTGTATTAATATGAAATGACATGTATAATAATACGGAAAAACAGTGTATTTTAATCGACTGCCGAATCATGTACAATATACTTTTAGATAGTCTCATAGGGAGAGATGATGGATATGAGCGATAAACTGAAAATAGCTATTATCGGTTCAACCGGCTACGGCGGCGTTGAGCTTATTCGATTGTTAGCCTCACATCCTCTTGCTGAGGTGACCTCGGTTATTTCATCATCCAGCGCGGGGACGCCGATTACAGAAGGATACCCACACTTAACGGGCATTCGCGAAGAATTGCTAGATGATGTAGAGCCACAAGCGATCCGCAGCAAGGCGGATGTTGTATTTTTGGCAACACCAGCGGCTGTCGCATCTAGGCTGGCACCTGATTTGCTTGCTGTAGGTCTTAAAGTGATAGATTTATCCGGCGACTACCGCCTGCAAGATAGAGCTTTATATGAAAAATGGTACAAAAAGCCCGCCGCGGACGAGGAGTATTTGAAGCAAGCGGTGTACGGATTGGCTGAAGTGTACGGCGACCGTGTACAGGGTGCTAATCTCATTTCCAACCCGGGCTGTTACGTTACGGCGGCGCTTCTCGGCCTTGTTCCAGCTGTGCAAGCTGGCTTTATCGATCCGGACAGCATCATAATTGATGCGAAATCCGGCGTTTCTGGAGCGGGACGCGGCGCGAGCCTTGGCACTCACTATTCCGAGCTGAACGAGAGCTTGAAAGCGTACAAGCTGAATCAGCATCAGCATACGCCGGAAATCGAAATGGTGCTTTCCGATGTTGCAGGCCGCTCGGTTGTGATTACGTTCTCGACGCATCTCGTGCCGATGACGCGCGGCATTATGACGACGATGTATGCAACGGTGAAAGACGGCAGAAGCGCGGATGATTTTATGGACCTGTATCGCAGCTATTACGAGAACCGTCCATTTGTGCGCATTCGTCCTGAAGGACAATTGCCTGCCACGAAGGAAGTATGGGGCTCGAATTATTGCGATATCGGCTTTGCGTTCGATAGCCGTACGGGCAGAGTGACGATTGTTTCGGTCATTGATAATTTGGTCAAAGGCGCAGCGGGACAAGCGATTCAGAACATGAACCTTATGATGGGCTGGGATGAGACGCTTGGTTTGCAGTTTGTTCCTGTTTATCCATAAGAAGCAGCATAACCTAATTTAGAATGAAGCGAAGGAGAACGATGTAATTATGGGACAGGGACACACTGCACCCCTTTATAAGGTTGTGGCGGAAGGCTCGATTACAACACCGAAGGGCTTTACAGCGGGCGGCATACACTGCGGCCTCAAAAAAACGACGCGCAATGACCTCGGCGCAATCGTATGCGAGGTTCCGGCGGCAGCGGCGGGCGTTTACACGACAAATGTTTTTCAGGCGGCACCGCTTAAGGTGACGCGCGAGAGCATTGGCGAAGGCGGCCGCCTGCGTGCTGTGCTGGTCAATAGCGGCAACGCCAATGCATGCACTGGCGAGCAGGGCGAGGCGGATGCCTATGAAATGCGCAATAAATTCGCTGAGCGTGTTGGCATTGCAGCAGATGAAGTGGCGGTAGCTTCTACCGGCGTCATTGGCGAGCTGCTCAAGATGGACAAAGTGCGCAGCGGCATCAGCGAGCTGCCAGCTAAGCTGGGTTCGGACAAGCAAGCGGCAGAAAGCTTCTGCCAAGCGATTTTGACGACCGATTTGGTGCAAAAAATGGTCTGTGTATCTGTTGAAATTGACGGACAGCTCATTCATATCGCTGGAGCGGCGAAAGGCTCCGGCATGATTCACCCGAATATGGCAACGATGCTTGGTTTCGTTACGACGGATGCGGCAATTGGCAGCGAGGCGCTGCAGCAGCTGCTGCGTGAAGCGACGAACCATACTTTTAATATGATTACGGTAGATGGCGACACAAGCACGAACGATATGCTCGTTGCGATGGCGAGCGGACTTGCCGGCAACAGCGAGCTTAATGCGCAGCATGAAGGCTGGGCAGCTTTCGGCGCGGCGCTTCGCCATGTGTGCGAGGTGCTTGCGAAAGCGATCGCGCGTGACGGCGAAGGCGCAACGAAGCTTGTCGAGGTTCAAGTGCGTGGAGCGGTTAGCGATGCATCGGCGCAAGCGATTGCGAAGACGGTCATAGGTTCTTCCCTTGTGAAATCGGCAGTGTTTGGCGCAGATGCGAACTGGGGCCGGATTATTGCGGCAGTAGGCCGCGCTGGCGAGCCTGTCAACCCGGATACGGTCGACATTTCGCTGGGCAGCATTGTGACGCTGCAGCAGTCAAAGCCGGTCGCTTTTGACGAGGAGAAGGCGCTGGAGTATTTGAAGGGCGATACGGTCGTCATTCATGTGGATCTGCATATGGAAGCAGGCGCAGCAACGGCTTGGGGCTGTGACCTGACTTATGACTACGTGCGAATTAATGCGGCTTACCGTACATAACGGTGCATGAGGCGGCATTAAGCGATAAAGGAGCTCATAATAGCATGACGCAACGATTTGTAATGAAATGCGGCGGCAGCACACTTGCTGCGCTGCCTGAATCCTTCTTCGGCGAGCTGCGGGAGCTGCAGCAATCTGGCGTTAGCCCGGTTATTGTACACGGCGGCGGACCGGCGATCTCGGAGACGCTGGCAAAGCTCGGCATTGAGACGGAGTTTGTCGGCGGCTTGCGCAAGACGAGCGAAGCGGTGCTGGATGTCGTCGAAATGGTTTTGTCGGGACGCATCAACAAGGAAATTGTACGGAAAATGTCTTCCTGCGGCGCACAGGCGCTCGGCTTATCCGGTGTGGATGGCCAGCTGATTACCGCACGTCCTGTGGCGAACGCCGATGAGATCGGCTTTGTAGGCGATGTGACGGACATTAACGCTGCTGTTATAGAAGGCGTGATGGCAATGGGTTATATTCCTGTTATCGCGCCTGTAGGCATTGATGCACAGGGGCAGCGCTACAACATTAACGCGGATACCGCGGCTGGGGCTGTAGCTTCCCATCTGGGTGTCCATCAAATGATCGTAGTAACCGATGTGCCGGGCATTATGCGCACGGTTGATGGTGTGAAGCAGGTGCTGCCTGTGGTCACCGTTGCCGATATTGACGAGATGATCGCAAGCGGAGAAATATATGGCGGAATGATTCCGAAGGTTCGCGCAGCTGTACAATGTATTCAAGGACAGGTGCAGGAAGTCGTCATCGTCAGCGGCGAGGAGCCAGGCGTATTGACTAAGGCAGTGCGCGAGGGTGGAGTCGGTACGCGTATTGTCAAAGGGGTTTAAATCGCGAGAGCGGGAGGGAGGATATAAACGATGAGTGAGAAAACAACATCTGCGGCAGTGGCAAATTCGCTGCTGCCTACTTATGCGAGATACCCAATCGCGCTGGTGAAGGGCGAAGGAAGCTGGCTGTGGGATGATCAGGGCAAGCGTTACCTCGATTTCATGAGCGGCATCGCCGTTACGAATTTGGGACATGCGCCTCGCAAAATCAAAGAAGCTTTAGTGAAGCAGCTCGATGAGCTGTGGCATGTATCCAACCTGTTTCATATTCCGAATCAGGAGGAAGCTGCTAAGCTGTTGACGGACAACAGCAGCGGCGACGCTGTATTTTTCTGCAACTCGGGCGCAGAGGCGAATGAAGCGGCAATCAAGCTGGCGCGCAAATACCAGCAGAAGATTAAAGGCAATGGCCGTTACGAAATCATTACATTCGAAAATTCCTTCCATGGACGGACGCTGGCAACCTTGACAGCGACAGGCCAAGAGAAGGTTAAGGAAGGCTTTGCTCCGTTGCCGGAGGGCTTCCGCTACATTCCTTACAATGATATTGAAGCTTTGGAAGCGGCAATCAGCGACAAAACAGCGGCAGTCATGCTGGAGTTGGTTCAGGCAGAGGGCGGCATTTATCCAGCTGATCCGGCATTTGTGCATGCCCTGTGCAAGCTGTGCCGCAAGCACGGCATTTTGCTTATTGTCGATGAGATCCAGACAGGCATGGGCCGTACAGGCAAGCTGTTCGCTTACGAGCATTACGGCATTGAACCGGATATTTTCACGCTGGCCAAAGGGCTGGGCAGCGGCTTCCCGGTAGGGGCGGCTGTGTGCAGGGAAGAGCTTCGCGAAGCGTTTGGCCCAGGAAGCCACGGTTCGACCTTTGGCGGAACACCTATCGCAACAGCTGTTGTGAAGGCGACGCTGGAGACGATTGTCGGCGACCGTCTGTCTGAGCGTGCGGAGGAGAAGGGCGAATATTTGACGTCGCAACTGAAAGCGAAGCTTGAAGGCAATCCTTTCGTGAAAGACATTCGCGGCAAAGGGCTGCTCGTAGGTATCGAATGCGCGGCACCAATCGCTGGCTTGCTTACTGCAGCGCAGGATAAAGGGCTGCTCGTCATTTCGGCGGGGCCGAGTGTCATCCGTCTGCTGCCAAATCTGCTCGTGACGAACGAGGAGATTGATCAAGCGGTGGGCATTTTGGCAGAGCTGCTGGCAGGCGCAGGCGACAATAAATAACAGCTATCATTAATAAAATGCATAGATGGAAGTGGAGGAGATACGATTGCAAGAAGCAGTAAAAGAAGAAATGGCTGCGAGCCTGAAAGGCCGCGATTTTCTCATGCTGGTCGATTATGCGCCAGCGGAAATCCGTTACCTGATCGATCTCGCTATCGAGCTTAAGCAAAAGCTGAAAGCGGGCGAAACGCATCATTTGCTTAAAGGAAAAACACTCGGGATGATTTTTGAAAAATCCTCGACGCGTACGCGCGTATCGTTCGAGACAGGTATTTACCAGCTCGGCGGTCACGGATTGTTCCTCAGCGGCAATGATTTGCAAATCGGGCGCGGCGAGTCCATTTGGGATACGGCACAGACGCTTTCCCGCTATTTGGACGGCATTATGATTCGTACATTCGCTCATCGCAAAGTAGTGGAGCTGGCGCGCGGTGCAACGATTCCGGTTATTAACGGCTTGACCGACCTTTCACACCCTTGTCAGGCGCTGGCCGACTACCAGACCATTCTGGAGCATAAAGGCAAGCTGGAAGGGCTGAAAGTGGCTTATATCGGCGATGGCAACAATATGGTTCACTCCCTGCTGATGGGAGCGGCTAAGCTGGGCATCGACATGTCGGTAGCAACTCCGGAAGGCTATGAGCCGGATGCGGACATCGTACAGCAAACGAAGGATCATGCAGCTGAGACAGGCTCGCGCATTCATGTGTGCCGCGATCCGAGAGAAGCAATTGAAGGCGCTGACGTCGTTTATACGGACGTATGGGCAAGCATGGGACAAGAAGCGGAGCAGAAGGAACGCGAGCTTGCTTTTGCCGCTTATCAAGTGAATGAAGCCTTGACTGCACATGCCAAGAAGGACTTTTTGTTCATGCACTGCCTGCCCGCACATCGCGGCGAGGAAGTGAGCGAGGGCGTCATTGACGGCGACCACTCGATCATTTTTGACCAGGCGGAAAATCGTCTTCATGCTCAAAAGGCCATCATGGCCGCCATTATGTAATAAAGCTTAACTCGGCGTTATTCGGCTTGCCACCCGCATAGCGGGATATTCGCCGAGATTATTCATATTGATTTTAAGGAGTGCGACAATAACAATGGCTAAGGAAAAAATCGTATTGGCATATTCGGGCGGTCTGGACACGTCCGTTATTCTCAAATGGCTGAAAGAAACGTATGATGCGGAAATTATCGCATTCACAGCAGACATCGGACAAAAGGATGAGCTAGACGGACTGGAAGCAAAAGCGCTTGCGACTGGCGCTTCGAAAGTTTATATCGACGATCTGCGCGATGAGTTCGCGTCTGATTTTATTTTCCCTATGTTCCAAGCTGGCGCTTTCTATGAAGGTCAATACCTGCTGGGAACTTCGATTGCCCGCCCGCTAATCGCGAAGCGTATGGTTGATATTGCCCGCGCTGAAGGTGCGACTATTATCGCTCACGGCGCGACTGGCAAAGGGAACGACCAAGTTCGTTTTGAGCTCGGCGTTGCTGCGCTTGCTCCTGATATTAAAGTGATTGCGCCTTGGCGTGAAGAGCAGTTCCGTGAAGAGTTCCCGGGACGCGCGGAAATGATCGCTTATGCGGAGAAGCACAACATTCCAGTTCAAGCTTCGGCAGCCAAGCCCTATTCCACTGACCGCAACCTGCTGCACATCAGCTTTGAGAGCGGAATGCTGGAAGATCCTTGGTTCGACCCTAGCTCCGATGAGAACAAAGATATGTTCGTGCTCAGCGTAGCGCCGGAAGATGCGCCGGATCAATCCGAATACGTGGAGCTGTCCTTTGAAGCGGGCAACTGTACGGCGATTAACGGCGAGTCGCTTACTCCGCTGCAAGTCATGGACAAGCTTAACGACTTGGGTGGCAAGCACGGTATTGGCCGCGTGGATATGGTCGAGAACCGCTTTGTCGGCATGAAGAGCCGTGGTGTGTATGAGACGCCAGGCGGCACGATCCTGTTCAGCGCCCACCGCAAAATGGAGTCGCTCACGATGGACCGTGAAGTCATGAATCTGCGTGATTCCCTCATTGCAAAATACAGTCAGCTTGTATATAACGGCTTCTGGTTTGCGCCTGAGCGTCTTGCGCTGCAAGCTCTTGTGCTGGAATCCCAGAAAAACGTGACTGGTACTGTGCGCCTGAAGCTGTACAAAGGCAATATCATTGGCGCTGGCGTACAAAGCCCTGTGAGCTTGTACAACCCAGAAATCGCTACGATGGAAGCTGATCCGACACAAGCCTATGATCAAGGCGATGCTACAGGCTTTATCCGCCTGAACGCGCTGCGTTTGAAAGTCGGAACGAAATACAGCGGTAAATAAAAATAAGTGTACGTCATTTATTAATAGATGCCGGAAGCAAAGGAGAGGCCGCTGCATGCAGCGGCCCCGCGCCTTTTCCGGGAGGGAGTGCGATAACGTGAGCAAGTTATGGGGCGGCAGATTTACGAAGAAGACCGATCAGCTGGTGGAGGAATATACAGCATCCATCCTGTTCGACAAGGAACTGGCGGAAGAAGATATTCAAGGCAGCTTGGCTCATGTAACGATGCTGGGCAAGCAGGGCATTTTGCCAGATAAAGATGTGGAGACGATTCAGGACGGCCTGCACCGCGTCTTGCAGCGCATTAAGCGCAATGATCTGGAGTTTTCGGTGTCCGACGAAGATATTCATATGAATATCGAGAAAACGCTCATTGACGACATTGGCTCGGTAGGCGGCAAGCTGCACACCGGACGCAGCCGTAATGACCAGGTTTCGACCGATATGCATCTCTATTTGCGCAAGCGTGTTGTTGAGTTTGTGGATTTGCTGCAAAAGCTGCAATCGTCGCTCGTAGAGCAGGCGAAAGCGAATACGGCTACAATCGTGCCGGGCTACACGCATTTGCAGCGTGCCCAGCCGATTTTGTTCGCCCATCATCTGATGGCTTACGTAGCGATGTTCGGACGCGACATTGAGCGCCTGCAAGACAGCTACAAACGCATTAATATGCTGCCGCTTGGCGCAGGCGCGCTTGCGGGAACGACGTTCCCAATCGATCGCCATTTTGTAGCGAGCCAGCTGAAATTTGATCGTGTTTATGAAAATAGTCTGGATGCAGTCAGCGACCGCGACTTTATTTTGGAATTTCTCTCCCATGCTTCGATCATTATGATGCATCTGTCGCGTCTGAGCGAAGAGCTCATCATGTGGTCCAGCACAGAGTTCAATTTCGTTGAGCTGGATGATGCATTCTGCACAGGCAGCAGCATTATGCCGCAGAAGAAAAATCCGGATGTGCCTGAACTAGTGCGCGGCAAAACAGGCCGTGTTTATGGCAACCTGGTTGGCCTGTTGACGGTTTTAAAATCGCTTCCGCTTGCGTACAACAAGGATATGCAGGAAGACAAGGAAGGCATGTTTGATACGGTTCGCACGCTGCAAGGCGCGCTGCAGCTGTTCGCGCCGATGATTGCGACGATGAAGGTCAACAAAGACCGGATGCGCCAAGCGGTCAATCAGGATTTCTCCAATGCGACGGATATTGCCGATTTCCTCGTGGGCAAAGGGCTGCCATTCCGCCAAGCGCATGAAGTTATTGGAAAAACGGTGCTTTATTGCATCGAGCAGGGCAAATACTTGCTAGATCTGAAGCTGGAGGAATTCAAGCAATTTTCCGAGCTGTTTGATGATCGCATTTATGCGGTGCTCCAGCCGGAGCAGGTTGTGGATGCCCGCAACGTCTATGGCGGCACAGCGACTGTACAGGTCGAAGCAGCTATCGGTCGTGCCGATGAGGACCTGCTGAAGGTAGCTGCATGGGTAACAGAATACGCTGAGCGCAGCCGTTAAGCTATGCTTAGGGTTTAAAATCAAAAATCTCCAAACCCGCCGTAAAGGTGGGTTTGGAGATTTTTTTGCTTTCTCGCGTGAGCTTGTGATCATGTAATCGCAAGTGTAGGTGCTTCTCCTTTAAGGGGCAAGTACAGGAGCGACGCGATGCTTCGTCCCTTGCTCGTATGAGTAAGCCAGCTTGATCAGTGTCGGCTCGCTGTATTCGCGGCCGAGGAATTCAATGCTCGCTCCGAGCCCTTCAGCTGTGTAGCCGGCAGGCACGGTAATGGCTGGGAACCCGGAGAACGGGCTGAGGCGATTGTTGCCGCCTGCATTTTGCGCTTCGCCAATCAATGCAGCTGTTTGCGTAGTGGATGGATAGACAATCGCATCCAGCTTATTGTCAGCCATCACCTTCAGCAGCGCGTCTTTTGTCGTTTTGGTACGGAACAGCACGATGTCCTTGTAATCCTCTGTATTCAGCGATTGCCGGGCATCACGTGTTTTGAGCGAAGCTTCCATCGATTTGTCGAATTGGCCGGAAGCGATAATTTCAGTAAGCGAGTGGTAAGGGGCTTTGGAGCCCAGCTCTGCCAAATATTCATTCAGCTGGAATTTGAATTCATAGCCGCTGAGGCTTGGATAAGCCATAATTTCCTTCAGGTTCGGAATGGTAACATTGACAGTTACCGCACCTAGTTTAGCTAAGTCTTTAACAGCTGCTTGTACCACTTCAGTGGTCGGCTGCTCCGCTTCTGTAGTACCGAATAGCTCTGTCGCCACTCCGATGCGTGCGCCCTTTAAGCCTTTTGCGTCCAGATAGCTCGTGTAGCTGCTTGGAATGTGGCTAATGCTTCCTGCTGTCGCTACGTCGTCAGGGTCATAACCGACCGTTGCATCGAGTACGATGGCTGCATCCGTTACGGTGCGGGTCATAGGTCCGCCTACGTCCTGCGACAGGGCGAGCGGAATGATGCCGTCGCGGCTGGAGAGGCCGATTGTTGGGCGAATGCCGACCAGACTGTTATAGGTCGATGGGATGCGGATGGAGCCGCCTGTATCGGTGCCCATGCCGATGACGCCGAAGTTTGCTGCAATGGCAGCGCCTGTGCCGCCGCTGGAGCCGCCGGGGTAGTGGTCAAGCGCATAAGGGTTCAAGGTTTGGCCGCCTAAGGAGCTGCTCGTTGTAATGCCGAATGCAAACTCATGCAAGTTGGCTTTGGCTAAAATAATGGCGCCAGCTGCCTTAAGCTTGGCAACCTGATCGGCATCCTCAGAAGGAATGGAATCCTTTAGGCACAGACAGCCTGCCGTCGTAGGCATATCATTCGTGTCATAGTTGTCCTTCACGATGACGGGAATGCCGTGCAGCGGGCCGCGAATGCCAGAGGCTGCGCGTTCTTTATCCAGCTCCTCGGCCATTTCGAGCGCCTTTGGATTGATCGTCAAAATCGCGTTCAGCTTAATGCCTTGGTCATCGTATTTCTCGATGCGATCCAAATATTGCTGAACCAGCTCTTTGTAGGTGAGCTTGCCTTGGGCGACAGCCTGCTGAATGCTGGCAATCGTCGCTTCCGGCAGCAGGAATGGCATGCTGTAATTATAAATGCGATAGGCAAGTGCATAGGCGCCCGCATAAGTCAGCGATTGGTTTGGTGCAAAATGGGATTGGTTCACGCCAAGCATCAGCTTCGCTTCCATAACTGCTCCTACTGATGAAGCATAGGATGCTTTATCCGGCACATCTTTATATGGCTCGGCAGCTGGGGACAAATGCAGTCCCTTTGCAATCATAACTGCAGCATCCTTGCGAGTGATGGTCGCCCCTTTCGCCGCAGCTGTAAACGTAGCGTCTCCGCCTGCGAGCTTGGCGCTTTGATCAAACAGTTTTTTTAGCTCCGCAGCTGGGATGAGCTTATCAGGGGAAATGCTGGCATCCCCCAGCTTAAGCTCTATCGCTTTCGTAGCTTCTCCTTGATAGACAGCTGCTGCCGCAGCAGCGGTAGAGGCTGTTAGAGGCCCTGTGAGCAGCAATGCGCCGGCAAGCAAAGCAGCACTGTGTTTTTTCCATGATGAAAGAAGATTTGGCATCTTTAAACTCCCTCTCTAATATGTAATGTAACCTAACATTAATAAAAGAGTATAGTAGGGGGCGTAGAGAGCGCAAGTCTTGAAAACCATCCAAGTAAGCGATTGAATAAGTATATTTCTAACTATATCGACGATTTAATCTCGTTATCTCATTATGTTAATAATAATGACATTATTTATAACTAAGAACCTATTCGCGTTATGTCTATGTTACATTTGCCGGGCATGAAATGAACACTAGCTAATGCCGTCTTCAAGCAGCGGCCCTGTCGGTGTGCCCGATCCATTTGGTGTACTCGGTGCGTTTGGAGCCGGATCGAGTTGTGGTGCTGGTGCTTGATCGGTGCCCCCTGCTTTCCCCGTGCCAATATGAATGACAGTAGGCTGGGCACGGTAAGTGTCGCGCGAAATGCGTTCCTTAATTGGAGGTTTGCCATTTTCCAGCGTCACTCTGAATGTGTCGACGACATAGCCGTTTCGTCCTGGAGCAATCACCTTGCGTGTGCCAGCTGGCAGCGCAGGGTCTTGAAGCTGCTGCACCTCTGGAGACAAAGTGCCGACGGTAACCGATTCAATGCGGTATTGGACATCCTCGGACATTTTTCCGAACAGTTTGATTGTCAGCTTGCGGCCCGCAGATGTTGCGCGAATGACGATGTACTTGTCCGTTGAATTGCGAAATCGAAAGTTTATGGCGCCGTCGGCATAGGTAGCGTCTTGTCCAACGGGCAAATAAGAGACGGGCAGCGAGTGGTTGCGTCTTTCGACAATTTCAAGGCCTGCGCGCAGTGCGGCGTTGTAAAGTGTGCTGGACACTTGGCAGATGCCGCCGCCGATACCGGGAACAAGCTTGCCGTTCAAGATGACGGGAGCTTCCCGAAAGCCGTATTTTTCCTCAACCCTGCGAATGACTTTGCTGTAATCAAAAATTTCGCCCGGAGCCAGCAGCCAGTTGTCGAGAGCCGCCGCCGTTGAGGCGACATTATAGGCGCGGCCCTCGGCGCTTGCAGCAAAGTCGGTCGTGAATGACATCAGTTTGCGCTCAACCCCTTGCGCCTTAAGCTGCTCGAGCGTGACGGAAGGAGACAGGGTAAGGATAGGAAGCTCAGTGTTATATGCCGCTTGCTCCGCAGGGGATTTAGCATCGGCGGCGAGCCAAAGCCAGCTCTTCACGTCAGCGGATAGTCGGCTCATTTCAATACGGTATGCTTCTGCTTCCGGCTCATAAAAAATTTCATCCTGGTCCGTAATAATACGAGCAGCGTCCTTGGGCTCATTTTGCTCCAGCCAGCCCCACTGCTGGCGAATAAGCTTTTCGAACAAAGCTTGATCAAACGTCTGCGCAAGCTCAAAGTTTCGCGGAAAATGATAGCGGTATTTCACTGCTTCCCATAACTCTCCTTTGCCAAGCTGCTGCAAAGCCCTGCGCACCTCGGAGGTATCGGCCTTGTAGCCAAACGCTTCGGCCTTCCACGTGCGCCTGTCCGAGCCGGCATTGCCGGTAGCGACCGTCAGTTCACGCGCTCCAAGCGCCTGCTCATAGTCATTCAGCAGTTTAATCGCTTCTGGAATAGGCAGCCCGCCAATATTCAGCCCTCCCGCCGTTACGCCTGCCGGCACGGTGCGCTGCTCGGCATAATACGTGAGTCCACCTGAGCTGACGGACGCTGCAAGCAGCAGGGCAAATACAAAAATGCTGATGAGATGCAATTTTTTCAATGGGACAATCCCCCTTCCTTCGGGTCAAGCAAAAATGACTTCGTCGTCCTTCTGGGACGAGCGAAGAGCTTTGCCCTAGAATTCTAAGCGGATAAAAGATGAAACTTTTAAATTCTTAGAATTCAAGGTGAAACGGCTTTCGCCGTCCTTTGGCGGCGCAGCTCGTTTCACTCCGAGAAATATAAGCCCATTTATAAGTGCGTAACTTATAAATTCTTATATTTCAAAAGTGACTCTGTTATGTATATGCAAGCAGCTAGAATGAATATGAGAATTGTGAAAAATGAGGAAAGAAACCGTCGAAAAGAAAGGATTTACCACGTCATTGTCGAATTACTAATGCTGACTAAAAACAGGATGTGATAACGTGATTGAAATGCAAGACATTTGGAAGACTTACGTCGACGGTACTCATGCACTGCGAGGGGTGTCCGTACGCATAGATCGCAATGAATTTGTGTATTTGGTAGGGCCTTCCGGGGCAGGGAAATCAACCTTCATGAAGCTGATCTATCGCGAGGAAGTGCCTACGAAAGGGCAGCTTTCTGTAAATGGTTTTAATATAGGCAAGCTGAAGCCGCGCAAAATTCCATTTGTACGGCGGAACATAGGCGTTATTTTTCAAGATTTTAGATTGCTTCCGAAGCTGACCGTGTTTGAAAATGTCGCTTTTGCGATGGAGGTTATCGAAGCTCCCAAGCGGATTATCAAAAAAAGGACGATGGAGGTTCTCGATCTCGTCGGCCTCAAGCATAAGCATGCCAGCCTGCCGGCCCAGCTTTCAGGGGGAGAGCAGCAGCGTGTGTCGATTGCCCGGGCAATAGTGAATAACCCGTCGGTTATTGTAGCGGACGAGCCTACCGGCAATTTGGACCCGGAGACGTCCATGGAAATTATGGCTTTGCTGGAGGAAATCAACTTTCGCGGCTCGACCATCGTCATGGCGACGCATAACCGCGATATTGTAAACAGCTTGCGCAAGCGTGTCATCGCAATCGAGAATGGCTTGGTCGTTCGGGATGAGGCAAGAGGGGAGTACGGTTATGAAATTTAGAACCCTGCTCCGCCACCTTAGAGAAGGCTGTAAAAATATTATTCGCAACGGCTGGATGTCGTTTGCTTCCATCAGCTCGATTTTTATTTCGTTGTTTTTGCTCGGGGCTTTTATGCTGCTGGCGCTGAATGTCAACAATTTTGCCTCCTCGGTGGAGAGCAAGGTGGAAATTCGCGTATTTCTGCAGCTGGATATAGACAAGGCGAAGATGGATGAGGTCGAGAATAAAATCCGCCTCATTCCTGAGGTGAAGAAGGTTACGCTGGTTACGAAGGAACAGGGGCTCGAGGAGCTTCGTAAAAACTTGAGCGACGAAGGCTTGCTTGACGGTTATGACGATGCGAGTAATCCGCTCCCGGACTCTTTTACCGTAGAAGTATTCAATCCCCAGTCTGTCAGCAATGCAGCTGCGCAGATCGAAGCACTTAACACAGGCGATGAAACAGCGCCTATTACGAGCGTGAAATATGGGGAAGGCAAAATCGAAACGCTGTTCAAAATTACGAATGCGGTACGTACCATTGGCCTCGTGATCGTGCTTGCGCTTACTGTAACCGCTATGTTCCTCATTTCCAACACGATTAAAGTGACGATTGTTGCTAGACGCCGGGAAATTGGCATTATGAAATTGGTAGGCGCGACGAATGCGTTTATCCGCTGGCCGTTTTTTATTGAAGGTGCGCTTATTGGCATGATTGCTTCGATATTGACCACAGTTGTGCTGCTCATCAGCTACGCACAATTTGTTACATTGACGCAGGAGGGACTGGGGCTGATGATGCTTAGTCTCGTATCGGTTCAGGAAGTAGGACTTCAAATTAGCGGTGTATTGATTGGACTTGGCACCTTGATCGGCATATGGGGCAGTACGATATCCATTCGAAAATATTTGAAAGTGTAGGTGGAAGCGTCGGTGAAGAGAAGAAATCTAATCGTTCTTATGGTGATAATGACGGTATTGCTTGTACAGCCACTGAGCAGCAGTGCCGCATCGCTGGACAGCATTAATAAGCAGCTTTCGGATGCCAAGAAGGCCATTGACAAGGCGCAGAAGGAAGCTGATGCAACAGAGCAGCAAAAGACGGAAGTATCGACACTCAAATCTGATGTACAAGCTTCTATCAAAGCCGTATTGGCACAGCTGGATGCTGTTGTAGTCAATATGAATAATACGCAAGCAAAGGTTGATCAAACGGAGTCGGAGCTGCAACAGGCAGGCGCGGAGCTGGTAGAAGCGGAAGGCCGTGTCAAAACACGCGACATTCTGATTCAGCAGCGTCTGCGGCTTATGTACGAGAACGGCTCGGTGTCGTATCTTGACGTCTTGCTGAATGCAAGCAGCTTTTCCGATTTTATCGACCGCTTCGATTCGCTCCAGCTGATTTTAAGCCAAGATCGCAGCATTTTAGAGCAAAACAAGGTTGATCAGGCTTTGGTTGAGGAGAAAAAAGCGGAGGTCGAGCACAAGCTTGAAGAAGTCAAAACGATGTACACCAAGCTGCAAAACTACCAAAGCGATCTAGCGAAAAAAGAAGCCGAGAAAAACAAGCTCGTTGCTGAATATGATCATCAGCTTGAGGATCTCGAAGATATAAGCGCAGAGCAGGAAGCGCTAATGATTGAATTTGCACAGAAGGTATCCGAGCTGGAAGCCGAGAAGGTGGCGAAGCTGGAAGCGGAAAGAATCGCGAGGGAAAAAGCTGCTGCAGCTGCGGCGGCGGCTGCGGGTAAGGGCAATGGCAGCAGCGGAGGCGGAAGCGGCGGTACGGTCTATACGGGCGGTAAGCTGGGCATGCCTATTTTTGACTCTTATCGTGTCAGCTCGGGCTATGGCTATCGGATTCACCCGATTACGGGTGCCAAGAAGCTCCATACCGGCATCGATTTTGCAGCTCCGCAGGGAACGGCTATTCATGCAGCGGAAAGCGGCGTTGTTATTATGGCGCAGCGCTGGAGCGGTTATGGCAATGCCGTCATTATCGACCATGGCGGCGGCATGTGGACGCTGTATGGCCATATTCGCGAAGGCGGCATTAAAGTAAGCAAAGGCGACAGTGTTACAAAAGGCCAAAAAATTGCCGAGGTTGGCAGTACGGGCAATTCCACCGGACCGCATTTGCATTTTGAGGTGCGTATTAACGGGACAACAACCGATCCAAGCAGCTATTTAAAATAGGACGATCAGCAACAAGCGGCAGCCTTCGGGCTGCCCTTGTTCGAAATACAAGCAATTATACATGACTTTATAATAAGTCAGCTTCTATTTCTGCTTCTGCGTGAAACGAGCGTTGCCGTCAAAGGATGGCAGCGCCGTTTACGCTTGAAATATAAGCATTTATAAGTTACCCACTTATAATGGGCTTATATTTCAACGCGAAACGGAAGCTTGGCCGCCAGAGGACGGCGACAGCCGTTTACGCTTGAAATATAGAGAAAGGATATTCTAACGCTATCCATTCTCTATATTTCTCGGAATGAAAAATATGGAATGAGCAGGTCGCTGGTCGGACGCAAATAAATGGACAGAACTTGTCATATACTAGGGCGTGTCCTCCAAGCGGGAAGGCATGAACCGAAGTAGGTTCTATTTAATGCTGTGGTCAAACGAGAAGGTGGTGTCCTGAATATGCAGTTTAGAGGCCGTACAGTCATTGCTTTTGTAATGATTACGATGCTCGCTTCTGTTCTGGTCACGCTTGTAGTGGCTCGCGATCTTGTCGTGAGCAGCTACCAGGCGTCAGGCTCCGCTCCGGCAGCTGCCGAAACTAGCGGGCAACATGATCTGAATGAAGCCGAGATTGACAAAATGAATGCGGTGCTTGATTTGATTGAAACCAAATATGTGAAGAAGACGGATCGTGAAGAGCTGGTAGACGGCGCAGTCAAAGGCATGCTGGAATCGCTGGATGATCCTTACTCCGTTTATATGGAGAAGACGTCAGCGCAGCATTTTTCCGAATCCATCGAAGGATCTTTCACAGGTATTGGTGCGGAAGTGACGCTGCAAAACGGCAAGCTCGTCGTCGTATCCCCGATCAAAGGCTCTCCTGCCGAACGGGCGGGACTGCTGGCGAAGGATGTCGTCATTTCGGTCAATGGAGAGAAGCTGGAGGGTCTTGGGCTGAATGAGGCCGTAGACAAAATTCGTGGCCCGAAAGGGACGAAGGCCAAGCTGCAGATCCAGCGGGTGGGCACAAGCGAATCGATCCAGCTGATTTTAATACGGGATGATATTGATGTGGAAACCGTATATGCCCATTTGTCCGATGACCGGATTGGCGTCATTGAAATCCGTCAGTTTTCGCTCAATACGGCCGAACGCTTCAAGGAAGAGCTTGCCCGTCTGGAGCAGGAAGCGAAGCAGCAGGCAGCAGGGCAGGCTCAGGTACAGTCTGGTGCCCAGGTCAGCGAAGGAGCAGGCGATAAGGGACGGCAAGGGCTTAAGGGCCTCGTAATTGACGTCCGCAATAACCCTGGCGGCGTATTGCCGGTCGTTGTAGAAATTGCCGAGCAGTTTATTGCGAAGGGCAGTGCGATTGTTCAGGTGGAGGATCGCGACGGCAAGCGGGAGAAGACATTGTCCAAGGGCAGCCGCAAAGCTTATCCGGTCGCCGTAGTCATGAACAAAGGCAGCGCCAGCGCCTCGGAAATATTGGCTGGTGCGCTGGGCGAGGAAGCCGGTGCGATACTGGTCGGCGAGACGACGTTCGGCAAAGGAACGGTACAGGTGAGCTACAATAAAGCGCTGGGCGATGGCAGTCTTGTGAAAATGACGATTGCCAAGTGGCTGACGCCAGAAGGCATCTGGATTCATGAGAAGGGCGTTGAGCCGACCGTGGCCGTAGCCCCGCCTTCGCTTTACACCGTTGCGCGGCTGACGATAACCGAAACGCTGAAGCGCGATATGAACAATGAGCAAATTCGCAGTGCGCAAATTATGCTTAAAGGGCTTGGGTATGAGCCGAAGCGCGATGATGGTTATTTCAATGAGGAAACCGTGCAAGCCGTTAAGCAATTTCAGCGAAACTCAAGTCTTCCGGTGACGGGAGAACTGGACAAGTCAACAGCCGCAGCATTGGAGAAGGCGGTTATTGCATGGATTAAAGACAAGAACAACGATGTGCAGCTTCGGGAAGCGATTGAACGGGTAGGCAGGAAATAACGCCTCGTTGTCGAATCCATTACAAGGTTGACTCTGTCTTCGGAGTCAGCCTTTTCTTTTGAATCGGCAGCAGGTGTGAGACGGGAAAATGCCGCAAAGGCGGCTTGAGGAATAAGTTGGTAAAAATGAAGGAGTGTATGCGGTGAATCAGGCTCTTGCTTTGTTGCAGCAATTCCAGCTGGCGTTGCTTCAACTGCTGGTACAACCTTTTTATTATGTGGCTATTTTATTTATTTTGCTCCAATACACAAAGCAGATTAAGCTTGAACGGCAATTGTTCGCCGTCAAGCTGCATATATGGCCCCGGCTGCTTGGCCGGGCAATCGTCACAGGCTTGCTGGTAGGACTAGCTGTATCCCTTGTAGGCGCGTTTATTGGCGTTGCAGTTACCCAGCAATCAGTGATGTGGTTATGGGGCGTCTCAGCGCTGCTCATGCTGTTTCGCATCCGTTATTTATGCTTCGCTTATGCTGCCGGCGTACTTGGCCTGCTGCAGTGGATCGTTGGGTTTACGCCGCTGGCTTCGGGCGAAGGCATAGCCAGTCAAGCTGCAGCTTCTCTCGCCGCCATGGATATGACGGGGTTGTTCATGCTGGTAGCTCTGCTGCACTTGGCAGAGGCGCTGCTTGTGCGAAATCAGGGCGGCAAGCTGGCGACGCCACTGTTCCTCTCGGGCAAGAGAGGGAAAATTGTCGGCGGCTACATGCTGCAAAGCTTTTGGCCGGTGCCTTTGCTGCTGCTCGTTCCTGTTGGTGGAGGTGCAGGCACTGGCGCTGCAACAGCAGCCTTGCCGTGGACGCCGCTGCTCGGCGCAGACTGGTCGCAGGGCTGGACGATTGCCGCGCTGCCGATGATTATCGGCTTTAGCGAATTGACACGCTCGATGCTGCCTGAGGAGAAGGCCAGACACGCCGCGAAAGGCTTGCTGCTTTACAGCGTCGCACTCGCAGCAGCAGCTTTGCTGGCTTGGTGGCTGCCCGTGCTGCTGCCAATTGCCGCGCTCTGCTCGCTGCTGCTCCATGAAGCGATCATTTGGCGCAGCCGCAGGCTGGAAAATGCCAGCAGCCCGCTATTCGTCCATGACCAGCGCGGCTTGCGCTTGCTAGGCATTTTGCCGCAAACGCCGGCTGAGGCCCTGGGGCTTCAAGCTGGAGAAATTATTTCCAAGGTTAATGGTGTTCGCGTGCATTCGAAGGCTGATCTGCATGCCGCGCTGCATCTCAACTCGGCTTTCTGCAAGCTGGAAGTGCTGAACTATGCGGGTGAAGTAAAGTTTGTGCAGCGCGCGCGTTATGAAAATGAGCATCATCAGCTCGGAGTTATTTTGGCGCCAGACGAGGATGCAAATTTCTATGCGGCCTCAGGCCCTGCCTCGCTGATTGACTTGTTGAAGCACAAGCGTACGGCGCATCGCCGGGGTTCATCTAAAGTGTCGGCTTCTGAAAATAATGCTACGTCTGGCGAAAAAACGCCAGTATAGCACAAGCTTCAGTACTACCGTTCTAAATGGCTTTTGTCTAGGCTTGCTTGACAGGCTAATAGCAAATATTGTTCCAAAAGCGTGGTGACAGATTTTTCGATTCTGTCCCTACGCTTTTTATTTGGCCTCATGTAGGGAAATTTAGCTGGTTGCATCGGAGAATGCTTAGAGCTATAATAAACGGGAACACATATTCTTATAAAAGAGTAGATTTGCCTGAATGAAATGGAATTACTTGTAACAGCATGAACAAATTGAGGCTTGCTGCTTCTTTTGCACGATATTGACTATAATGATAGATAGCTGAGGAACGAAGAAGGAGTGGATGGCTGAAGTGAGTAATCTTGCACCGCAAGCCCGTAACTTTGAGATTAAGTCCGACTATACGCCGCAAGGCGACCAGCCGCGTGCTATTAAGCAGCTGGTTGAAGGCGTTGAAGCAGGACAGAGATTTCAAACGCTGCTTGGGGCGACTGGAACGGGAAAGACCTATACGATTGCCAATATGATTGCGCAGGTGAATCGGCCTACGCTCGTTATTGCGCATAACAAGACGCTCGCAGCGCAGCTGTGCAGCGAATTTAAGTCTTTTTTCCCCGATAATGCAGTTGAGTATTTCGTCAGCTATTACGATTATTTTCAGCCGGAAGCTTATATTCCTTCAACCGATACGTATATTGAGAAGGATTCGAGCATCAATGAAGAGATTGATAAGCTGCGCCACTCTTCGACCAGCTCGCTGTTCGAACGCAGAGACGTTATTGTTGTAGCCAGCGTTTCCTGTATCTATGGCTTAGGTTCGCCGAAGGAGTACGGCAGCATGCTGCTGTCGCTGCGCGTAGGGATGGAGAAGCCCCGCGATGCGATTTTGCATAAGCTGGTCGATATTCAATATCAGCGCAACGATATTAACTTTATTCGCGGGACATTCCGTGTCCGCGGCGATATTATAGAGATTTTTCCCGTTGCCAATAATGAGCGGGCGATTAGAATTGAACTGTTCGGCGACGAGATTGAACGGATTACGGAAATTGACGTATTGACCGGCGAGATCGTGGGCGAGCGTGAGCATGTAGCGATTTTTCCAGCGTCTCACTTTGTAACTCATGAGGAGACGATGAAGCTTGCGCTCGTTAATATTGAGCGAGAGCTGGAGGAGCGGCTTGCTGAGCTTAAGGAAGCGGGAAAGCTGCTGGAGGCGCAGCGGCTTGAGCAGCGTACGCGCTATGATATTGAGATGATGAGCGAGATGGGTTTTTGCTCAGGCATCGAGAACTATTCGGGTCCATTGACGTTCCGGGAACGGGGAGCAACGCCTTATACGCTCTTCGATTATTTTCCGGATGACATGCTCATTGTGATTGATGAGTCGCATGTATCGCTGCCGCAGATTCGCGCCATGTACAATGGCGACCGGGCTAGGAAGGAAATGCTCGTCAATCACGGTTTCCGGCTGCCATCGGCGATGGACAATCGGCCGCTTAAGTTTGAGGAGTTTGAGGCGAAGGCTAAGCAGACGATTTATGTCTCTGCTACACCGGGGCCTTTTGAACTGGAGCAATGCCCGACAATGGTAGAGCAAATTATTCGCCCTACCGGCCTGCTTGATCCGATCATTGAGCTTCGGCCAACGAAGGGGCAGATCGATGATTTGCTGGGCGAAATTCGCGATCGGGTAGCGAAGGATGAACGGGTATTGGTGACGACGCTGACGAAGAAGATGGCGGAGGATCTAACCGATTATTTTAAGGAAATTGGCGTGAAGGTGCGTTATTTGCACTCGGATATTAAGACGCTGGAGCGGATTGCGATATTGCGCGATCTAAGGCTTGGCGTGTTCCACGTGCTGGTGGGCATTAACCTGCTTCGGGAAGGACTTGATTTGCCCGAAGTATCGCTGGTAGCGATTTTGGATGCGGATAAGGAAGGCTTCCTGCGCTCAGACCGCTCGCTCATTCAAACGATTGGACGCGCGGCACGCAACAGCGAAGGCCGGGTTATCATGTACGGCGATAAGGTGACGGATTCTATGGGCCGTGCGATGAAGGAAACGGAACGTCGGCGGACGATTCAAGAAGCTTTTAACGAGAAGCATGGCATTACGCCGCAGACGATTCGCAAGAAAGTATTGGAAGTGATTGAAGCGACCAAGGTTGCCGAGCAGAAGGCCGATTATTTGGCGGATGCCGGATCTGGCAAGATGTCGAAGAAAGACCGTCAGTCGATGATTAATAGATTGGAAGTTGAAATGAAGGATGCGGCGAAAAACCTGCAATTTGAGCGGGCAGCCGAGCTTCGGGACGCGTTGCTGGAACTGCGTGCAGGATTGTAGAAGCGAAGCAAGAGGATGGATAGGATAGAGGAGGAAATAAGATTGGGTAGCGACAAAATTGTAGTCAAAGGCGCTCGTGCACACAATTTGAAAAATATTGATGTCACCATTCCGCGCGACAAGTTTGTTGTATTAACGGGATTGAGCGGCTCAGGCAAATCGTCCCTTGCATTTGATACGATTTACGCCGAAGGACAGCGCCGTTATGTGGAGTCCTTATCTGCCTATGCCAGACAGTTTCTCGGCCAGATGGAGAAGCCCGATGTGGATTCCATTGAAGGCTTGTCTCCGGCCATTTCGATTGACCAGAAGACGACTAGCCGCAATCCTCGTTCGACTGTAGGTACGGTAACGGAAATTTACGATTATCTACGCTTGCTGTTCGCGCGGATTGGCAAGCCGCATTGTCCGGAGCATGGGATCGAGATTACTTCGCAGACCGTAGGACAAATGGTTGACCGTATTATGGAATATCCCGAGAAGACGAAGCTGCAAATTTTGGCTCCACTCGTATCCGGCCGCAAGGGCGAGCATACGAAGCTGTTTGCCGATATTCAGAAGCAGGGCTTTGTCCGTGTTCGTGTAAATGGCGAGCTGCGCGAGCTCAGTGAGAAGATCGAGCTGGAGAAAAATAAAAAACATAGCATTGAGGTCGTTGTCGACCGCATCGTTGTGAAGGCAGACGTCCACAGCCGCTTGGCTGATTCAATAGAAACGGCGCTTAAATTAGCTGATGGCCGGGTGCTCGTTGACGTAATGGAGAAAGAAGAGCTGTTGTTCAGCTCAAACCTGGCTTGTCCAGTATGCGGCTTTAGCGTAGAGGAGCTCGCGCCGCGGATGTTTTCGTTCAACAGCCCGTTCGGTGCTTGTCCGGATTGCGACGGTTTAGGCGCGAAGATGATCGTCGATCCAGATTTGCTCGTTCCCGATACGAGCAAATCCATTAAAGATGCAGCATTTCTTGCCTGGGCCGGAAGCACATCCAATTATTATCCGCAGTTTTTAAGCTCGGTTTGCGAGCATTATGACATTCCACAGGATGTGCCCGTTTCTGAGCTCAGCGACGAGCAAATGAATAAGCTGCTTTATGGTACGGGCGGAGAACGCGTTCGCTTCCTATATGAAAACGATTTTGGTCATCGTAAAGAGGCTTATGTGCCGTTTGAAGGTATCGTTAACAATTTGGAGCGGCGCTACCGCGAGACGGCGTCTGATTCCATGCGGGAATATATCGAAGCTTATATGAGTGCCAAGCCATGTGGCGGCTGCAAAGGCCAGCGGCTGCGCAAGGAAACACTAGCTGTAACGATTGCCTCCCAGAACATCGCTCACGTCACTTCACTTTCTATTGGCGATTCGCAGCGTTTCTTCGAAGGATTGGTATTAACGGAGAAGGAACAAACGATTGCCAATCTGATTTTGAAGGAGATCAACAGCCGGCTGGGCTTCCTTGTCAATGTCGGGCTTGAATATTTGGCAATGAACCGTGCGGCTGGGACGTTGTCCGGCGGTGAAGCGCAGCGAATTCGATTGGCAACGCAGATCGGTTCGAGCCTGATGGGCGTTCTCTATATTTTGGATGAGCCGAGTATCGGACTTCATCAGCGGGACAATGATCGGCTGATTGAGACGCTTGTGCACATGCGGGATATCGGCAATACCCTTATTGTTGTAGAGCATGATGAGGATACGATGCTGGCGGCTGACTACATTATCGACATTGGCCCTGGTGCGGGCATTCATGGCGGTACCGTTATCGCCGAAGGAACACCAGCGGAGATTATGCACAATGAGCATTCGTTGACAGGCCAATATTTGAGCGGGCGCAAGTTTATTGAGGTACCGCTGGAGCGCCGCGCTGCGGGCGATAAGTGGCTGGAAGTTCGCGGTGCGAAGGAAAATAATTTGCGCGGGGTCAATGTGAAAATTCCGCTTGGCATTTTTACGGCGGTTACTGGCGTATCTGGTTCGGGCAAATCGACCTTCGTCAATGAAATCGTATATAAGACGCTTGCTCGTGATTTGAACCGAGCGAGAACACGTCCAGGACAATATAAGGAAATGCGCGGTATCGAGCATTTGGAGAAGGTCATCGACATTGACCAATCGCCGATTGGCAGAACGCCGCGCTCGAACCCCGCTACGTATACAGGCATGTTTGATGACGTTCGCGACCTTTATGCCTCGACTAATGAGTCCAAGGTACGGGGCTATAAGAAGGGCAGATTCAGCTTTAATGTGAAGGGCGGCCGCTGCGAGGCTTGCCGTGGAGATGGCATTATCAAGATTGAAATGCATTTCCTGCCTGACGTGTACGTTCCTTGTGAAATTTGCAAAGGCAAGCGTTACAATCGCGAAACGCTGGAAGTGAAATATAAAGGCAAGAGCATTGCTGATGTTCTCGAAATGACGATTGAGGATGGCTGCAAGTTTTTTGAAAATATTCCGAGAATCCAGCGCAAATTGCAGACGCTGCTTGATGTAGGCTTAGGCTATATGCGCCTGGGACAACCTGCAACTACATTGTCTGGCGGTGAAGCACAGCGTGTTAAGCTGGCTTCCGAGCTGTATCGCCGGAGTACGGGCAAAACGATGTACATTTTGGATGAGCCGACGACAGGCTTGCATGCTGATGATATTGACCGTCTGCTAATGGTGTTGCACCGCCTTGTTGATTCGGGTGAATCGGTACTCGTCATTGAGCATAATCTGGATGTTATTAAGACAGCTGATTATTTGATCGATTTGGGCCCGGAAGGCGGAAGCGGCGGCGGAATGATCGTGGCAACGGGAACGCCTGAGGAAGTGGCCAAGGTAGACAAGTCCTATACAGGAAAATACCTGAAGCCTATTATGGAGCGTGACCGGGAACGGACTATTCAGCGGCGCGAGACGGAATCTTCCGTTGCTGCAGCATCTAATTAAGCTTAGTATTATGAGGCTAGCCAACCGATGGGGGCTAGCCTTTTTTCTATGTTTGATTTTTCCTCTAGCTACATTTCATGACGGCCGCAGGTTATAAGGTTGGACAAAGCTGGACACCGTATAAGGAGATAGCAGCAAAGCCTCCTGCTAGCGGTTAGTCAGGATGCGGCGTACTTCATGGACAAACGTGACAAAGTTGTTACGAAAACAGATTCGGACTTGCGTCAGACGCATGGAAAAGATAACATATAGGTTAGGATAGGATGAGTATGGCCAAATGGATTTTTTAAAATATAGGAAAGGATATGATGTTTCCATCCTTTCTCTATATTTCTCGGAATGAAACGCGCCGCGCCGTCAGAGGACGACGAAAGCCGTTTCACCTTGGTTTGGAAGACTGGTCCTAAAGCAAGTGGAATGGAGCAAAAGCTTAACTGTGGGAGGGGTCATTCAAATGTTTTTGGCAGAAGAAGCAGCACAAACGACCAGCAACATTAACACGTTTGACTGGTTCATGCTTGCGTTTACAATTTTGTTATTGATCGGCTTTGTCCGGTTGGTCAAAGAGCGCAAGAAGAACATTTTTGCGATTGGTTTCACAGCTGTATCTTTGGGATTGTTTTTGTTTATTGATTACATCATGATCGCCAAAGTATGGTTGGCATAAGGAAAAACAAAAAAAGTTCGTCCAAGTTGAATCCAACCTGGGCGGACTTTTTTTGTTGCCTACTTGACAATATACCAGTGATCCGATAGGATTTAAATCAAAACTGACTGACGAGTCAATCAATGGAGGCGATGCTTTATCGGAACCGTAGATCGGAATACGGCGAACAATGCGGAGCGCAAACACCAGATTATGGAGTCCGCACTGAAGCGTTTTGCCCTTTATGGTTACCATTCGACGAAAGTTTCGGATATTGTAGCGGATGCAGGGGTTGCACAAGGCACTTTCTATTGGTATTTCAAAAGCAAAGAAGCGATAGCTATAGAAATTGTACAGGATGGTCGGGAGCGGCTGCTAACGGTTATTGGACAAGGCTACCGTAAAAATGCTGGTTCGGTGCAGGACATGGTTTCGGCCTCCGAGCATTTGCTGACTGAGCTGTTCCATTTTGCTAAGGAAAATCGTTATTTAATGAGCATGCTGCTGGATGGCACGGGATTCAGCGAAGTCGTTAGACAAGAAATAACGGTTACTCAAATGGCGATGGAACAATCTTTTGTACTCAATATTGAACGTGCCACTGAGCTGGGCATGCTGCCGGCTACCATTGATGCCAAGCTGCGAGCAGCATTTCTGATGAGCCTTATTGAAGGCGTATTGTCTCGTTGGCTGTTTCGCAGCACGCCGGAAAGCGATGCTATCGCGGTGAAATCTGCGGAATTGCTGGCTGCAGAAACGGCGCGCTTTGAATTTTTCGGATTATTAGGCATTTAGCTGCATTTCCCTGAGAAAGCCGGACACATTAATAAGCAACAATATAAATATTAGAGAAGCTATGAAGGAGAGAGTGGAAGATGAGGATTCAAATGAAAAAAACAACATTATGGATGATGACAGCTATTTTGCTGCTAACGGTTATTGTGGCGGGCTGCGGTTCGAAGAACAGCAACAGCGGCAATGCGGGTTCGGCATCGCCAACAGCGGAAGCAGGAGCAACTGCTTCTTCTAATTTGCTGGAGCAGGTGAAACAGGCTGGTGTACTTAAGGTGGGGTTAATGGGAACCTATGCCCCGTATAACTTTTTGAACGAAAACAAGGAAATGGATGGCTTCGACGCGGATATTGCCAAAGAAATTGCGAAGCGCCTTGGCGTTAAAGCCGAGTTTGTCGCACAGGAGTTTTCCGGCATGATTGCCGGTCTGCAGGCGAAGAAATTTGATGTCGTCATTAGCCAAATGACGATTACTGACGAGCGCAAGGAGCAGATGGATTTTACCGAACCGTATATTACGAACTCTGTCAAAATTATCGTTGCCGAGAAAAACGATACAATTACGAAGCTGGCTGATTTTAAAGGCAAAAACATTGGCGTAGGCCTTGGTACGAACGACGAAACGTATCTTCGCAAAACGGTGCTGCCTGAAGTCGGCAACTTCACCATCAAAACCTATGACGATGTCATTACGTCGCTGCAGGATTTGAATGCAGGCCGTATCGATGCGACGATCAACAATATGTATGCTCTGAAGCCGATCGTCGAGAAAAATGGCTTTAAAATCAAAGCGGTTGGCGATCCAATCAAATCGGACAATGCAGGCATTGCAGTGCGCAAAGACAATCCTGAATTCCGCGACGCGCTGAATGAAGCTTTGAAGGCGATGAAAGCAGACGGCACGTATAAAACTATTTTTGTAAAATGGTTCGGCGAGGAGCCAGCGGCTGAATAAGCCCGGCTCTCGTCAACATTTTTCGCTCATATGAAGGGAACCTTCACGATATGAATCTCGTTTTTGAAAATTTCTTTTTCCTGCTTAAGGGCGCTTATTATACGCTGCTGCTGACGATGATGTCGATGTTTTTTGGCCTTATTATCGGCGGAGTAGTAGCGATTGCCCGTTTGAAAGGCAACAAACCGGTTCAATGGCTGGCTCGGGGGTACGTCTCGATTATTCGGGGCACCCCGGTGCTTATCCAAATTTTTGTCGTTTATTATGGGCTGGTTGATTACGGCATTGTATTCGGGCCGCTTACGGCGGCAACACTAGCGCTAAGCATTAATGTGGGTGCGTATTTATCGGAGACGTTCCGCGGGGCGATTGTGTCCATTCCAAAAGGACAGATGGAGGCCGCTTATGCAACGGGCATGACCTCATGGCAGGCGCTGTACCGGATCGTGCTTCCGCAGGCGGCAAGGGTGGCTATTCCGCCAATGGGCAATACGTTTATCGGAATGCTCAAGGAGACCTCGCTCGTTTCATTTATTACTGTAACCGAGCTGCTGCGCCAGGCGAATTTGCTTATCGCGCAGTATTACGTCAATATGCCGTTTTATATCGGAATTGGAGTCATGTATTGGGTGATGAGCACCGCTTTTTCAGCTATTTTGGAAGCTATTGAGAAGCGCTTGTCCAAAGCTTATTAAAAATATAAGAAATGATAAGTTTCACTCTTATAATGGGCTTATATTTCATCGCGAAACGGAAGCTTTTCCGCCAGAGTACGGCGACAGCCGTTTACGCTTGGGTTGGGGCGTGAGAAATACAATGATTACGACAGAAAAATTAACGAAGTCCTTTCAAGGCACCGAGGTGCTGAAGGGGATTAATCTTCAAGTCAACGCTGGGGAGATCATTGTGCTGCTCGGGCCAAGCGGTTCGGGAAAAAGCACACTGCTTCGCTGCCTGAATGGGCTGGAGACGCTGAGCGGAGGCAGTATTGAGATGAACGGTGTTCACCTGAATACACAAATGAAGCCACGCGAGCGCACGCAGAATGTCCGAACCATTCGCCGCCATAGCGGGATGGTCTTTCAGCAGTTTAACTTGTACCCGCACAAAACGGCGCTAGGCAACGTCATTGAATCACTGCTCATCGTGAAAAAGCTGCCCAAAAGCGAAGCCATCGCTATCGGCAAAAAAATGCTGGAGCGCGTCGGGTTGGAAGGCAAGCTGGATGAATATCCGTCCAGGCTGTCTGGCGGGCAGCAGCAGCGGGTAGCGATTGCCCGGGCGCTCGCGATGGAGCCGGACGTTTTATTGTTTGACGAGCCGACATCGGCGCTTGATCCGGAATTGGTCGGCGAGGTGCTCGATGTCATGCAGCAGCTGGCGCGCGAAGGGATGACGATGCTGGTGGTGACGCATGAAATGGCTTTCGCTCGCCATGTCGCGAACCGGGTTGTGTTTATGGATGACGGGCAAATTGTCGAGGAGGCTGCGCCGGAGATATTTTTCGACCATCCAGCTACCGAACGGGCCCGACGATTTCTAAATAAGCTGGGCCAGCACAGAGGGGTGCAGCAAGAGCAGCAATAACGAACAACAGAACATTATAAAATAAGTTTCACATAACGAAGCGACCTAGGCAATACACGAACTTCAGAGTTAAAGTAGGAGGCATGGCCTTCGATTCTTACGAAAGAAAGAGGGTACACCGCAATGAAGGTTACAACAACATGGACAGGCAAACGTGCATTTACATCTGTAGGGCCATCTGGCTACAGCGTTGGAATGGATGCAACCGCAGCATATGGCGGCGACGGACAAGGAGCTACACCGATGGAGCTGCTGCTGGCGGGCCTCGCGGGCTGCATCGGCATCGATATTACGATGATTATGGATGCGTTCCTCGGTTCAATCACCAGCATCGAGATTGATGCGGAAGGCACGCGCAAAGAGGAGATGCCGAAAGGCTTTACGGCTATCGATCTGATTTTCAAAGTAAACGGCGATGTGCCGGATTACCGGATTTGGAAAGCGATTGAGCTCGGCAAGGAAAAATATTGCGCCGTCTCGGATTCGCTGAAAGCGGACATTCGTTACCGATTAGTGCTCAACGGAGTAGAAATGACGCGGGGATAAGCTAATCTCAGCGAACACAAAAAAAGAGTCGTGATCCGATGCTGCCGTGGACGGTTCGGGTTACGGCTCTTTTCTTATACAGAGAGGCTATTTAGCTAGAGATGCAACGAAAATTCTCATGGAAATAAACAGGGATAGTGAGAGGATTAGGATCAATCCAAGCAGCAAACAGCATACTAAAAGCAGTGGGTTCATCATGACAAGGGCTTCTAAGGATAGCTTCCCAGAATTAATAAGAAACGCGCCTCCTGACGAGGATAGGATAACGATTAGCATCACAATAGAGCTGCCATTGGTTCCATTATAGTAAATGGAGGGGATCAGCAGGGACAGGTAAATAGACCCGATGGACAGCGCTGCGAATAAGGTCAGTATATGAACCGAAAAGGATAGATCGCTAAATAAGAAATAATAAAGTACATTAAACAATAATAGACCTAACAATACGGTGGTTATAATCGAAAAGCTCACAATATATCGGCTTCCAACGATTTGTTTCTTGGATAGCGGTGAAGCTGCAACAAAGGTGTGCCATCCCGCTTTCTCATCCTCTTGGAATACAGGTATGGCGAGAGTGCAGAAATAGATTGGGATAAATACGTTCAAAGCAATTACGCCAGTGGAGCCAAGTAAGTAAATGGCCAAAATAGCCAAAATACATAAAAGGATAAAGGGAATGATTTTCACTTTGCTTTTCAGCACCAATAAATCTTTAATTATTAAGCCTTTCAATGGAGTTCTCTCCTTTTATATATGATCTCATCATGTCTTCAAGGCTCCCATTCTGGGTGGCGTTTGAAATTTTTTCAGAAAAAACCACGTTTCCTTTGTGTAAAAAGATTAATTTATTCGCTATACGTTCAACATCCGAGAGGATGTGTGAGGATAGGAGGACGCTACTGTTATTTGCGGTGACATAGTCATTCAGAACATCTAAAATTTCAATCCTCATTATAGGGTCCAGCCCGCTTGTAGCTTCATCTAAAAGCAATAATTTAGGATGATGTGACAAGGCGACAGAAAAATTCAGCTTCACCTTCATTCCCTTGGAAAACTGATTTATTTTTGTGTTTACGGGTAAATGGAACATTTCCAAATAATTATAGTAAGCCTGTTGATTCCATTGCTCATAGATACTGGACATCACGTAGTTAAATTGTTTGGGTGTTAACAATCCATGTAAATAATTTTCATCGAAAACAACGCCCAGCCTATTTTTAATGTACGATTCATGACCTTCATAATTTTTTCCGAATACTAAGATTTCCCCTTTTTCGGGAGTCAGCAGATTAAGCAGCAATTTCATTAGCGTTGTTTTTCCTGCTCCATTTTCTCCAATCAAGCCCATGATATCCCCAGTCAGCAATTCCAGATTTACATTCTTTAAAGAGAAATCTGAATAGCTCTTGTTAAGCCCGTTCACCATTAGTATTTTTTCCAATCCCAGCCCTCCACATGTTGTACAATAAATTATTAAGTCAATTAATTTTCTGCTATAAGTCCTTATATGTAAGCTGAATTCTGGTCTGCTCAGTAGACTGGTAAGTTTATGACCACTCTTGCTTAAGGTAAGGACCTAATCCCTTTTTAGTTCCATTTTATTTATCCATTTACTGAGATGGTAATTATAATCAATTCGACAAACAGACCTGAAAATCCTTATTTTCAGACAAAGAAATCTCCCCTGAATAGAGGAGACCTAAATAGTAATCTTTTTCCTTGGCTGTTTTGGGAAGGTAGTACTGGTATAATGAATGACTTGATCTGATTGAAGCTGATACTTAGGAGTAGGTTAGGCCGTTTTCTAAAACTGCAACATCGATGATACCCGCGAATTGGCCCTGTTCATTCGTAATAACGATACAATCGCTGCGCAGCTCGGGGTGACGATCAATAGCTTTATTTTTCAATGAGGAGATGCTGCCCAGATTAAAGTCTGTGTCAGTGGATGAGGCGACGGTGGAGAGAAAGCGGGTATTCATGAGCTTGGTGATGTCCGTCTGGTAATAGCCAAGGAAGCTGCTAGATAATTGGAGAAAAAAACGGTCGCGCATTACGAGCCCAACAGGCTCTGCCAGCGAATTGCAGACAACTGCGCAAGGTGCTTCCGGGTAGCTGCGAAAAAGCTGGAGCGCTTCATAGCAGCTTTGGCTTGTACTGACCTGAGGGACGAACGAAGAAGAAGCAGAAGTATAGCCAGTCATGCGGATCACCTATCCTCTGTTTTAGTGGGGGGTGCACTTATAGAGTACGTTAGCAGGATTAACGCGGAGAGTGTTATTTATTAGCGGAATGTAAAGATTACAAGCCCTCGTCCACAGTCTTATTGCAAAAAAACGGCCACATCCTCATCGGATGCAGCCGCCCTCCTTCAATCTATACCCACCACATTTCGCCTAGTGGTTCTTTAATCAGCACTTGCTGCAGGTTTTGCACCGCTTTCGTGAAGCCTTCATCAACGGACATCAGGCCGTCCTCATGCTCAATGCTCACGACATAGTCGTAGCCGACTAGACGAAGCGCGCTAATAATATCTGCCCATACTTTCAGGTCATGCCCGAAGCCGACGGTGCGGAATTGCCAAGCGCGATCCAGCATCAGCGAATACGATTGCATATCCGTTACGCCGTGATGGTTGACGTTGATTGGATCAATCGTCGTATCCTTCGCGTGGAAATGGTGAATCGCGCCAGCGCGACCCAAAATTTGCACTGCTTGAACCGGATCAATCCCTTGCCACCACATGTGGCTCGGATCCAAGTTGGCGCCGATAACCGGGCCAACCGCTTCACGCAGGCGAAGCAGCGTTGCCGGGCTGTGAACGGAGAAGCCGCCGTGCAGCTCAAGTCCGATTTTCACACCATGCTCGACAGCAAGCGCTCCGATTTCAGTCCAATAAGGGATAACTTTGTGCTCCCACTGCCAAGCCAAAATTTCTTGAAAATCATTTGGCCAAGGTGCAACCGGCCAGTTCGGATATTTAGCATCCTCGTGGTCGCCTGGGCAGCCGGAAAATGTATTGACGACAGGAACGCCCAAACGTCCTGCGAGTTCGATCGTTTTGCGAATGGTCGCATCATCTGCAGCAGCAAGATGCTTCTGCGGGTGCAGCGGATTGCCGTGGCAGCTCAGGGCGCTGATAATCAGGCCGCGTGATTCTACCGCATGCTTAAACGCTTTCAACTTTTCCTCATCAGCAAGCAGGACATCAGGATCACAGTGGGCTGTGCCAGGGTAACCGCCAGTGCCGATTTCAATAGCATCCAGTCCTTTGGCAGCTATGTAATCGAGCGCTTCTTCAAATGACTTCTGTGCGAAAAGCACGCTGAATACTCCTAATTTCATGTGCAATCATTCCTCCTATTTATAAGAAAAGCTAATTCTCATTATACCATTGCCCGATTGCCGATATCTAATGAAAAGTGCAAATTTGACATAATCGCATATAAACAAAACAAAAGGTTACCAAAAGCCTTCTCGTTCGTACAAGTTATAGATAAGGCTTGACAGTTTTTTCTGAGCATAAGCTATAATTTTGAATAGAAACTGCCGAAAACTATGGAGAAGCCCAACAAGAGCGGGAGGAAGTAAGCGATGGCAAGTGTCATGTTAGTGGATGATGATCCAGATATACGCGAGCTTATGCACGCGCAGCTTAGCAGTGAGGGATTTCAGACGATTCAGGCAAGCCATGGCAAAGAGGCCATTCGGCTGCTGAGAAAGCAAAAAGCAGACTTAGTTGTGCTTGATGTCATGATGCCCGTCATGGATGGCTGGGAGCTATGTAAATTTGTAAAGGAAGAATACCCAAATATCCCTGTGCTGATGGTAACAGCAAAGCGTGAAATTAATCAGAAAATCAAAGCGTTTGGCCTGGGAACTGATGATTATATGGTGAAGCCTTTCGAGCCCTATGAGCTAGTGCTGCGTGTTCGGGCATTGTTGAAACGCTACCGAATTGAAGCGTCAATGCGGCTGCAGTTGGGCGATTTTGTGCTGGATCGGCATACGTTTGAGGTGATGCAGGGGCAGGCACGGGTGGCGCTGCCGCTGAAGGAATTTGAGCTGCTGTTCAAGCTGGCGGGCAACCCGGGTAAAATTTTCACGCGCAACGAGCTGATCAGCCAAATTTGGGGTCCGCAGTTTTTCGGCGATGAGCGGACAGTGGATGTACATATTAAGCGATTGCGCGAACGTTTTGCAGAAATGGATGCGCCGTTTACGATTGTAACTAAGCGTGGGCTTGGCTATAGGCTTGAAATGGTGGATGCATGCTAAGAACGTTATATGTCAGGGTTATTATTAGTTTTATAACGGCGGTGCTGGTCGGTCTGGTCAGCGCCTTCTTTATTACGATTACGCTGTTTAAGGACCAGGTGATCACGGAAGTGAAGAAGGAGGTTTTAGGATACGGACAATCTATCGCGACTATATATGAGCAATATGGCATAGACGAAGGGAAGCGGATTGTAACGATATTGCAGCCTACTCCGTCCTATACATTCATGGTTATGGATGAGAAGGGCTGGTTGAATGAGGAGGGGAAGCTATTTGCAGAATACGGTATTACTCCTGGAGACAGCATTTCAAAATCTGTCATAGGCGGCGAGCCGTTCGTGAATATTGGATTTGGCTTCACTGCAGGGAGTGGCCTTGTGCTCGGGATGCCATTTACATGGGATCATAAATCTTACGGACTGTTCGTGCACCAGCAGTCGAGCCAGGTGGCTATTTTCAACCAGATGCTGTTCGTAGCGCTTGCTGTTGTGCTTGGGGTAGGCGGCCTGTGTATTTTTGTGGCAGCCATCTATTTGGTGCGTCCGCTTAAGGAAATGAAGCAGGCGGTGGAACGAATGGCGAGTGGGCGTTTCGACATTCAGCTAAAGTCAGGCAAGCGTACGGATGAGCTAGGGCAGCTGGCACAAAGCTTTAGCGGCATGGCAAAGGAGATCCAGCAGATGGATGAACTGCGTGGGCAGTTTGTCAGCAGCGTCTCGCATGAAATCCAATCGCCGCTGACGTCAATTGCCGGATTTTCACGGATGCTTATGCTGGATGCGGTGGAGGATCCCGAGCAGAAGCAGCGTTATTTGCAAATTATTTATACAGAAAGCCAGCGTCTGTCGCGTCTTAGTGATAATTTGCTAAAACTGGCGGAACTGGATTCAGCCGTGCCTGCTTTTGATCCGGTGACCTACGATCTTGATGAGCAGCTGCGGCAAGTTATTGTCGCCTGCGAACCGCTGTGGTCGGAAAAGTCGCTTGAAATGATATTGGAGCTGCCCCATGTGAAAATTAATGCCGATGAGGATCAGCTGAGCCAGGTATGGATCAATGTCATCGGCAACGCGATCAAATTTGCTCCGGAAGGCGGTTATATTCGAATTGAGATGAGCCTTGATACAGACTCCGTTAAAGTATCCGTATCGGATAATGGCAGCGGGTTTCCTGACGAAGACGGCTATAGGTTGTTTGAACGATTTTATAAGGCAGACAAATCCCGCAGCAAAAAGCTGGGTGGCAGCGGTCTTGGCCTATCCATCGCCCAAAAAATCGTCAATTTGCATCAAGGCGTCATCCGTATTACGAACCGGGCGGAAGGCGGGGCACGCGTAGATGTGACGCTGCCGAGCATGGCAGCCAAGAAGCGGATTCCCTGACAGGCTGAAGGCGCCGCCCGCTTCCTCTCAGATGATGGGCTAACGATAAGATCATCCCTTGAACGCCTATCATTTCACTTCTGCGAAGGCGAACGCTGCAAAAAAAATGGTCGCTTGCATCATTTTTTTTGCATGGTTCACGTTATGTTCATACAGAAAGTTTAACGTTGAGGTATACACGCGAGTAGGAGGGGTTCTGGTTGAATGGTTTAATCCGCTTTTCGATGAATAAAGTGGCTGCAATGGTTATATTGATTGCCCTGCTTGTAGGAGGGGGGCTATACGCAACGGCGACTCTGAAAATGGAGACGATCCCCGATATCTCTTTTCCAGTTGTCATGATTCAAACGACATATCCGGCACCGCCAATGGATGTGATGGATGAGGTGACGAAGCCGATTGAGGATAAAATCGCGAACATACAAGGGCTGGATACACTCAGCTCCACGTCTAGCGATAATGTTTCCAGCATCGTTGTCCAGTTCAAGCAAGGCTACGATGTAAAGGAGAAAAAGACGGAGCTGGAAAGCATGCTGCAGGAAGTAGTGCTTCCGGGTGGCGCGAGTACGCCAAAAGTTCTGACCTTCGGCTTTTCCTCCCAGCCTGCTTATTACTTAACGCTTTATGCCGGGGAGGGCATGTCGCAAACCGAGCTTAACAAGCTTTATGAGGATAGCATCGAGCCATCGCTGGAAGGCGTTAATGGCATTGACCATGTCAATTCGATCGGGGTCAGTTCAACCTCGCTTGATATTTTACTGGATGCAGATGCTTTATCCGTCTTCAACTTGTCTGCGATAGAGGTTACGAATGCCATTCAATCTGCTCTGACGGATGGTGCAGTCGGTTCTGTAGAGCTGGACGGCAAATCGCAGATGGCGCGGGTGACTGGCGATTTGAACAGCATTTACGGCCTCCGCAATTTGGAGTTTGCGACGAGTACAGGCCAAACGGTGCTGCTTCAGGATTTGGGAGATGTCCAGGCTGTAAACGAATCAAAGTTTATTGCCCGCTTCAACGATCAGCCTGCGCTGGGCATTCGTCTCTACAAGATGAGCGAAGCCAATGCGGTTGATTTCTCCAATGAAGTCAACGCGGTGCTTACCGATTGGGAGACCAAGCAGCCAGCGATTACATTCCAAAAAATCTACGATGGCGCCGATGAGGTTAGAAAATCGATCAGCGGCATTTTGAAGGAAGGCTTAATCGGGGTTGCGCTTGCCTCGCTTATGATTCTGCTGTTCCTTCGCAATATTCGGATGACGATGATCGTTCTCGTCTCGATTCCGCTCTCGATTTTAATCACCTTGATTATGATGTCGAGCATGAATATTACGCTGAACATAATGACGCTTGGCGGCATGTTCATCGCCATTGGGCGAATTGTGGACGATAGTATCGTCGTCATTGAGAACATATACAGCAATCTGGAAAAAGCGCAGGAGCGCGGCGAATCCGTCATCATTATGGCGACCCGCCAAGTTTCCATGGCGATTACGTCCTCGACGCTCGTTACGGCAGGCGTGTTCCTGCCGCTCGCTGTCGTTGGCGGCATCGTTGGACAGATGTTCCGGCCGTTCGCGCTGACTGTATCTTGTGCCCTGCTTGCTTCACTGCTCGTGGCACTAACGGTCATTCCAATGATGACAAAGCTGCTCGTACTTCGCAGCCGCAAGCAGATTAAGCAGAATGAGCATGCGCATGACGGCAAAGTAACGCGTCTATATGAGCGTATTCTAGTATGGTGCTTGTCTAATCGGATCAAAACCTTGCTGATGTCGCTTGTTATGCTTATCGTGACAATGGCGATTACGATACCGAATTTGGCGGTTAACTTTCTGCCTTCTAGCGGTCCGGAGAAGCTTGTGTTCTTCCAGGTGAAATACCCATATGAAACGTCGCTGGAAAGCAATGACATGCAGTCACAAGAGATTGAGAAGATGCTGCTGGATGCCAAAGACAGCCAAGGCGGCAGCCTGTTCACCTTCGTGGAGTCCTTGGTCGGATATGCAGACAGTGACGATACCGTTCCTTATACAACCTCGCTTACCGCTGAGATCAGCGAAGCAGAGGATGCGACGCTAGTCTTGAACAACTATGTAGAAATAATTAAAAACCAGCTGCCCCAAGGCACAGAAGTAACGGGCCAGATGGCAAGCGGCGGTGGAGGCCTTAGCGGCGGAACCTTCTCTTATGTGCTGAAAGGTGACGATCAGCAGCTGCTTGAGCAGGGGGCTGCGCTCATCAAGGATAAAATGAAAGAGTTCCCTGAGCTTACCAAAATCACCGATACGCTTAGCGACGCCAAAACGGAAATCAGCATTTCCGTTTCCCAGACGAAGGCTAGAGAGCTTGGACTTAATCCTGCTGGGGTCAGAGATTCCGTACGGATGTGGCTTGCAGAGCAGCGTCTCGGAGATGTTCGCTTTGATAATGTTTTGTATTCCACGGTGGTTAAGCTTCGCGATGAAGATAAAGGCTCGCTTGAGAAGCTTGGCAGAATGCCGATTTTATCGCCAACGGCAGGCATCGTTTATTTGCAAGAGGTTGCTAAAGTAGAGGAAGTACAGGCTCCTGCTGCTTTGAGCCGGGAATCGCGCTCGCAAGTCGTGAAAATGTCGGCTACCATCGATGCAGCGAACCAGACCGAGGTCAGCACAAGAGTGGCGGCAGCGCTGGATGCGATTGAGCTTCCAACGGGTGTATCTACCGAGATACAAGGCGTGTCGGAAGACATCGCCGAAAGCTTCACGCAGCTGTTTATGGCTATGGCTGTATCTATCGCTATCGTTTATTTTATACTCGTTCTGTGCTTCGGCAATGCCAGCACGCCATTTGCAATTCTATTCTCGCTTCCGCTCGCCATTATTGGCGGTTTGCTCGGCCTGCTGGTTACGAATGAATCGATTAATATTACATCGCTCATCGGGTTTATGATGCTGATCGGCATCGTCGTGACCAACGCGATCGTATTGCTCGACCGAGCGCAGCAGCTGCGGCATGAAGGCTTCTCCGTCCGCCATGCACTGGTTGAAGCGGGCAGAGTCCGGTTGCGTCCGATTATTATGACGGCAGGCGCAACGATAGTAGCGATGATACCGCTGGCAATGGGCGCTGGTGAAGGCGTACTTATTTCTAAAGGACTTGCGGTCGTTGTTATCGGCGGCTTGATCACTTCTACACTGCTCACGCTTGTGGTTGTACCCGTCGTATATGAGATGCTTGAAGCGATTACGGGCAAACTGTTCCGCAAAGGGAAAGGCCAATCTGCACCAGTAGATTTCAATAAGCCTGCTAATTTGGAAGGTTAACCATTTAGCACATAAATGATTAAGAGGGTTAACAATATAGAGGGGAGCTGGAACATATGTTTTTTCGTTTGATCAAGCAGGAGCGGCGAAGCAAAGCCGCACTCGCAACCGTGTTTGCGGTGGCTTTAATGGCTGCCGGATGCTCGAGCGCGGCACCTGCTGCAGAGGAGACAGTAGTAGAGCAGCAAGTGACAGTCATTAAAACTGAGGCGGCAGCCAAGCACAGCATGGGAAATCCGCGCGAGCAGGTCGCTGAGGTAAGCGCCTCGGTACGTCTGGATATCCCGACAATGGCTTCTGGCAAAATCGCCCGCGTGCTGAAGAACAATGGCGACACGGTTAAAAAAGGAGAAGCCATCATTCGATTGGAGTCGAATCTCGCAGAGCTGGACCGCAAGCGCGCGGAAACCAGCTTGACGGCAGCAGAGCAATCATTGGTAAAGGCTAAGCAGGATATAGCTTCAAGCCGTTCCACTTTGCTGAATAATATTGCTAGCCTGGAGACGCAGTACATTCAAGCTAGTGCCGGTGACGATCAAAATTTGATTGATGCCGCACGCCGCAATCTGGAGTCGGCCAAGCAGCAGCTTTCCGATCTGGATAATGGCAGCTCGCTTTCCGGCTTGCAGTCCCAAATCGATGCGGCGAGATTAGCCGTCGAGCAGGCGGATATTCAGCTGGACAGCTATCAAATTACCGCTCCAGCGGACGGTACGATTACTGATTTTTCCGTGAGCGAGGGCATGACGATTAATGCAGGTACGGTAGTAGCTGTGGTGCAAAATGTGAAGCAAATCTCAATTAAAACCGAGCTGAGCGAACCAGCTGCCGAGCTTGCACGAGGCAAGAAAGAGCTCGTTTACTACAATGCCGATAACCCTTCGGTGAAGAAAAAGGCGAAAGTGGTCTACCTCGCTTCGGTACCTAATGCCAAAACGAGAATGTACGCGCTTGAGCTTACAACGGAAAATACGGATGGCTCGCTAAAACCAGGCGGACGCGTTCAAGTGGAGCTGACAACCGTTGCAGAGGAAGAGGTTATTGCCGTTCCTTCGCTGAGCATTGTGCGTGAAGGCAGCGAAACTTTCGTCATGCTGTCCAATGCGGGTACAGCCGAGAAGCGGGCAGTTAAACTGGGCCGCGTCAATGGCGTCTATCAGGAAGTATTGGAAGGATTGAAAGCAGGCGAGACCGTTGTCGTCTCCGGCCAGCATACGCTGAGCGACGGGCAGAAGATTGAGAACGAAGAGGCTGCGAAGCAGTCAGAGAGCAAGTAAATATTTTAATAAGCCGTAATTTAAAATAGTTATTCATCCCGTATTTGGAGTCTTGCTCCTCATAATGCGGGATGTTTTGCTATAAAAGCATATTGTTCAGGGGGATACAAAATGCGTATAAATATGTCAATCAAAATACTATTAAGTTTGATTATGATATTTTCCTCGGTGCCGGCACTAGGCATGGCGGAAGCTCCGGCAACGGAGAAACAAAGATTAAGGCATATGATTGATTTTGATTATTGGGTTTTTGGTGACTCGGTTAATTTAACAACTTATAAAATAAGCTACGATACAGGCTTGGTTAAACGTGCGGATTATAGGTTTACTGATGAATCTTTACTTCCGCAAGTAGGTGATGGGTATTTACACAACGGAATAGCCAGTGTTGTAGAGAATACTCCTTCAGGTCTTAAAGGTTATGGTTTGGTTGATTTGATAAATAAATCAAAGCAAAGGGTAGTAATCATTTATGAGTTTGATTATGCAATGCTTACTTTAAGGAAGATCAACGAGTTTTCATTGAAACAAGATCAAGAAGCTTATTTGAATTCAGGTATTGGTTTATACTCCATTAAGTCAAAAGGTTCGAATTCGAAATATTACTCATTAGCCGATAATCAACCTGTTTTTACGGGAGGAGTCATGATAGGAGGCTATCAGGTTGGGAATACCGACTATAGCGTGAATCCTCTTCCTGAAGGCAGAGATTATATGGTTTATTGTTCGGATTCGAAGCTTAATGATTGTCATCAAATACTATTTGGTGGGGAAAAGGGCAAGAAAATAAAAGTTATAGCAAATAAGGCCAAGTATCATGCTACTGAAAAAATACGTTCTCGTACATTTACAGCAGGAGATGCAAAAGTAACGCTGGAAGAAAATCGAAAGTTCAGCCCCCCTAAATGGAAAGTAACAGCCGTTAAAAACGGTCAAACTAACGTTTTCTTTGAAGGTTACGCATCCGATATTAAGGCATTCGCTTCGCCTCATGAAAAAAATCTGCTTTTAACGGTGGAAACCAACAAAGGAAAAAAGGTGGAGTCCTCAGTTGTTTATATGATTAGCCTGGATAAATTCCAATTGGTTAAAAAATATAAATCGCCTTATAACAAAGAAATGACGGGGGTAACTTGGGTTTCCGACAATCTATATGTTAGTGAATACAGTCTAGGTATAATTTCTGATTATCCAATGTACTTCACCAGTTTTTCAAGTCTTTCGAGTATAAAAGCTAAATATGATCCTTATTTAGATGAATTTATGTATTCGGGCTGGACAACTTTTAGTTATGACGATTTTTTCATAGTCGCTGTTCCTGTAGTAATTAAAGCAGGTAGTACTGTGCTTGAGTCGAAAGACCAAAATGCTTTTTATTTGAATGAGAAGTATTATGTCCCCTTGAAAGAGTTTTCCGAAGCCTTCCATATTGATTATTCTGTGGGCAAAGAAAATATAACCTTTTCTAGAAATGAACGTCGTGCATCACTCTTAATGAAGGATAGTGATGTAATTAAAAGAGGTAATAATATTTTTCTTCCATTAGGGACATGGAATGAATATCTTGGTTTAGTGGTGACTGAAACAAAAGGACCTTCTTATACCCAATTTTTAAATAAAATGAATATGGAGGTTACCCTAGTAGATAAAGAAATAGAAAAAGGCGATGGTATGAGTGAAGATGTAAATCTTATTGAAGAGAACGTCCGTATGCTGAAGCGTGACTATCCTGAAGCTCCCTTTGAAGAATCAGATGAAGTGGAAATTAGTCGTTATAGAGCTAAAGTAACGTTAGAGCATAATAAACGATTAAACATTGAGGGCTACAATTTTCATTATAAGGATCAAATAATAATGATTGAAGTATATACTACTGACTTGAAAAAGCTTCTCGCGAAAATTCCTGTAGATGTGGGTTGGGGAAAAATTGATATGCATATACCGGCTCAGTTTATTGAAGATAGTGCTACGATTGTCATACCGTATAAAGAGAATCAATATGAAGCCAAAACCGTTCACTATCAACCATTCGATAAGGAAGTATTCTAAAAAGCATCGTTTCTTAAAAAAATCATAAAATAGCGCTTTTGCAGCATTTTGCTTATGATTCTATTATTTTGTCAACAATGTATGGTGGAATAGCTGGCGGCGGTTTGTTACACTAGTAGCAACAGATTGCTAACTATTGAGGAGAATGTGCGGTACTATGAAAGCAAATATAACGCGTCAAGATGTAGAGTTGCTTGCTCCGGCAGGCGACTGGGAATGTATGCGGGCGGCGGTTGCGAACGGTGCGGATGCTGTCTTTTTTGGTGTGGAAAAATTCAATGCGCGTGCGAGAGCGAATAATTTCCGCAGCGAGGAGCTGCCTGAGATTATGGCCTTTTTGCACAGCTATGGCGTGCAGGGCTTTTTGACTTTTAATATTCTAGTGTTTGAGGACGAGCTTCGCGATGCTCAGACGCTCATTGAAATGTGTATAGATGCAGGTGTGGATGCGGTTATCGTGCAGGATTTGGGACTAGTGAAGCTCATTCGCGAGCTTTCCCCGGATTTTCCGATTCATGGCTCGACGCAGATGACGATTACTTCTCCGGAAGCGGTGGAATTTACGAAGCCGTTTAATATGGAGCGCGTCGTTCTCGGCCGCGAAAATAACTTAAAGCAAATCAAAACGATCGGCGAACAAGCGAAGCTTCCGATGGAAGTATTCGTGCATGGCGCATTATGCGTATCGTATTCCGGTCAGTGTCTAACGTCGGAAATGTGGGGCGGACGCTCGGCGAACCGCGGCGAATGCGCGCAGGCGTGCCGTCTGCCTTATGATCTGATGGTCGATGGCAAGCATCAGCCGATGGGCGATATTTCGTATTTGCTGTCACCGAAGGATTTGGCGGCGATCGATCTCGTGCCTGAGCTGATTGAAGCAGGCGTCGTTTCCTTCAAAATCGAAGGACGTCTCAAAAGCCCGGAATACGTAGCCAATGTGGTCAGCAAATACCGCAAGGCGATTGATAAATATTTTGACGGCGACCTGTCCAAGCCATCGGTAGAGGAAGTTCGCGAATTGCAGCAAAGCTTCTCGCGCGGCTTCACACATGGCTTCCTGTCGGGCACGAACAATAAAATGCTCGTCGAAGGCACGTTCCCAAAAAGCCGGGGTGTCTTCATTGGCCGTGTCGAGCGGATTCTCCGCGATGCGGTAACGGTGCGTCTGGAAGCTCCGCTTAAGCGTGGCGATGGCATCGTCTTCGACGCTGGCGATCCGACGAAGAAGGAAGAGGGCGGCCGCGTCTACGACATTCGCCGCCAAGGCGTGAAGATTGAAGGCGAAGCGCAGGAAGGCACGCTGCTGGAGCTCGTTCCAGGGCGCAGCGATGTTGATTTGCGCAAGGTGCATGTGGGCGACCGCGTCTGGAAGACGAATGACCCGGCGCTGGATAAGCGTCTGCGTGCGACCTATGAGACGGAAAAGCCCTACCGCGTTTTCCCGCTTCATGTTTCGGTAACAGGCAAGCTTGGCGAGCCGCTGCGGACGATATGGACAGATATGCAAAAAGGAACGACGGTAGAAGTAGTATCCGAACTGATGCTGGAGCAGGCGCAAAAGCGTCCGATGGATGCCGAGCTGCTTAATGATCAACTGGGCCGTCTAGGCGGAACGGTTTATCAGCTCGATCATTTGGAAGTTCTGCTTGAGGGCGAACTTATTGTGCCCGTGCGCGAGCTTAACCGGATGCGCCGCGAAGCGGTGGAGCATTTGGCTGGAGAACGTCCGAAGCCGCCCGTCTATGTGAAAAATAACATCGACCCGCTGGCCTATACCGCGGATCAAGAAGCTGTTCCAGCAGCTGTCTCCGGCTATTCGCACGAAGGCGATCTTGCGCCGCGCCTGACGGCTCTATGCCGCGGCTTGCCGCAAGTCGAAGCGGCAATCGCCGCCGATGTCGATATGATTTATGCTGATTTTGAATTTATTAAGCAGTTTCCGGCAGCTGTAGAGCTGGCGCGTGCGGCTGGCAAGCCGATCGCCCTGGCAACCCCGCGCATTCATATGCCGGGTGAAAACGGCTACCATGCTAACATTTTGAAGCTTAAGCCAGATGCTGTGCTTGTCCGTAATACGGGTGCGCTTTATTATTATTTGCGCGCTAAGGCCGAAAACCCAGATCAGCCATTCCCTAAGCTGATTGGCGACTTCTCGCTTAATGTGGCTAATCACAAGACAGTGAAGCTTTTTGAAGAAGTTGGCCTCGATATGATTACGCCGTCTTACGACCTGAACATTCAGCAAATGATGGACATGCTGAACAAGGCTAATACAGCGAAGCTGGAAGTCGTAATCCAGCAGCATTTGCCAATGTTCCATACGGAGCACTGCGTCTATTGCACCTTCATGAGTGAAGGCACCAACTTCACGAACTGTGGACGCCCATGTGAAGATTCGCGCGCTTCCTTGCAGGATCGTATTGGCATGTCCCATCCGGTTCGCGTAGACGAAGGCTGCCGCAATACGGTGTACAATGCGATTGAGCAATCAGGCGCTGAATATATTAAGCAATTTTTGGAGCTGGGCATTCCATCGTTCCGCGTCGAGTTTTTGGAAGAAACGCCGGAGCGGGTGACGGAAGTATTGTCCCTTTACCGCGATGCGCTCGATGGCCGTATTACGGGCACTAAAGTATGGCGTACGCTGAAAGCAACGAACCAAATCGGCGTAACGCGCGGACAATTGGTGAAGTAAGAAAGCAGCAAGAGGGGGGAGCCGGCATTGCGGGAAACGCAGTGCCGGCTCTTTTTTGAAGGAGATGACCAGATCACTCTCAAGGGCGAATTTTGAGCTTATCGAAGTTGTTTGACACCGCCATGCGGCTCGCTTAGCATAGGAAGAAGCAGGCTGCAATTTAGAGCCGTATTTACTGAAATAACTGAAGCGCTCATAACGACAAGAGACTGCGACGAAAGAAAGTACCGCTAATTTGTTGGCAAAACTCCCAAAACCGTGGAGATTTTGTCAACAAAAGCGGTACTAATTTCCTCGTAGCTCCTAAGTGAGTCGCATAACGGATAGGGATAAGCGGGGTAATGTTGAGGATGGACGTACAATGGTATGCAGGTTGGAGACATGTATTTAAGCTGGACCCGGAGCGCAGCATCTCGGATGAGGAGCTGGATGCAATTTGCATGTCGGGTACAGACGCTGTATTAGTAGGAGGCTCTAGTGGCGTAACATTTGAAAATACAGTAGATTTAATGGCGCGCATTCGCCGTTATGCGGTAGATTGCGCGCTGGAGGTATCGACGATGGATGCGGCGGTTCCCGGCTTTGATGGCTATTTCGTGCCGCTCGTATTGAACACGAGCCAGGCAGAGTGGATTAATGGCCGCCAGACAGAAGGGCTGCAAGCATTCGGCTCTTTCATTCCTTGGGAGGAAACGGCGGCGCAAGGTTATATTATATTGAATGAAGAAGCGACCGCGGCCAAGCTGACAGGCGCGAATGCCGACTTGGACGAGGAGCAGCTGCTTGCGCATGTGCAAATGGCAGACCGGCTCATGCGCCTACCCGTCATTTATATCGAATACAGCGGACGTTACGGCGACATGGCACTCGTTCACAAAGCGTATGATACGATCGCGCAGGCCCAGCTATTTTATGGTGGGGGCATCGACAGCGCAGAGAAGGCGAGCGAGGCGGCATCGGCTTGCGATACCGTCGTCGTCGGCAATATTATTTATGCAGATTTGGAGGCAGCACTGGCTACTGTGCCTGCCGTTCACAACACGATTCGCAAGCATACAAGAAACGAAGCCTAGCTTTTATAAAAACAACCGTCTATTTAGGGATTTATTTGCATCGGTAAATTGACACTTCACGGCCCGTTGTCTACACTGTTGATAGGCGAACAAATGCGAACAAAGGAGAACGACCATGTTTAATTTTATAAGCATCGACGAGGCGGTACAGAAGCTTAACCCACCGCAGCGCGAAGCGGTAAAAGCAACCGATGGGCCGCTATTGATTATGGCGGGAGCGGGCAGCGGCAAAACCCGCGTATTAACCCATCGGATAGCTTATTTAATTGAGAAGAAGCGCGTAGCGCCTTGGAGCATTTTGGCGATTACCTTTACGAATAAGGCATCGCGTGAAATGCGTGACAGAGTTAGCGCACTGATTGGCCCGTCGGGCAACGATATTTGGGTATCAACGTTCCACTCGATGTGCGTGCGGATTTTGCGCAAGGACATTGACCGGATTGGCTTTACTTCGAATTTTACGATTTTGGATTCAGGCGATCAGCTGTCGGTTATTCGCAATTGCATGAAGGATCTGAATATCGACACGAAGAAATTCGAGCCGAAGGCTGTTCAAGCGTCCATTAGCGCCGCGAAGAATGAGCTGCTAACGCCGGAGCGGTATGAGCAGAAGGCGGGGGACTATTTTCAGGATATCGTCATTAAGGTGTATAAGTCCTATCAGAAGCGGCTCAAAAGCAACAACTCGCTCGATTTCGACGATTTGATTATGAAGACGATTCAACTGTTCCAGGAAGTGCCGGAGGTGCTGGATTTTTACCAGAACAAATTCCGTTACCTCCATGTCGATGAGTATCAGGATACGAACCGTGCGCAATATATGCTGTGCCGCATGCTCGCAGACAAGCATCACAATATTTGCGTCGTCGGCGATAGCGACCAGTCGATTTACCGTTGGCGCGGAGCGGACATTACGAATATTTTGAATTTCGAGGGCGATTATCCCGAAGCGCAGACGATTATGCTGGAGCAGAACTATCGTTCTACGGCCAATATTTTGAATGCGGCGAATGCGGTCATCAGCCTCAACACCGGACGCAAGCCGAAGAACCTTTGGACCGACCAAGGTGCCGGAGACGAAATTACGGTGTATCAGGCGGATTCTGAGCATGACGAGGGTTATTTTGTAACAGGCGAAATTCGCAAAAATAAAAATAGCGGACGCAAATTTGCAGATCACGCCATTTTGTATCGGACCAACGCTCAGTCGCGGGTCATAGAGGAAATTTTGATCAAGTCGGATATTCCTTATCAAATCGTTGGCGGCATCAAGTTCTACGATCGCAAAGAGATTAAAGATTTGCTCGCTTATTTGCGGCTGATTTCCAACCCGGATGACGATATTAGCCTTGCACGCGTCATTAATGTGCCGAAGCGCGGCATTGGCGATACGACGGTAGGCAAGCTGGCCGAGGAGGCAGCGCGGAGCGGCACTTCGATTTTCAACGTTTTGGGCAATTTACAGGGGCTGGATATCAATGCCCGTACGCAAGCGCTGCTTGGAGAGTTCTATATAATGATCAGCAACCTTGCCGGCATGGTTGAATATTTGTCGGTGACGGAGCTGACGGAGAAGGTGCTGGAGATGACCCAGTACAAGCTGGAGCTTCAGCGCGAGAAAACATTGGAATCGACGGCACGGGTCGAAAATATTGACGAGTTCCTGTCCGTTACGATGGACTTTGAGAATCGCAACGAAGACAAGACGCTCGTATCCTTCCTGACCGATCTCGCTCTCATTGCGGATATTGATTCCATGGATAAACAGGATGAGCAGGGCAATGCTGCCCCAAGTGACGCTGTTGTACTGATGACGATGCATAGCGCCAAAGGCTTGGAGTTCCCAGTTGTCTTTATTATTGGCATGGAGGAGAGCATCTTCCCGCACAGCCGCGCCTTAAGCGACAATGATGAGCTGGAGGAGGAGCGCCGACTTGCCTATGTAGGCATAACCCGGGCAGAGAAGCAGCTGTTTATGACTTCGGCCCGGATGCGCACCTTATTCGGACGGACCGCATCGAATATGCCTTCACGCTTTCTGGATGAAGTGCCGAGCGAGCTCAAAAAGGATGCTTCCGCTTCGGGCGGTTTTGGCCGCAGTGGAGGAGGCAGCAGGTACGGCGCTGGAAGCTCGACTGGCTTCGGCTCAGGCGGACGTACGGCTCCTTCGCGTCCGGCGGCAAATGGCGGGCTTGGCTCTGGCGGCCGATCTCTTGGCACGAGCACAAGCAGCGGCGTTCGAGTAAGCACGCCGCAAGCAGCCGGTGCAGGTGCAGCGGGCGCAGCTGGTGATGCAGGCGCGAAGCAGTTCGCTGCCGGCGACCGGGTAGCCCACGGCAAATGGGGCGAAGGCGTTATCGTTTCCGTGAAAGGAACAGGCAATGATATGGAGCTTCAGATCGCTTTTCCCGCTCCGACAGGGGTGAAACGCCTGCTTGCAGGCTTTGCGCCAATAACGAAAGTTTAGCTCATTATTGAAAGGGGACATTTGCTGTGGAAATGAACCAAGCGGAAACAGCTGCAGCTTCGCCTGCCCAAACCGAACGAATGATTACGCTAATTGATGAAATTACCGCACATAACTACCAGTATTACACGCTGGATCAGCCGTCCATTGACGATGCTGATTATGACAAGCTTTATGATGAGCTGGTCGCATTGGAGAAGGAGACGGGAACCGTGCTTCCTGATTCGCCAACGCAGCGTGTTGGGGGAGAACTGCTTAAGGGCTTTGAGCCGCATCGTCACCGGGCCAAGCTGTGGAGCTTGGACAAGGCGCAAAACATTGAAGGGCTGCATGCCTGGAACCAGCGGATGCTGCGGGCGGTAAACGATTATAATACGAAAAATCCAGATGTTGATCCGCTCCCAGACCCAAGCTATGTTATTGAGCTGAAGTTCGATGGATTGACGCTGAACTTGACCTATGAGGATGGACAACTGATTCAGGCGGCTACGCGGGGCAATGGAGCGATAGGCGAAGGGATTCTGGCACAGGTGAAGACGATTCGTTCTGTCCCGCTCACGATTCCTTATCGGGAGGGTTTGATTGAGGTGCAAGGCGAGGGTATTATGCAGCTGTCGGTGCTGGAGAAGTACAATCAGACGGCTGCTGAGCCGCTCAAAAACGCGCGCAATGCAGCTGCTGGCGCCCTGCGCAACTTAAATCCGAAGACGACGGCTGAGCGGAAGCTGAGCGCTTTTTTCTACAATATAGGCTATTCGGAAGAGCTGGCATTCACCACCCATCAGGAAATGCAGCAGTTTTTGCGGGACAACCGGTTTAAAGTAAATCCGTATGCAGTCTACTTTGATACGATTGAAGAGGTGGCGGCGGAACTGGAGCGTTTGGCAGAGGGCCGTACCGATCTCGATTATTTAATAGATGGAGCTGTGGTCAAGCTCACGGATATCCGCACTCGTGAAGCGCTCGGCTATACAGACAAGTTTCCGCGCTGGGCGGTTGCATTTAAGTTCGAAGCGGAAGAAGCGGCAACTATATTGCAATCCGTTTCTTGGGAAGTTGGCCGTACTGGCAAAATAACGCCTGTCGCACGCGTCGAAGCCGTTGAGCTTGCCGGAGTGACGGTGCAAAACTGCACGCTCAACAATATAGGCGATATTGAACGGAAAAATCTTAAGTTTGCGCTTGGTACGTTCGTAACCATTCGCCGCTCCAACGATGTCATACCGGAAATACTCGGCAAAACCGATGAAATAGATGGCCAGGAAATCGTCTTTCCAGAGCAGTGTCCTTCTTGTGGCACGGAGCTTGAGCAGCGCGGCGCGCATTTGTTTTGCAACAACCGCTTAGGCTGTGGTCCGCAAATGATCGGTCGTATTACGCATTTTGCCTCGCGCGATGCGATGGATATTGATACATTCAGCGTTATGACGGCTGAACAGCTGTTTACAGAGTGCAAGGTGCATGACCCTGCTGATCTGTATGCGCTGGAGTATGACGATCTGATTAAGCTTGAACGGTTCGGCGAGCGGAAGGCGCGCAAGCTGCTTGATGCGTTCGAGAAGTCCAAGAGCAGGGATTTGACGGCATTTCTATATGCGCTCGGCATTCCGAATACAGGGAAGTCCACCACGCGGACGCTAGCAGATCATTATGGCAGCCTGGATGCTGTTATGGCCGCTTCGGCGGAAGAGCTGGTGGAGCTGCCTGATATCGGAGGTATTGTAGCGGAGAGTATTGTAAGCTTCTTTGCCGATCCGGTAATGGCTGACAGCATCGCCCGTATGCGGGCTGCAGGTGTAAGCGCGGAAGCGGAGCATAAAGCCGTTGTACGGGAAGATAGTGTATTCAGCGGCAAAACGGTGGTCATTACAGGGACATTATCCGGCATGAGCCGCGACGAAGCTGCAAAGAAGCTCGAAGCATGCGGAGCGAAAGTATCCGGCAGCGTGTCGAAGAAGACGGATTATGTCATTGCGGGCGAAAATGCAGGCAGCAAGCTCACGAAAGCGAAGGAGCTCGGTGTTACCGTTATTGAAGATGAAGCCGAATTGCAGCGTTTATTAGAAGGAAACGAAGCGTAATAGACCGAAAAGTGCCGCCACGCCTGGGTTTTGGGACGTGCGCGGCGCTTTTTATCGTTATAAGGGCTAAGGATTTAAAGGTGGATTAATAAAAAATGAAAAGTTTTTTGCGAAAGTAGTTGCATTTCGAAAATGGACATGGTATATTACTTCTTGTCGCTTCGGAGACATCGCGTTACACAGCAGAAATATTGAGAAATAAACAATAAAATAAGCTGTTGACACTGTCGAAGAATGGTGATAACATATACAACTGTCACTACAAAATGTGACAAACAAGTTCCTTGAAAACTGAACAAATGGATCACGTCAAAATCCAAACAATGTTTTAAATAGCTAGTTAAGTAATGAGCAAGTCAAACAACACCTAAATGGAGAGTTTGATCCTGGCTCAGGACGAACGCTGGCGGCGTGCCTAATACATGCAAGTCGAGCGGACTTGATGGAGTGCTTGCGCTCCTGATAGTTAGCGGCGGACGGGTGAGTAACACGTAGGTAACCTGCCCGTAAGACTGGGATAACATTCGGAAACGAATGCTAATACCGGATACACAACTTGGTCGCATG